>JAEZAS010000227.1 GCA_023430365.1 Planctomycetota bacterium
CGTAGGGTGGGTCGAGCGCTAGCGAGGCCCACCACCCCCATTCTCGCCACTGCCCCCCTCACCGGCCCCATCCGGTCGCAACCACCGCCGCGCCGCGCAACCGGCGATCCACCCAAACAGAATCGCGAACAGGCAATGCCCGCTAATCAGGTATTGCTGATACCTGGCCATTGGCGGCGGCCCCGGCACTGCCTGCGTTGCCCATCCGGCCCCTCCACCAGCAAATGCTCCCGGAGGGGACCTTGAAACGATCGTCCACTTGCTGAAGGTCTCCGAATCCCAAAGCGACAGGCCCGCAACCGTGACCGATGAGTCATGGCCGAGCAGCTTCGCCGCCTCTTCCAGCACCTGATGCGTCAGGAGCATTCGTCCCGTCACATACGAGCCGAGGTGGGCGTTTTCGACTTCGCTCGTGCGCAAGGCCATGGTCAGATAGCCCACGCCAACGATCGCCGCCGCGATCCCAAATCGCCGCACCGCCCCCTGCCCCGCCAGGGCCAGCACGATCCACCAGGCGAGCGTCAGCAGCGTTCCGCTGAACGCCACCCGCATCCAGAACAGCGACGGCCGACAGAGAATCACCAGGCAGAGGGCCACGATCGCGGTCCCCATGAGCAATGCGCGCAGCGAAAAGACCCGCATCCGAAACGCTCCCCAGCCGAAGAAAACACGGAGCAAGACGAGTGCGCCAGATTATCAACCCGCGACGACCGCCCGCAAGCAAAAGTCGTAGGGTGGGCCGAGCGCCAGCGAGGCCCACCACCCGATGGCCGGCTATCCAACGCCGGCCGTAAAACAACTCGGGGGACTTTCGTCCCCCGCTCGCCGACTGGCTTGGATTGTTGGCGACTTCGCCGCTCTTAGAACTGGTGTCCGCGCTGTGGACCGTTCTTCGTGAGCGTGAGCACTTCGGGGCCGGTCTCGGTCATCAGAATCGTGTGCTCGAACTGCGCGCTCAGCCCGCCGTCCTTCGTGCGGACCGTCCAGCCGTCGCGCTTGCTGAGGATCGTCTCGCGCGTTCCGGTGTTGATCATCGGCTCGATGGTGAAGCACATGCCCGGCTCGAGCTTCTGCCGACGGCTTTCAGGGGTCGGATCGTGCGGAATGGTCGGCGGCTGGTGGAACTGCCGGCCGAGGCCGTGACCGACGTACTCCTGCACCACGCTGAAGCCCATCTTACGCGCGTGTCGCACGATCACATCGCCGATGTCCGACACCTTGCCGTTCGGCTTGATGTTGTCGATCGCCAGCCAGAGGCAGTCGTGCGAGCACTGCGTCACGCGCCGGGCCAGGTCGCTCGGCTGGCCGATGATGAACGTCTCCGACTGGTCGCCGTGCCAACCGCGAACGATCGACGTCACGTCGATGTTCACAATGTCCCCTTCCTGCAGCACGTAGTCGCCCGGAATCCCGTGGCAGATCACGTCGTTGACGCTCGTGCAGCAGCTCTTCGGAAACGGCCCCTTCGGTCCCGGATAGCCCAAACAGGCGGGCACGTGGCCGTGGTCGCGGGTGTAGGTATAGACCAGCCGATCGATCTCGCCAGTCGTCACTCCAGGCTGAACGTGCGGACGGACGAAGTCGAGCAGCTCGGCATTGAACCGACCCGCTTCGCGCATGGCCTGGCGTTCGGCTTCGTTGAGTTTCAGACGACGACGGGCGTTATAGAGCATGACCTTTTCCTTCGGTCGCAGACAAGCGGAAACATGAGGGGACATAACATCTTAGCATCGCACGGGCGCGCAGGCCACGGCAACCAAGAGCGGATTGCGGACACCCATAGCCGGGGCGTAACACGCTCCGGAGAACGGCGCGAAATTGCCCTATCCCGAACGGCCTCATGAAGAAGCGTCAGATTGCGCAATCGTCGATAGCAAAACCAACCGGTCCTTCTCCGGCGAGTGTTCTCGCCGGCTACGTGGGCGATTGAGAACTCCACTGCGGCGAGATTCTCCGCCCGTTCCCGCCTCCGAACCCGCAGGGTAGAATTTCGGTCTTAGCCGCAACTGGCGACGCCAAACTGGTTTGAGTCAAGCGCAGCTCCAACCGCCCTCGTAGCTGAATTCGCCAGAATTCAGATGCCCTGCAGGCCGGCTTCGAGCTGCGTCTGAATTCTGGCTAATTCAGCTACCCGCGTTCGCACCAAAATCCTCACCCAGAATCGACGGCACACGGAGTGTGCCTACTACCATGCCCCGCTATAACCCCGCCGCGATCGAGCCCAAGTGGCAGCAGTACTGGGACCAGCACAAGACATTCCGCACGCCGGACATGCCCGTCGGGGAAAAACTCTACGCCCTCGACATGTTCCCCTACCCCAGCGGCTCGGGCCTGCACGTCGGCCATCCGGAAGGGTACACAGCGACCGACATTGTCTGCCGCTTCGAGCGGATGCGGGGCAAGACGGTTCTGCACCCCATGGGTTTTGACGCCTTCGGCCTCCCTGCCGAAGAGTACGCGATTTCGAAAAATCGATCGCCTCGCGACTTCACCGAAGAAAACATCGGCACCTTCACTCGTCAGTTGAAAAGCCTCGGCTTCAGCTACGACTGGGACCGCGAGCTGGCCACGACCGACGTCGACTACTTCCGCTGGACCCAGTGGATCTTCCTGGTCCTCTACGACACCTGGTTCGATCCCGACTGCAATTGCGGCCGGCCGATCAGCGAACTGCCGATTCCGGACGACGTGCAAGCCCAAGGCGAGGACGCCGTCCGCCAGTACCAGGACGACCATCGCCTGGCCTACCAGTCCGACGCCCTGGTGAACTGGTGCCCCGGCCTGGGCACGGTGCTGGCCAACGAGGAAGTGATTGACGGCAAGAGCGAGCGCGGCGGCCATCCCGTCGTCCGCATGCCGCTGCGGCAGTGGATGCTCCGCATCACCGCCTACGCCGACCGTCTGGAGCGAGACCTGGAACCGCTCGACTGGTCCGAAGGAATCAAGAAGCTGCAGCGCGACTGGATCGGCCGCAGCGTCGGCGCCGAAGTCGACTTCTACGTAGGCAACGGCCCCGTAGGGTGGGCCGAACGAAGTGAGGCCCACCAGGCAACCGACGCCGCTTCTCGCGCCGCCGCCACCTCGACCTCCGTGGTGGGCCGCGCTGCGCTTGACCCACCCTACAAGGAGGCATTTGAGTCTTGGAAGGGTTCGCGCAAGGGCAAGGCATTTCCGCGCAAGGCGCCCGACGACGTCCTGCGGATCTATACCACGCGCCCTGACACGCTGTTCGGCGCCACGTACATGGTGATCGCCCCCGAACATCCGTTCGTCGAACGGCTGACGACGCCTGAGCAGCAGGCGGCCGTGAAGGAATACGTCGCCAAGGCGGCCAGCAAGAGCGACCGCGATCGGCAGGACGTGAACAAGGAGAAAACGGGCGTTTTCACCGGCTCGTTCGCGATCAATCCCGTCAACGGCAAGCCGACGCCCATCTGGATCGCGGACTACGTCCTCTGGGGTTACGGCACCGGCGCCATCATGGCAGTGCCCGCCCACGACGAGCGCGATTTCGAGTTTGCCCAACGGTACGACCTGCCGATCATCCCCGTCGTCGATCCGGGCCACCACCCAAGTTCGGCGAGCGGAGGACGAAAGTCCTCCGAGGAATCTGAACCGCACAAAAACGACTTCCGCGACGCGGTCCTCGCCGGCCGAGAATGTTTTGCCGACTACGGCGCCGCGGTCAATAGCGGCCCGTACAACGGCCTGTCCACCGCCGACTGCAAGAAACGCATCACGCACGACCTCGCCGAAAACGGAGTGGGACGCGAAGCGGTCAACTACAAGCTCCGCGACTGGCTCTTCAGCCGGCAGCGGTTCTGGGGCGAGCCGTTCCCGATCCTTCACGAACTCGGCGACGACGGCAAGCCGAACGGCCGCGTCCGCGCCGTGCCGGTCGAACAATTGCCCGTCGATCTGCCGCACCTGGACGACTACAAGCCGCACGGCCGGCCCGAGCCGCCGCTTGGCAAAGCGCCCGAGGAGTGGTTGTACCCGACGATCGACGGCAAGCGTTACCGCCGCGAGACGAACACGATGCCGCAGTGGGCTGGCAGCTGCTGGTACTACCTGCGATTCATCGATCCCAAGAACAACGAGCGGTTCGTCGATCCGGAAAAGGAAAAGGCCTGGATGCCGGTCG
Organism: Planctomycetota bacterium; assembly: GCA_023430365.1. Lineage (GTDB taxonomy): Bacteria > Planctomycetota > Planctomycetia > Pirellulales > Pirellulaceae > JAEZAS01. The sequence continues at coordinate 4,145 of JAEZAS010000227.1, forward strand.
ACTTATACGTCGGCGGCGCCGAGCACGCCGTGCTCCACCTGCTCTACGCGCGGTTCTGGCACAAGGTGCTCTACGACCGCGGCTACGTCAGCACGACCGAACCATTCCGCAAGCTCGTGAACCAGGGAATGATCCTGGGCGAGAACGGCGAGAAGATGTCGAAGGCCCGCGGCAACGTCATCAACCCCGACGACGTCGTGCAGGAGTTTGGCGCCGACTCGCTCCGCCTGTTCGAAATGTTCATGGGCCCGCTCGAAGCGGTGAAACCGTGGAGCACCGCCGGCGTGGTGGGCGTGCGCGGGTTCCTCGACCGGGCCTGGCGGCTGATCGTCGACGACAAAGCCGATGAACTGACACTCAACGCGTCGGTTCAGGACGTCGAGCCGACCGAGGAGCAGAACCGCACCCTGCACAAGACGATCAAGCAAGTCACGAGCGACATCTCGCGGATGGAGTTCAACACGGCGATCGCCCGGATGATGGAGTTCACCAACTTCTTCACCAAGCAATCGGTCCGCCCGCGCAGCGTGATGGAGCGGTTTATCCTGCTGCTGTCGCCGTTCGCTCCGCACATCGCCGAAGAACTCTGGCAACTGCTCGGCCACAAGCAGTCGCTCGCCTACGAGCCCTGGCCGACGTTTGATGATGAGCTGACCAAGGACGCGGAGATCGAAATCCCGGTCCAGATCCTCGGCAAGCTCCGCAGCAAGGTCGTCGTCCCCGCCGGCAGCGATCCCGACACGATCATCGCCGCTGCCAAGGCCGACCCGCGCATCGTCGAACTGCTCGAAGGCAAACAGATCGTCAAAACGATCGTTCCGCCGGGCAACAAGCTCGTCAACTTCGTCGTGAAGTAAAATACCACCATCGTTAGCCGGCGAGTCACACTCGCCGGAAAACAGCAGTTGGACACCGCCGTGCAATCGCAGTCCGCTCGCGCCGTTCTCCGGAGCGTAGTTACGCTCCGGCTATGATCGTCGCATTACTTGCCCAGCGATTCAGCCACATCAGTCCGATAGGCCGTCAATGCCGGCCAGAAGCCGACGAGAATCGCCAGGAGCAGGAGCGCCGGCAGCAGCACGACCTCGACCGGCAGGGTGAACGTCTGGGCGAACGAGCCCTGTACTCCCAACAGGTCGAGAATGCGCACCGACGGTTCCCAATCCCAGAACCCGATCTGCACGCCGGTCCGTTCCTCGATGATCGGACTCGCCAGCCACGTCGCCGTGTGTCCCAGCAGCCAGCCGAGCAGGCCGCCGCCGATGGCGAGCAGCGTCGATTCGAGCAGAATTGTCGCCATTACGGTGCCACGCCCGGCGCCGAGCGCCCGCATCACGGCGATCTCGTGCCTCCGTTCGCTCATCGAGTTGTAGATGCTCACCAGGATGCTCACGCCCGAGACGATGCAGATCATCGCGGTGAGCATCAGCAGCGTCCACTGAATGGGCGTGACGAAGAACTCGAACATGCCGTAGATCACCGCGACCGGCAGCACAGCCTGTGCGACGGGCCCTTCGTTGATGGCGTTTTCGAGCCCCGGCGCGATCATCGTCGGCGTCTTCAGCAGGATGGCGGTCACTTCACGCTGCTCGACGGGGAGCGGATCGGGGTCCGGCTCGCGTTCGATCTCCCCCCGCTTCTTCGCCGCCGCCATCGCGGCCTGCATGGCCGCCCGCTCTTCGGCTTCGCTCTGCGGGGCGTCGGCTGGTTCCTGCTGGACTTCATCGATCGGTTTGGCGTGATCCTCCATCAGGTAGAAGCCTTCCATGTTCACAAACACACCCCGGTCGTTCGGCGTGCCGCTCGGGGCGAGGATGCCGACGATCGTGAACTTGCGCTCGTGCGTGTGCCCCTCCGGATCGCCGTGGGCCGGCGAGAACTGATCGCCGACCTTCAGCCCCATCTCGCGGGCAACGACCGAGCCGACCACCGCCTCGAAGTAGCCGTGTTCCTTGCTGCGATGGACGAAATTGCGTCCCGAGGCGAATTCGTACTTCCGCTCGTTCTCGATGTCCCACACCAGGTCGTCAAACAGCGCCGGCGTGGTGCCTACCACACGGAACCGGCCGTAGTAGTCTCCCAGGCAAACCGGAATCGCCAGCTCTGTCATCGCGCCGTACTTGCCGTCGCGCCCCAGATCGAGACGCTGACCGTCAATCTGCTCGAGCGATTCCATCGCCGCGTCCGCGACAAGCGCCGACAGGCCGCCATCGAGCGCGGCGGCGGCTGCGCTAGCCGTTTCCCACCGCTGCTCGTACGCCTTCTCGCGGAGCGAGTCCTTGAGCAGTTCATCCCGCTGCGGCTTATCGAGAAACTCGAGATAGAACTCGTAGGGAATGTTCTCGACCGGCGAACTGAGGTAGTACACCGTGTTGAGCGTCAGCTGCTCGCGGCCTCCCTTGGCCCCGATGATCATGTTGTAGCCAAGGCTGGCGTTGTTGCGGAACGACTGCGAGACGACGCCAAAAATGGCCAGCACTGCGACCACCAGCATCACGCCGAGCGCCATCGACAGCATCGTGAGCAGCGAAGCAACGCCCCGCTGCTGAATGCTGCGAAAGGCGATAAGAAACAGACTCATAGTTCGTCCCAGATCCTTGCTTCATTCCCTGAGCCGGAGCGTAACACGCTCCGGAGCACGGCGAGTGGAGTCGCCACTGCCCATTCGTATCCAACAGCTCTTCTCCGGGGCGTGTTACGCCCCGGCTACCAGGTCACCCCGCCGCCAGCGCCGCTTTCGTCACCAGGTTGAACTCTTCCAATCGATCGACCCGGTCAAACTGTCCAGCCACTTCCATCGAGTGCGTCACCAAAGCCAGCGACACCCCTTCCTCGCGACACGTATCGCGGATCAGGTCGATGATCATCTGTTGATTGCGCGGATCGATATTCGCGGTCGGTTCGTCCGCAAGGAGCAGACTCGGCTTGTTCGCCAGCGCCCGGGCGACGGCAACGCGCTGCTGCTCGCCGACCGACATCGCTCGTGGCTTGTGATGCGACCGGTGCGCAAGGCCCACTCGCTCGAGCAGGTTTTTGGCCCGGCCGATGTCCTTCTTACCGCGGGCGAACGTCATCCCCAGCAGCACGTTCTCGAGCGCCGAAAACCCTGGCAGCAGATTGAACGTTTGAAACACGTAGCCGATCTTGTCGGCCCGCACCTTGTCGACGCCCGCCTCGGAGAGAGTCGCCAGGTTGATCCCGTCGAGGCGAATCTCTCCCGTGTCGGCCCGGCTGATGCCGGCGATGACGTGCAGCAACGTCGTCTTGCCACAGCCGCTCCGGCCGACGATCACCGCTTGCTCCCCCGACTCCAGGCGATAGCTGGGCACATCAAGAATCGGCAACGACCCACCACCGGGAAGGGGATACGACTTGCGAATGTTTTTGAGTTCGAGCATGGCGGGAGGCGAGAGAGAGTTCAGAGGTTAGAGTTCAGAGCGGAGGGACAAGAGGCAAGGGAACGTTCGTTAGCTGCCGGCTGTCGTCAAGTTATAGGGACATGGGTCCCCTCCCTTTTCCCTTATCTCTTATCCCTATCCAAGAGGGCTACGTATTTACGGCTCGCCGGCGACATTGGTTCGGCCATCGGGAAAATCGTCATCCCACCTCTCTTACCTCTTTGATCTTGCCTCTCGCCCACAGCGCTCAACCGCCGACTCAGTGCCGCCGCATCGCCCGGGCGATGTCGCGCTTCGCGTCGCTCTTCTTGAGCGTCTCGCGTTTGTCGTGCAGTTTCTTACCGCGACACAGGCCGAGCAGCACCTTGGCGATGCCGCGCTCGTTGAAGTAAACCTTCAGCGGCACCAGCGTCAGCCCTTTCTCGTGGGCCTGGTTGGCGAACTTGCGCCGCTGCTCGCCGCGCAGGAGCAGCTTGCGGGGGCGCTTGGGTTCGTGATTCCAGATCGAAGCCTGCTTGTATTCGGCAATGTCGGCCCCTACGAGCCAGACCTCGTTGTCCTTCACGCGAGCGTACGACTCCTCGAGCGACAGCTTGCCGTCGCGGAGGCTTTTTACCTCGCTGCCGACGAGCTGAATGCCGCACTCGAGCATGTCGAGAATCTCGTAGTTGAAGCGGGCCTTGCGATTGTCGGCCACGAGCTTCCCCTCGGGCTCCTTCGCCTTCGCCGGCTTGCCGCTTTTCTTATCCTTCTTGGCCATGGTTGCCTTGCTTGCCACGTCCCGGTTGTTTCGAGCCTTCTATTGTGGCCGACCGGCGGCGGGGAGGTAAGTGGGACAAGGGACAAGGGACAAGGGACAAGGGAAGGATTCGCCGGACGAGCGGCTCGTCAAGTCCGTTTCGCCAGTCAACGCTCCGTCTCTTTTCCCTGATCCCTTTTCCCTTGTCCCTTCCGGCCTGGATTGCTAAAGTCCCGCCCGCTTATCTACCCCGGCCGATTGGCCGCCCTGAGAGTTTCGGATCGATGCCTCAGCGAAAAGCTACGGCCAAGCCGCGCCCGTTTTCTGCCCACTTCCACCTGCTGGGATGCGTGGACTACGAGGATTGCCTGCACGTGCAGCGGCGACTTGCCTACGACGCCCTCACCCGCGCCGACGGCCGGGTCGTGGTCCTGCTCTGCGAGCACCAGCCGCTCATCACAATCGGCCGGAGTGGTTCGCGCGGCCAGGTCCGTTTCACCGGAGCCGAGCTCTCCGAATGGCAATTGGCCGTCCGGTACGTCAGCCGAGGAGGCGGCCCCCTGCTGCATTCGCCCGGCCAACTGGCGATTTACCCGATCCTGTCGCTCGACTGGCGCGGCTGGACCGTGGGGCACTACGTCCGCAAGCTGCAGGAAGCCCTGGGCGGGACGCTGACCGAACTGGGCGTGACGGCCAAGGAACTCCCCGGCCGATGCGGCTGGTGGGGCCAGACCGGCATGCTGGCAACCGTCGGAGCGGCCGTGAAACAGGGTATTACCTCGCACGGCGCCTATATCAACGTGGCCCCCGAAAATCGTGGCTTCGGGCGGGTGGAAGTCGTTCCCCCAGCCGTAGTTAGCCAGGAATCGGCCGCGGCCAACACCGGTTTTGCCCTGAAACCGACCCTCTCGTCTCTCCTGTCCGAGCGGGCCGCAGCGGGTAGAATGAGCAATGTCCGCTCCACTGTCATCGCTCAGCTGGCCAAGAGCCTCGGCTGCGACGACTATCATCTGCACACCGGCCATCCGCTGCTGACTGAAATTCCGGGAACCGCCTCGCGTGAATCCGCCGCTTGAGTTGCCGATCGTCTCCGCCACCGGCTCAAAAATGCAATGCAGCAGCCAGGAAGGCTCCAGCTGCGGTTCGCACGGCGGCGGTAGCGAAGTCCAACTCGTCTCGATCGGCGGGCACGAGACCGAGAATCGTCGCCTGCCTCGCTGGCTGAAGCGCGAAGTGCCCAAGGGCAATTTCGGCAATTTCACGGCCGGGCTGCTCGAGGAGCTGAATCTCGAAACGGTCTGCGACAACGCGAAGTGCCCCAACCGGATGGAGTGCTACTCGCAGAAGACCGCTACGTTCATGGTCCTGGGAGCCGTCTGCACCCGGCCTTGCGGTTTCTGCGCCGTCGCCCGCGGTCGGCCGCCAGCCTTGCCCGCCGAAGATGAGCCCGCTCGCCTGGCCGAAGCGGCACATCGACTTGGCTTGAAACATGTCGTCATCACGTCGGTGACGCGCGACGACCTGCCCGACGGCGGCGCCGAGCATTTCCGCCGCTGCGTTCTCGCCGTGCGGGAGCGGACCGGAGCCTCGGTTGAAGTCCTCACGCCCGATTTTGTGAACAACCAGGCGGCGCTCGACGTCGTCATTTCGGCGGCGCCCGAGGTGTTCAACCACAACACCGAAACGGTGCCGCGTCTCTATCGCAAGGTCCGCGGCCCCAAGTCGGACTATCGCTGGACCCTCGCCCTGCTCCGCCGGATCAAGGAGCTGAATCCCGCGATCAAGACCAAGAGCGGCCTGATGCTCGGCCTGGGCGAGACGCAAGAAGAGGTGCTCGACACGCTCGGCGATCTGCTCGACGCCGGCTGCGACCTCCTCACGCTCGGCCAATACCTGATGCCAAGCTCGACGATGGCTGACCACTATCTGCCCGTCGTGCGCTACATCCCGCCGGAGGAATTCGCCTTTCTCGGCAAGACAGCCAAGAGCATGGGCTTCAAACAGGTCGCCAGCGGTCCCTTTGTCCGCAGCAGCTACCACGCCCGCGAAATGGCCGAGATGTTCTAAACGGGCGTAAGCCCCGCCACTTCATAGCCGGAAGTTAACAACTTCCGGAGAAATGCGAATGGGGCGAGCCACTCCACAGGACGTTACCCGTCCCAAGCTGAACTTCCAATTCTGCCGTCCCCGTCCCGCCGTCCTCGCAATCGCCCGAACCTCTCGTCCTTCTCCGGCGGTTGTTAACCGCCGGCTGTGGAAGCCCCTGCGAACTTCTCTCGCTCCGCTGGCTCCGATTTGGTACATCTCGCGGCCCAACGCCTCGTCTCCTGGAGCCGCAGAACGATGTCCGCCGCCCGACGCCAACTTGCGCTTCCCGATCTCGATCTTCCCGGCGTGACGCTCACCGCCACCTCCTGGCTCGCCGACGTCGGTTCGCGGGTCGTCGAAGGTGACCGCCTCGTCGAAATCTCCGCGGGGGATGTGACCGTCGATCTCAGCGCTCCAGCCAGCGGCGTCCTCGCCCGGCGGTGCGTCGGCATCGACCAGCCGCTGAAAACCGGCCAGGTGCTGGCCTGGATTGAAGTCGGCGAATAGCTCCGCCGCTCGCTATTTTTCTGGGGGCTGCGTTTAGTGGTTGAACGCAAACTCCGCCGAGTTCAGCAGCGCCCACAGCACGTCGCCCAGTTGCTTGCCGCGATCGCTCGGTGAGCCATTCTCCAGCGTCGCCAGACACGCCTTTCGTTCTTCCTCAGTCGGTGGGCGCGACAACGTCGCCAGAAAGAGCGTCTCGACGCGCAGCTCGTCCGTCAGAAACGGCGCATCGACGCCCCCCAGCAGCGGACTTCGCTCGGGATGGGTCGCTTCGGCAATGTCGGTACCATTGAGCAGCGTCAGCGCCTGCAGCACGCCCGCCTGATACTCGAGCGGCGAGTTGCCGGTCGCTTCGAGCCGCGCCACGAACGCCTGCCGCTGCGGGTCGAGGATCGGGCTCCCCATCTGCTGCGCCGGCGTGCGATTCAAAATGCGATTCAACGAATCGTAGAGCTGATCGGCTGACAGCGCCTTGAGCGGCATCCGCGCGAGCAACTCGGCCGGCGGCGCAGGCTCCGTGGTCCACTCGCTCGTCCGCTGATAGGCCTTAGTGCGCGTGAGTGTGCGATAGAGTTCTCGCAGATTGAAGCCGCTGTCGACGAAGTACTGCGCTAGCTCGTCGAACAACTCCGGATGGCTCGGCGGATTGTGCGGCCCCAGATCATCGACCGGTTCCACTAGCCCCCGACCAAAGAGTTGTCCCCATACTCGATTCGCGGCCGCCTTGGCCAGGTACGGATTGTCGCGCGAGGCCATCCAGATGGCGAGCTGCATCCGCCGGGTGCCGAGTTCATCCTCGCGCGGCGCCGCGCCACCGGGATACAGCGGCAAGACAACCGTCTCCGTGTTCGGCAGCTTCACCTCGCCAGAGGTCTTGTCCGCGATGCGCAGCATGCTCATGCCGCGGCGACTCTCCTCGCGCTCCAACTGAGCAAAGAAGGCGGCATAGCCCCAGAAATCGCTTTGCTTCCAGCGATCGAACGGATGGTCGTGGCATTCGGCGCATTCGATCTGCAAACCGAGAAAGATTCGCGCGGTGCTGCCGGCCAGTTTCTCCGGCGCCAGGTCGAGCGCGGTGTAGTACAGTGCGGGGCCCGTCTGGTCCCCTTCGGTGGCGACGAGCAATTCGCTCACCATGTTGTCGTAGCGCAGGTTCTCGACGAATTGCCGCCGCAACCAGTTTTGCACGCCAACCACGTTGTTGATCTGCTCCAGGTTCATCCCTCCGGGCAACATGACCCGTCGCCAGGTGTTGGCCAGGTGCGTGGCGTGGGCGGGCGATTGGAGCAGCCGATCGATGAGCTTCTCGCGTTTGTCCTCGGCGGTGTCGGCCAGAAACGCTCGCACCTCGGCGACGCGCGGCGTCACGCCGGTCAGATCGAGATAGACCCGCCGCAGGAACTCGGCATCCGAAGCCCGCGGCGCCGGCTCGATGCCCGCGTCGGCCAGCCGCTGCTCGATGCGCTCGTCGATGCGACGAACGATGGCTTCTCGCGCGCCGGCGGTCGCTTCGTCATCGGCCCAGGCGGCTCCTGTCGTCAGGGCAGCCCAAAGCAGCAAGACGAAGGCTCCCACCCGTCGTAGCGACGTCCCGGCTCCTCGAATGTCGAGTCTCATAAGCTGCTCCCACGTCCGTCGGCCCCGCAGTTCACGCCCTGAACACCCCTCATCGGAATGGGCGCAAGGCCTCCCGTCAACCTTTTCGGCACGCTCGCTGCATGAATGGGCTCCGTCGTTAAGGGGAGGTGGCTGCCCCTTGGAGAGCTTTTTTCCAAGTCCGCTCAGCCCCCTCTTCCCGCCGTTTCACGCTCCAAAACCTGAACTGGAAAACAGTTAACCCCTTGCGGTGCACCGCAACCAATTCCCCTTACACAACTATTACCAAGTAGGTACGCGGCTGGAACTTACGTCCGTTCGATGCCCTTTACAATTGCCTGCGATTGAACTCGGCCGAGAGTTAGCGCCGGCCCCCCGCAGACAGGATGTTCGCCGGACCACCGACTCGGCCGCCCACTATCACGAAGGCAACAGGCAATGGCATCGGTAGCACCCGATAAAAAGTCACGCAAACAGCAGCGTAAGCATAGCCACAACGGCAAACCCGCCGAGCATCGCGCCGACGCGCATGTGGCGAAAGAAGTTCAGCGTTCGCACCACGCCGACAGTCCGCCGCGTCAACCGAACTGGGCCAACATCATCTGGCTCGTCATTTTGCACGGTGGTTGTCTCGCGGCTCCATTCGTCTTCACTTGGGAAGCGGTGGCGCTCACGGTGTTCCTTCACTGGCTCACCGGCGGCATCGGCATCTGCTTGGGCTTCCACCGGATGCTCACGCACACCAGCTTCCAAACCTACCGCCCTGTCCGCTATGCGATCGCGTTCCTCGGTGGTTTGGCCGGCGAAGGCTCGGCGATCGACTGGGTCGCCAACCATCGCAAGCATCACGCGCTCAGCGATCAAGATGGCGATCCGCACTCGCCGCACGATGGTCCCTGGTGGAGCCACATGTTCTGGCTCGCCTGGTATCGCGGCGACGCCTATCACCAGCAGCACATCAAGCGTTGGGCGCCCGATCTGTACAAGGACAAGGGCATGCGTTGGATCGGCTACTTGTTCCTGCCGTCCCACTTCCTGATGGCTGGCATCATCGCCGCCGCCGGCTACGCCTATGGCGGTTGGTTCATGGCCGCCTCGTTGCTCGTCTGGGGCATGTTCGTGCGACTCGTGTTCGTGCTGCACGCCACCTGGTTCGTCAATTCGGCCAGCCACATGTGGGGATATCGCAACTACGAAACGACCGACGACAGCCGCAACAACTGGTGGGTCGCTCTGATCACCTACGGCGAAGGCTGGCACAACAACCACCACGCCTATCCGCGTATGGCTCCCCACGGCCACCGCTGGTGGGAAATCGACACCACCTACATGGTCATCCGCGCCATGCGTGCGGTCGGCCTGGCCTGGAACGTGGTTGACTACAAGCGCGGCGGCGCTGGACACTAGTCCGGCAGCGCCGCTTCGCGATGGCTCTCGTTCCCACGTCTTGCGCGTGGGAACGCCCGTTTTGACGCTCAGCGTCGTGAGCTGTCGCCGCGGCAAACGGGCCGAATGTCTAACCACGTTGGACGCTCAGCGTCCAACCATGCGTTACGGCGCGGAGCGTCGTAACGAGGTTGTTTATGACCGCTTCTTCGCTCATCGTGCTGGTTGTCGATCGACTCGGCGCGGGGTGGCTCGGACCGCACGGCGCCACCTGGATCGACACGCCCAGTTTCAATCGCCTCGCCGCCGCCTCGCTGCTTTGCGAAAACGCCCTCGCCGATTCGCCGAGCCTCGAACAAGCCTACCGCGGCTACTTACTGGGCCAGCACGCGCTCGCTTCGGCGGCGGGACGCGAAGCGTGGCACAAGCTGCAAGCCCGGCTCGAAAGCACCGGCGATTCGCTCCTCGCGGCGGAGCCCCCGTTAACGGCCCCACCGAGCCTGCCCTGGCTCAAGGTGGCTGAGGCCAATGCGACGCGAACGATTCTGCTGACCGACGACCCCGACGTTGCTCGCTACGACGTCTGCCAGGCCTTCGCCGAGCACATTGTCCTGCCAGTCAGCGATCCAAGCGAACCAGCCGACGATGTCGACGCCACGAGCCTGGCTCATTTGTTCGAAGCCGCCGCGGATACGCTCCGCTCCTTGAGTTCCCCCTTCGTGCTCTTCATCCACGCGCGCGGCATGGCGGGCCCCTGGGATGCGCCGCTGGAACTGCGAAACCGCTTCGCGGACGAAGACGACCCTACGCCTCCAACGTTTGTCACTCCGCCGAACCTGCGGGCCACTCCGCAGTTCGATCCCGATGAGCTGCTCGGCTACCGCCAGGCCTACGCCGGGCAGATCACACTCTTGGACATGTGTCTCGGGATGCTGCTCGACGAGATCGACCGTCAGCCGTGGGCCCAGCAGACGGCGCTGATGGTCACTTCACCGCGAGGCTATCCGCTCGGCCACCACGGCCGGATCGGCCCCTGCGACGAAGCCCTGTATGGCGACCTGCTGCACGTGCCGCTGCTGCTGCGGTTGCCAGACAAGAGCACGCTGGCTCAGCGGCGGCGAGGCATCGTCCAGACCAGCGACATCGCGGCAACGATCACCGACCTGCTCACGCCGGCAAATTCAACTTCGGCTCCCGCGCGCAGCCTGCTCAGGCTCCTTCGCGAGCATCAACCCGCGGAGTGGCAGATCGGCTGTGCCCTCGGCCCGGACCAGAGGTTGATCCGCACCCCCGCTTGGCTGATGCGCGAGTCGCTACTCGGCGATCACCTGCACCACGAGCTGTTTGTTAAGCCGGACGACTACTGGGAAGTGAACGAAATCGCGAGTCGCGGTGGTGATATCGTTCAACTGCTAGCGGCTGAGCTCGATCGACGTCATCGCGAATTTCTTGCGGGCGGCTCTGCCCAAAGTGCCCCTCTTCCCGAGCCACTCACGAGCGTCTGGCGGTAGCGGGCAGCGAACAGGCCGCAAACCAGTTCAGCCTCCAGTATCGCTGCTGCAACCGAACGCCAGCATCTCTGAAAAACGGTCCCGGCGGCTAGCATTCGGTGAATCGGTGTGGCCCGATTTGAACGCTCCACCCTATAATCGGCCGCCTCACTCCGGTTGGTGACGGAACACGACAGCCGGAGTGGACAGTTTTGTGGGTCTGTTTCCCTCGAACGTGCGCAGGACCGGTTCATGGCAGGACAGGGATGTCCGCTGCGACCTTGCGCGTGGCCACCGCGCCGCGCTGTCCTCACGCTGCGCACATGCGTCGTCCTCGCGACGCTGCTCACGGGCCTGATCTCGAGCCCCGCCTCGGCAGCCGATGTTGATATTCGGCTGCGCGTTGCCTGGGGTGGCGGTGAGCCGCGCGCCTGGCAGGGAACCATCCGCGTCACAAGCGGCCAGCTCTCCGAGGCAACCGTCCTCGGCTTGGAGGCCGACGCGCCAGGATCGATTCAGCAGGTCGACTCGTCCACGCTACGCGTCTATCCCCGTTCGCCGCACAGCTACGACGGTTGCGATGTGCGAATCGTGGCGCCGGACGACGCCCGGCTGCTCGTGGAACTATCCGACGAAGGCGGGCCCGCTCCGGCGATCGAAATCCCACTCAGCAAAGCGATCCAGACCTTCCATAACATCGAACTCGACAATCGCGGCAACCGCCTGCTCGCGCAGCGGGCTCCCGGGGACACCCTGCGTGTAAAGCTTAGCCGCGATTCGCTCGTTTTCGGTCCCGGCGAAAAACTCGAAGCCGAAATTGCTCCTACCAGCTTGTCCCTATCGCCGTCGACAGCTTATCTGCTCTCGACCACGCTGCAATACGCGCGTTCCGATACGGAACTAAAGCGAGAAGAGCAGGAAATTCGCACGGATGAATCGGGAGCGCTCGCCAGCCTGCCGATGTCGTTCGCACTGCCGTCGGAGGAAGGGGTCTACGACGTTCGCATTGCTCTCTACCCGAAACGGCTGACCACCTCGCTCGTCCGTGGCAAGCCGATTGCCGAACGGAAGATCCAACTGGTCGTCGTGTCCCCCGCGGAACGCATCCTCCCCCAGCAACAACCGTGGCGAGTTGCCGACGAGGTCGATCCCGCCAATCCGCGCTGGTGGGAACGCCTGCCGCGATTCAGTTCGCTCCGCAAGTTGCCCGCCTGGTCCAACCAGCCGATCGGCAGCGGCCCGATCCGCACGCGCCGCCATATCGAACAAACCTGGGTCGAACTGCCGACCGCGGGCTGGCAAGCCTATCCGCTTTCGATCACCACGCCCGGCCGTCTGCACATGCTCGAGATCGACTATCCGAGCGATCTGGAGCAGACGCTCGGCGTCAGCCTCGTCGAACCCAACGCCGCCGGCCAGGTGGTTCCGATCGGCTTGGATAGCGGCATCGATGTGCGCGCTCCCGCCGTAGGGCATCGTCAGCAAGTTCAAAAGCTGCGCATCCCGTTCTGGCCCCAGACCCGTTCACCCGTGATCGTGCTGACCAATCGGCATGGCGAGCGCACCGCCGTTTATGGACGGATCGTCGTGCAAACGGGGCCCGACGACCTCCCTGCCCTGTCGCTGCCGCCTGCCGGCAGAAAACCGCAGCGCATGCTGGCGGCCTACTACGACAAACCGCTGCTGGCCGAGAACTTCTCAGCCACCGAAGGTCTCGATCCGATCACCGGCCGCAGCCTCGACGACTGGGCGACGTTCTACGACGGCGCCAAACGGATGGTCGAGTACCTGAAACATGCCGGCTACAACGCCGTCATCCTAACCGTCGCTTGCGAGGGCTCGGCGATCTATCCCAGCCGCCATCTGCAACCCACCCCCAAGTACGACACCGGCACCTTCTTCGAACTGGGACAAGATCCGGTTCGCAAGGACGTGCTTGAGCTCGTGCTGCGGATGTGCGACCGGTCGGGCATTCAGGTCATCCCGGCCATTCAGTTCTCGTCGCCGCTACCCGAATTGGAAACCATGCGGCTGACCAATCCGCAAGGAAGCGTCGGCATCGAGCCGATCGGACCGGACGGCCGCAC
>JAEZAS010000229.1 GCA_023430365.1 Planctomycetota bacterium
GTCGAACTATCGGCTAGACTCGCGCGCGGCGATGCTCGCCGGGGGAGATTTCGGCGTATCGGTCGTTCCCGGCAAGCCGGATGAAAGTTTGCTGATCAAAGCGGTCCGGCAGGAGGAAGGGGCCGACGTCTCGATGCCCCCCAAGGGCAAACTGACCGATCGTCAGATTGCCGATCTCGAAAAGTGGGTTCGCGACGGCGCCGCCTGGCCGGCCGAGCAGGTGGCTCAGTCGAAGTATCGCGATCCCAAGCACTGGTCGTTTCAAGCGGTCAGCGATCCACCGGTTCCAGCCGTTACCAATGCGGCCGCCGCCGAAACGGCGCTCGACCGTTTCATTGTCGCCCGACTCGAGGCCGAAGGCCTTGCCCCTGCGCCGAAGGCTGACAAGCGCACGCTCATTCGCCGGGCCACGTTCGATCTGACCGGCCTGCCGCCGACGCCCGAAGAGATCGAGGCGTTTCTCGCCGATGACCGGCCCGACGCTTTTGGCCGCGTCGTCGAGCGACTCCTCGATTCACCCGCCTACGGCGAACGCTGGGGCCGGCATTGGCTCGACGTGGTGCGTTACGCCGACTCGAACGGCCTGGACGAAAACGTCGCCCACGGCAACGCCTGGCGCTACCGCGACTACATCGTCGAAGCCTTCAACAAAGACAAGCCGTTCGACCAGTTCGTCCGCGAGCAGATCGCCGGCGACCTGCTCCCCGCCGCCGACAACGACCAGCGGGCCGAACAGCTTATTGCCACCGGCTTCCTCGCCATCGGTCCAAAGGTGCTCGCCGAGCCCGATGCGACGAAGATGGAGATGGATATCGTCGATGAGCAGATTGACACGCTCGGTAAAGCCCTCATGGGCCTGACGCTCGGCTGTGCTCGTTGCCACGATCACAAGTTCGACCCGATCGCCACCTACGACTACTACGCCCTGGCTGGCGTCTTCAAGAGCACGCGCACGATGGAGACCTTCAAAAAGGTCGCCAAGTGGCACGAGAACGTCCTGCCCGATCCGGCAGCCGAAGCCCGCCTGCAGGATCATCAAAAGCTCGTCGCGACCAAGAAGGAAAAGCTGCAAAAGTTCATCGACGCGGCCACCGCTGCCCTGAAGGAAGCCAAACCAGACCAACCGCTCCCCGCCAAGCCCGAAACCGCTTACCCAGCCGAAACGCAGGCTGAGCTGAAGAAACTGCGTGACGAGCTGGCCACGCTCGAAAAGTCGGCCCCCGAGCTTCCCTCGGCGATGGGAGCGACGGAGCATGAGGTCGTCGAAGTGCCGGTCCATATTCGCGGCAGCCATTTGAAACTGGGCGAACTCGCGCCGCGGCAGGTGCCCGTCGTGTTCACTTCGGTCGAGCCGCCAAAGTTTCCCACTAGCCAAAGCGGCCGGCTGGAATTGGCCAACTGGCTGACGCGTCCCGAGCATCCGCTGACCTACCGCGTGATGGTCAATCGCGTCTGGCGATGGCATTTCGGCAAGGGACTGGTTCGCACGCCGGACAATTTCGGCATGCTCGGCGAGCTGCCGACCCATCCGGAGCTGCTCGACTGGCTCACGCATCGCTTCCTCGAAGGGGGCGCGTCGCTGAAGAACCTGCACCGCCTGATCATGCTCTCGAGCACCTACCAGCAAAACAGCCAGCCGACCGAAGCTACGGCGACCGCCGACCCGGAAAATCGCCTCTGGGGCCGGTTCGAAGTCCGCCGGCTCGAAGCCGAAGCGGTTCGCGACGCTCTGTTGGCCGTCGGCGGCAAGCTGGATCGCACGATGGGTGGCTCGCTGCTGACAGTGAAGAACCGGGCCTATTTCTTCGATCACACGTCGAAGGATCTGACCACGTACGACACGAATCGGCGTTCGATCTACCTGCCGATCGTTCGCAACAACATCTACGACGTCTTCCAGTTGCTCGACTATCCCGACGCCGCCGTCACCACCGGCGACCGGGCCACGACCACCGTGGCGCCGCAGGCCCTGCTGATGCTCAACAGCGACCTCATCGGCCGCGCAAGCACTCAGCTGGCCCAGCGCGTGCTCGGCGAGCGGTCGGACGACGCCCAGCGCATCGACCGGCTATACGTGCTCGCCTACGGCCGCCTAGCGAGCGACGAAGAAACGGCTGCCGCCCAGCGGTTCTTAAAGTCAGCGACCGATCTGCTCAGCGTCACCGAGCCGGACGCGGAAAAACGTTCGCGTCTCGCCTGGGAAGCCTACTGCCAGACGTTGCTTGCCGCCAACGAGTTCATCTACACGAGGTAACGATGCATCACCCACTCGTTTCGCGCCGCCAACTGCTCTCGCAGGCCGCCGTCGGTTTCGGTTCCCTCGCGCTCGCTTCCTTGATGGCCGAAAACGGCGCCGCAGCCGAGCAGAATCCGCTCGCCGCTCGCGCCGGCCATTTCCCGGCGAAGGCCAAGCGAATCATCTTTCTGTTCATGAAAGGTGGCCCGTCGCACGTCGACACGTTTGACCCCAAACCAATGCTCGACCGCGACGACGGCAAGCCATGCCCCATCGAAAAGCCCCGCGTGCAATTCGCCGCGACCGGCAACCTGCTGAAGTCTCCCTGGAAGTTCAAGCAACACGGCGAAAGCGGCCTGCCGGTCAGCGAGCTGTTTCCGAACGTGGCCGAGTGCGTCGACGACCTCTGCATGCTGCACTCGGTCCACGGCACCAACCCAGCCCACGGCGGAGCGCTGCTGAAGCTGCACACCGGCAGCGACAACTTCGTGCGCCCCAGCATCGGCAGCTGGGTCAGCTACGGCCTGGGAACCGAGAACGCCGACCTGCCGGCGTTCGTCACGATCTGCCCGACGCTCGCCCACGGCGGCATCAACAACTGGGGCGCGGCGTTTTTGCCCGCCGTCTATCAGGGCACACCGCTCGGCAATGCCAGCGTTCCCTCCGAACAGGCCCGCGTTCGCTACATCGCCAACAGCCAACTGCCGCGCGACCTGCAGCGGTTGCAACTCGATCTTCTCTCGAAGGCCAATCGAGAGCACATGGCCGAAAGCGGCCCCGAGGCGTCGCTCGAGGCGCGGATCAACTCCTTCGAACTCGCCTTCCGCATGCAGCAGGCGATGCCGCAGGTCGAAGACCTCTCGCAAGAGACCGAAGCGACCAAGCGGCTCTACGGGATGGACGATCCGACCACCGCCAACTTCGGCCGGATGTGCCTGCTCGCGCGCCGGTTCTCGGAGCAGGGGGTGCGATTCATCCAGGTCACCCACAGCGACAGCAAGGTGCAGTGGGACCAGCACTCCGACCTGAAGAATGGCCACGAAAAGAACGCCCGCGAGGTCGACAAGCCGATCGCCGGCCTTTTGAAAGACCTCAAGGCTCGCGGCCTGCTCAAGGACACGCTGGTTTGGTGGGGGGGCGAATTCGGCCGGACGCCGGTCGCCGAAGGCAAGAACGGCCGCGACCACAACCCGGAGGGTTTTACGATGTGGCTCGCGGGAGGCGGTGTGAAAGGTGGCATGCGCTACGGCGAGACCGACGACTACGGCTACTACGCCGCGGTCAACAAGGTGCATATCCACGACCTGCACGCCACGATCCTGCACCTGCTTGGCCTCGACCACGAGCGGCTGACCTATCGCTACGCCGGCCGCGATTTCCGCCTGACCGACGTCGAAGGACACGTCGTCAAGCAGATCATGGCGTAAATGGCAGCACTCTCAGCGCCCGAGCAATTCGAGCGTCTTGGGATCTGCCTCGCCGCCGTAGTACTGGTCCAGCACCTGCTGAAACACCGAGCCAGTTGGCGCCACCGCAGCGAACAGCGTGGCGCACGAGCGCACTTTCAGGTCGTCGGGGCTCCCGAGGATGTCGTGCGCCGTTCGCCCTTCAACTTCCAGTAGGGCCTGCGAAATCTCCGTCAGCCGAGCCCCTAAGACCGGATGATCGAGATAGGCCTGCGCCTCTTCCGCGCCACTGAGGCCGTAGAACCGCGCGTTGTGGCTGTACCCCAGCCCCGCCAATTGCGGAAACACAAACCAGATCCAGTGCGATCGCTTGCGCCCCTGGCGAATCTCATGGAGCGCCCGCGAATAGTCGCGCTCCTGCGCCTCAACGAAGCGTCCTAGGTTCCAAGGATCGCTGCCGCGGTTCACATCGTCCGCAGTTGGCATCGACGACTCCAGGTTCAACGAACTGCGTCTTCACCCATTCCCAAAGCAGCGGCGCAAGCACGGGTCGTCGCTCAGCAAGCTCTCGACCTCGGCTGACACGTCCCGCGTCGACAAAACGGTATAAAAATCGGCTTTCAGCGAAGGAGCCAGGCGAACGGCCTCCAGCCACTCGAATCGCTCGAACGGGTCGCTCTCGATCTGTTTCCAGAAGCCGGTCGCCTCGAACAGCCCCGCGATCCGCTCCGAGTTGGCTCCCTGCAGCCGGCTGACCAGGTAGGCGGCCACGCCCACCTGCAACCCATGCAGTCTCGGCCGCTGCGAAAGCTGGTCGAGCGCGTGCGAGATCAAATGCTCGCTGCCGCTCGCGGGCCGTGACGAACCGCAGATTTCCATCGCGATGCCGTTGAGCATCAGCGACGTCGCCAGCAGCCGGAATCCTTCCAAGTCGAACTGCGGATGACTGAGAAACGAGTGAATCGAGCCGTCGGAAAGCAGCGCCGCAAAATCATCCACGGCCAGCCCCGTCCGATGAAACGCCAGCTTCCAGTCGTGAACCGCGGTGAACTTGGCGACCAGGTCGCCGACGCCCGAAAGCGTCAGCGCCCGCGGAGCGGCGGAGCACACGCCAGTGTCGACCACCACGCCGAAGGGCAGGGCGGAGGCCACCGACCGCCGCTTGCCATCGACGGTCAGACTCGATTGCGGACTGCAAAAGCCGTCGTTCGAGAGCGACGTCGGCACGGCGTAGTAGGGCAAGCGGGCCAGAAACGCGACGTACTTGGCCACATCGAGCGCCTTCCCGCCTCCCGCGCCCACCACGGCCGTTGCCGCGGAGGGCAGTTGGGCGAACAGTTGCACCGCCGAGGTCAATTCCGTCGTCGGCGCCTCGTTCCAGCCGACCACTTCGATCTGCCGCTCGCGCAAGGCTCGGCTCAGCCGGTCGTGAAGCGGGCGGTGCAGCCCCTCGCTGATCAGCACCACAACCCGCCGATGCCCCGCGCGCTCCAAGTAGATCCCGAGCCGATCGAGCGCGTGTTCCTTCACGCGCACGAGCGTCGGGATCGAAATCTGCGTGGGGCGATGCATCTCCTGCTCCTGCCTATCGGCGCCGATTTTCGGCCTCGGCCGCGCCCAGCGAACCTTACGATGGCTACACTCTCTTAACCTTCGTTGCCGCATAGGCCGAACGAGGCGACGGAAGCTCCCCTCCGCCTGCCAGTCCGCGATTCTACCCGTTACTCCGAACGACAGGACTCTTCCGTGTCCGAATACCGCTGGAATCTCGACGACTTCGCGGTCGGCTACGACGCCGCCGCCGAGCACATCCACCCGCACTACCTCGAGGTTCAGGACACGATTCTGGAGTTGCTTTCGCTCCCCGAAAACTCAACCGCTCTGATCGTCGATGCGGGCGGAGGCTCGGGCCGCCTGATGGAGCGAGTGCTGCAGCGCTGGCCCCAGGCGACCGGCGTCGTGGTCGACCAATCGGGGCCCTTTCTGGCGCTCGCCGAACGCCGGCTGAAGGCTTTCGGCCCACGCGCCAGCTGCCTGCAGGCTCGGCTGCAGGACGACTGGCTTCAGCAGTTGCCAGGTCAGCCGACGGCAATCGTCAGCATGTCAGCCATTCACCACCTGACGCCCAGCGAGAAACACGAACTGCACGCTCGCATTGCCCAATCGCTGCAACCGGGGGGCGTGTTCTTGAACGGCGACGAAGTCCGTCCGGCGTCGGACGAGGAGTACCTGGCGTTGCTCCACCGTTGGTCCACCCACATGCAAACCGGGCTGGCCCAGGGGCGGATCGAGCCCATCTTCCAGGCCGCTTACGACAAATGGGCCGATCGCAACATCGGCCGCTTCGGCCAGCCGAAACAGAGCGGCGACGACTGCCTGCAGACGATCGACGAGTTGCTCGCCGATTTCCGCCAGGTCGGCTTCCAGCAGGCCGACGCTCCCTGGCAGCGCGAGCTCTGGGCCGTGCTGCGAGGCGTAAAGAGCCCCAGCGAGAGCTGATCGCCTCGAAACAAGCCTTCCGTCGGCGAGCGAGAGACGTAAGTCTCCCGGTCCCACCGCGGGTCGTATCGCTATGCCCGACTGTAGCGACGCTGCAGGAGAACCGGGACGCTCACGCGTCCCGCTCGCCGGAACGGGTGAGCATTCCTAACCTCTACCCGGCACAAGGTTTGCCATCGCGAAGAAGTTCCTCCACGCGGTTTCCGAGATGGGCTAAGACTGCTATCTTGGTCCCTCTGGCGGGCTTGTCGTACTGCATCGCATCGCTCATTGCTGAAGGTTTCTCTCCCATGCGGAATGTTGTTTCTCTCGTGCTCGGTGGCGGACGTGGCACTCGGCTTTACCCGCTGACCAAGTATCGCTCCAAACCAGCCGTGCCGCTGGGTGGAAAGTACCGCCTGATCGACATTCCGCTGTCGAACTGCATCAACAGCGGCATGAACCGGATGTACGTGCTGACCCAGTTCATGTCGGTCAGCCTGCACCGCCATATCCGCCAGACCTACCGCTTCGACCATTTCAGCGGCGGCTTCGTCGAACTGCTGGCAGCCCAACAGACGACCAACGACGAGCGGAAGGACTGGTACCAAGGCACCGCCGACGCCGTGCGCAAGAACCTGCGTTATTTGCAGCAACCGGGCATCGACTACGTCCTGATCCTGTCGGGCGACCAACTCTACCGAATGGATTACCGCGACATGCTGCGGAGCCACCAGGAGATGAAGGCCGACGTGACGATCGCCGGCATTCCGGTCGACCGCGAAGCGGCCAAGGCCTTCGGCATCATGCGGATCAGCGACGAAGGACGGGTGCAAGGCTTTCTCGAAAAGCCGCAGACGCACAAGGAAATGGACATCGTCAAGATGGACCCTGCCTGGATCGACGCCCGAGGCATCGAGAGCAAAGGACGCGACCTGGTTGCCAGCATGGGCATCTATCTGTTCAACCGCGACATGCTGGTCGAGGCGCTGGAAAAGACCGACTATCCCGACTTCGGCAAGGAGATTTTCCCCGCCGTCGTCCGCTCGAAGCGCGTGATGCTCCACATGTTCGACGGCTATTGGGAGGACATCGGCACGATCAAGGCGTTCTACGACGCCAATCTCAGCCTGGCGTCGGCCAATCCGCCGTTCGAGATGATCTCGCCCGAGTCACCGATCTATTCGCGGGCCCGTTTCCTGCCGCCGACGCGGATGGACGGGGCGACGGTCAATAGCAGCTTGATTTCCGATGGCTGCGTGATCGGCAAGGGAGCGGTGATCGAGAACAGCGTGATCGGCGTTCGGTGCGTGATCGGCGAGGGAGCCACGATCAAGAACACGCTGATCATGGGCAACGATATCTTCGAACACGACAGCGAACGAGCCCGCCACGTCAGTGAAGGCCGGCCGCCGCTGGGCATCGGGGCCAATTGCTACTTCGATGGCGCGATCATCGACAAGAACGTTCGCATCGGCAAGAACGTGCGGATCGTGAACGAGAGCAAGGTCGAAAACCGCGGCGAAGATGAGCCCTGCATCATCCGCGACGGCGTGCCCGTAGTGGTCAAAGAAGGAGTACTGCCGGACGGCTGGAAGCTGTAAGGCGCTCCATTCCGTCAGACAATGTCCCAGGCGAGCGGGAGACGTAAGTCTCCCGGTAAAACTCGCTCGGACACTCCACCAGTTCACCGGGACGCTCACGCCTCCCGCTCGCCGGAGTAGGGCAGCGGCGTTTGGCGATTCGGGTCGCATCGGGAGACGATCGAATGTCGAAACGGATGTCGGTCACAGCCAGTGCGCTCTGTCTCCTATCGTTTTGCTGCCCCATGCGACTATGGGCCCAGAGCGGCCCGAGTGCTGTTTTTCCCACCCAACTCGGCGCCACCGCGGCGGCAACAAGTCGCGAGGAGGAGCCTTTCGACATTCGCGTGGCCATCATCCACGTTCCGCTTGGCGACCTACGCCAGATTGGTATCGAGTGGGCGGTCACCGGCCCGAAGGTCGAAAAGCGTGATGCCGACACGAGCGACAAGCTCTGTCGTTTCGTCGGTGCGATGGTAGCCGCCGAAATGGGACAGATCTTGCACGAAGAGAAGCTTAGGGTCGGCAGCGGAGAAACGAGGACGGCTGTCGGCCGATTCATCGTGGTCAAAGCGACTCCGCAGGCCTTGTCCGAAGACAAAGTTCGCCTGAACGTGAGCATTTCCGGTTCAGTAATCGCCGAACCTAAATCGGAGAAGCGGAGCGTTGTTACCTATTCTTCGCCTGAAGCACTCCTTGACCGGCGCGACTCAGTACCGGTTGAGCTCGACCGGACCATCGAATTGGCGGTCGGACGTTCCGCTTGCGTCGGCCACCTGACGCTGCCCCTTCGAGCCGGGACTGAAGCAGAAGTCGGTGAAGCAGAAAAGATCGGCCCCATCGAAGCGGTCATCTTCTTCGTGACCGAGGTCGCTCAGGTGCGGCCTGCGGATCGTCCGCCCACACTCCGAGGCGACGGCGGTCGAAAACGAGCGGATGGAATCCCCGCGCCGTCTCGTCCCATGATCCCCACAGCCGAATACTGAACGCTTTCATGGAGCGCGAGCGTCCCTGGCCGAAGCGACGGCTAGGCGAGCGGGAGACGTAAGTCTCCCGGTAAAACACGCTCGGATACTCCACCAGTCCACCGGGACGCTCACGCCTCCCGCTCGCCGGTGAGTGCAAATCCGCCGGAACGGGACGAGCCCCTGCTATAATTCCGCACGGAGGGCTGTGGTCGTGCGCGAGGAAGCTTCTTACATCTGCGACGCCTGCGGCGAAGAAATCGTCGTACCGATCGATCTCTCGGCCGGGCAAGAGCAGGAATACGTCGAAGACTGCCCGGTCTGCTGCCGGCCGAACATCGGGCACGGCGCGGTCGACGACGACGGCGAAGCCCGAGTTTGGGCTGAGCGAGAGTAAGCTGGCCCAAGCCTTTCGGGGCAGCTTACGCTCCCGGGGCACGCGGTCCGGCGTGAACGAATGAGGCCTGTCAATTTGACAGAATCGCCGTGAGCCATGGAGACCGCGAACGAAGCCGAACCCACCCGCTGGGGTGGTTGTGGATTTGTTATTGAGACTGGCACTTAGCGGCACCAGAAAACACGCAAGTGCTTGATCCCAAGCACCTTGCGAAAAACCGACCGCTCCGCTCGGGCGTCTGCTCCCCCCTAGTATTGAGACGCCACCACCCGTCTCCGAGCCTCTGGCATGGCCCTTGCTTTATGCTCAAACGACTGACGACGTTCTGTCCAGTCCGTCAATAGCCTGTCGTCAGTTGTTCGACAGGTTGACAACAGTTTGATCGCAAAACGGAGCCTGCTGAACTTGTCGGCCGGCCCGCCTTCGAAAAATAGCGAGTTGTTTTGTGGAGGTTATGAGCCATGGTAAACAGCAATGTGAAACCGCGTTGG
Source organism: Planctomycetota bacterium (assembly GCA_023430365.1). GTDB lineage: Bacteria > Planctomycetota > Planctomycetia > Pirellulales > Pirellulaceae > JAEZAS01. Next base: position 9,557 of record JAEZAS010000229.1, read on the forward strand.
TCGATGGTCCTGCCAAAGCCGTTCGACCTGGTGCAGCGAGAGATGGATCAGATGTTCGCCCACGTCACCGGTGGCGAAAACGCCGGCCGAAGCTGGCGAGCTCCCGTGAGCCTGTGGGAGGAGGAAGGTCGCTGGTGCGTGGAGATGGACCTGCCGGGCGTGAAGCAGGAAGGTCTCGATATCACGCTCGACAAAAACACGCTCCGCATCGCCGCCCAGCGTCAGCCGGCCGAAGGGGAGCGGAAGTACTGGCACGAGGAACGAGGCTTCGGCCAGATCGAACGGCTGATCAATCTGCCGGAAACGGTGGATCCGGACGGCATCGAGGCCGAACTGAAGGACGGCGTGCTCTTTGTCTCGATCGGCAAACGGCCAGAAGCCCAGCCGCGAAAGATCTCTATCAAGGGCGCGTGAAAGTAGTCGGCACACTCCGTATGCC
>JAEZAS010000488.1 GCA_023430365.1 Planctomycetota bacterium
CCCGCCGAGATGAGCAGGAATAGCGGCCAGACGTCCTGGCTGCTGATCGCCTTGGGCAGGGTGCGGCGGAACGTGTCGACCGCGCTGACCATTTCGTCGACCGAGCCTTTCTTCAACTCACCGGGGATCACTTCTCCCGGCTGGCCCCCTTTCGGCTGCATCTTGGCGAGTGTCGTGAGCAGGGGCGTGTTGGTTTCGCGCTCGCGGAACTCCGCCGAGTATGGCACCGTCACACCGGCCAGCAGCGGAGCATTCCCCTTGCCGGTGCTGATCGCGAGCAGGTAGCTGCCCGCCTTGTCGACGGGGAATTCGCCCACATAGCGCCCCGGCGCTTCCTGCCGGATCGGCATTTCGAGCGACTTGAGATCGGGACCAGTTCCCGAGCCGCTCATCTCGAGGAAGTTCAAAAACTCGTCGTCGTTGTCGAGCGCCGTAACGACCACCCGCACCTTGCCGTCTTTCACATCGGTGGCCACCGTGAACTTGCCCGACTCGTTCACCGGTCGCATCGCCCAGCGGACCATCTGGCTATAGAACTTGCCGTAGTTGTCCCACGACTTCCAATCCGCGGTCCAGCGCTGCCCGGCGTCCGAGGTGAAGGCGACCGTCTTGCCGGCGCCGTACTGCCAGCCGGCCAGAATCGTCGAGTTCTCGGGCGATCCTGGCTTCGGCGAGCGGACTAGGACTTCGACCAGCGGATTCTCCTTTACCGTTGTCAGCACGAAGCCCTTGAACGGCGGCAGGTCGCCGTCGATGTTTTGCAGAATCTCATGGCTGCGATCGACGACGCTCGGCGTCATGCCGCCTGCGTCCTCAAACACCAGCGGCCGGGCGACGCGGCGGGCTTCGATCTGAAAGATGCGCGGCAGCGCCTTCGGATTCGTCACGACGTAGTACTTGCCGCCCGTGGCATTGGCGATGTTCTGCAGCGGCGTGCTGCCGGGCGGTCCGTGCGTACCGACGGCGACGGTCGTGATCTTGATCTGCGCCTTCTTGAAGCCGGCCAGCGTTGCGGCGCTCGGTGGAGAGGGATCGCCGTCGCTGATGATGATCACGTGCTTCACCGACGCCGGATTGGGAATCATTTCCTTCAACGTCATCTGCATCGCCGGATCAAACTGCGGCATGTCGCCGGGCGTCATCCGGCTCAGTCGGCCGAGCATCCGTTTTTGGTTCTGCGTATCGCCGACACGGGCCAGGCCCCGGCCGTTGGAGTCCTTCCAGAGCCAGTTTTCCTTCCCCGTGAAGTCGTCCCAGTGGATTGTGCCGCAGTAGTCGCTCGGCCCCAGCACCTTGATCGCTTCCTGGCCGATCACCTTCTGCCAGTGGTTGCCCTGGGCCATTTCGGAGGCGTGCATCATCATCGCCAGCGCGCCGACCGCTCGCACCTTCGAGTTCTTGATCTGGAAATCGACGGGCATCGCTTTCTCGAGATCGGTGTTCGCCCAGCCGCCAGCGCCAAAGCTCGCCGGGCCGCCGATCATCACCAGGCCGCAGCCGAACTGTTCGGTGTTGCGGACGAGCATCTGGATTTGTTCGTCGGTGAAATTCGTCGCCTCCTGCGTGGTGTTTTCGCCGCCGCCGCTGGCGCGTGGCACGTTGGCCAGCACGATGCAGTCGTAGGCCTGCAGTTCGGCGAGGCTGCTGAACAGGCGATCGCTCGGCATCACATCGACTTCGATTTCCATCTTGCCGAGAGCTTCGGCCAGGAAATCGAAGTCGCGCGGATGCTCCCAATCCTCGATCAGCAGCACGCGCCCCTTGCCGCGCACGTGGGTAAACGCGGTGGAGGTGTTGTTCTGCGTGATCGTGTCCTGTGTCGCCTCATCGGGGACGAAGTCGGCTCGATAGGTGTAGCCGGCGGGCAGGTCGATCTGGTGCTGGAAGTTGAAGACGTTTTTGCCCGATTCGAGCGTCACGTCCTCCTCGCCCAAGAGATCTTCCTGCTGACCGTGGCGGCGGGTGATTCGCAGCTTGCCCTTCACGTCGCCGCTCGGGTTGTTCTTGGTCGGCTGGGTGTAGTTCTGCACGATCACCCGAGCATCGAGCGGCTGGCCGAGGCGGATGTCGGACGGCAGCGAGATCTTTTCGACCGCCACTTCCGTCTGCGAACCGAGGCGAATCGGCACCACGTCGATGCCGATGCCGTTGTCCGCCAGCGTGCGAGCGCTCGTGATCGCGTCGCCGACGTTCTCGTTGCCGTCGGTGACGATCACGATCCGCTTCGCCGAGTCTTCGGGAAACGAAGCCTGCGCCAGCTTCAGGGCCGATTCGATGTTCGTGGCATCGGTCCGCAGCTCAAACAGCCCTTCCAGGGCGCCGACCGTGCGAATGTTGTCGGCAAACGGCGGCATCTCGATCGTCGCTTCCCGGCCAAAGATGATCACCCCCGCCTTGTCCTCGGCGGCCGATTGCAGGTCGCCGGTGCGGCGGTGCTGTTGCACGTCGCGCATGACGTACTGCAGCATGGCCTCGCGCGTGAGCTTGGGAATGCTCTCCGATTGGTCGAGCAGGTAGAGCACCGTGACGCGGTCGCTCACCCGCTGCAATTGCACCCCGGCGAGGGCCAGCGTCATCAGCACAAGCACCGCCGTGCGCAGCAGGAGGGCGAAAATGCGGCGATAGCGCCCCAGCCCCGCCAGGCTGCGATAGCTGAAAATCCAAATCAACGGCACCAGCCCCAACAGGAGCAGGAACCACGGCTGATCGAAGGCGATTTGGAAGCCAAGCATGGGAAAGAGTTTACAGTAGACAGTTATCAGTTGTCAGTTTTCAGCAATCAGTTTTCGGATTCAGCTGTCGACCTGCCCTCAAGAACTGAGAACTGACTGCTGAAAACTGATCACTGCTTTTAGAGCCAGAACCTTTGGATGCGGTGGTTGTAGGAATCGAGGACGAACATGCGGCCGCGGGAGTCGCGGGCGATGCCCCACGGCTGGTCGAGTTCCCCTTCGCGGCGGCCGTTGGCGCCGAAATGGCCCACGTACTGGCCGTCGAGCGTGAATTTCTGCACGCGGTGGTTGCCGAACTCGCAGAGGTACACGTGCCCCTCGCCGTCGAGCAGGATGTCGTAGGGATAGTTGAGCTGACCCGGCTCGCGTCCCTGCTGCCCCCAGTGGAAGAGCAACTGGGCCTGGTCGCCGCGGGCGTCGAAAACCTGGACCCGATGGTTGCAGGCGTCGGTCACCCAGATGCGGTCGGCTGGATCGATAAATAGCTTCTGCGGCCGGAGAAACTCGCCGAGAGCGTTGCCGTGCGCGCCCCACTCGAGCAGGTAGCGGTGGTCGGGGGTGAATTTCTGGATCCGGTCGTACTCGCCATACTCGGCGACAAATAGGTTTCCCTTTGAGTCCTGGGCGCAGTCGGTCACGAAGTTAAATTGTCCTGGGCCGTGGCCACACTCGCCGCCAAGCGTCTGGTCGTCGAGCAGCTTCCCTGCGGGGGTATAGGTGAGGACGCGGAAGTAGTGGGTGTCGGCAACGCGGAGATTGCCTTCGCGGTCGAACGACAGGCCCGACGGCTTGCCGTTGACGAACTCGGGTGGTTGCCAGCCGCGGATGTAGTTGCCGTCGCCGTCGAAGACCTGGATTCGGGGAGTTACGTCGACGACGTAAAGCAGGTCGTCCTGGTCGATGGCGATCGCGCGGGGTTTTTGCAGTTTTCCCTCGCCGAGGCCCCGGCGGCCCCAGATCGCGTCGAGTTTGCCCGTTTGGGGTCCGCCCCGAATGCAGCCAGCCGAGAAGCCCGCCCAGACCCAGAGGGCTGAACTGGTCAGCCACGCCCTCCGCGAGAGGCGAGCCGATCGGTTCTGGGAGGCGAGACGAGGCACGCGCGCGGTCCGAACGGAGTTGCGAGGAGAAGCCCGGCAGAGGAAGTTCGCCGCCGGCCCGGGTTTATTGTAATGCCAGCCGAGCGAGGGAGGAAAGCGCTGGGGGGGAGCGGGACGCGTGAGCGTCCCGGTTATGCGTTGGAAGGTCGAGCGTCGTTCACCGGGAGACTCACGTCTCCCGCTCGCCGGTTGTTTCGCCGCTACATGCGATCGAACAGGAAACTCAGCAGCGAGGCGAGAAGAATCAAGCCCATCATGACGACGATGGGGAGCGCCACGATCAGGGCAGCGATGTTGACGAGCCAGGTGAACCAGCGGGTATTCCGCGGCCGGTCGTCGTAAGTGGTCGGGGCCTGGTAGGGGTTTTCGTCCATGCCGGCAATTCTAGCCCGCCGTGCGGGTCGAAGTTGTTCGATGCGGTCAAGCTCAAGGGGTCGGGATCATTTTTCGGCCAGAGGACAAATCCATCTC
>JAEZAS010000231.1 GCA_023430365.1 Planctomycetota bacterium
CTCGTAGGGTAGGTTTCTAGCCAGCCCGTGTGCTGGGAGATTTCACGGGCAGGCTAGAAGCCTACCCTACGGCGAAATAGCCCCATTGCTGGGCGCCGACATTCGCCGATGCGCCAGCCACCGCTCGTTGCATGCTTGGGTTTTGCAGCATCCGCGTGGTGCGTCCACCGGTCGTTCTCCGGCGAGTGTGACTCGCCGGCTAAGGACCGTGCGACGCTATTGCCGCCCATTGTTCCAGCAGTTGGAACTGCCGGACGAAATCGTTCTCTTGAATGCCAATCGGGCTCTTGAAGAACGAGCTGAGGAACGTGAGCAGGCCCCGTTCGCCGCGGCGGTGGGCCAGTTCGGTGAAGCGGACCAGGTCGATCGCCAGCGGAGCGGCAAGGATCGAATCGCAGCCTTGCCAGGTAAACTGCAGGGTCATCGGCGTGCCGAGGAAGCCCTTGAAGTGGATGTGGTCCCAGGCGGTCTTCCAGTCGCCGAGGCTCTCGATGAACTCGATCGTCACGAGCGTCTGCGGCGAGTAGCCGAGAATCTGGTGCAGCAGGCGGTCCTTGCTGCGGACCTTGGTCTTTTTGTTCGTAGGATCGTCCAGTACTCGGCCGTCGAGATTGCCAAAGATGTTGTGGCCGACCCAGCTCATGACCTCGAGATTGCGATTGGCGAACATCGGAGCCAGCACGCTCTTCATCAGCGTTTCGCCCGTCTTGCCGTCGTGCCCCATGTGGCAGGTGTCGCGCTCGAGGGCCAGTTCCTGAATGGCCGCCGGGCCGCTGCCGACCGAGGGAGTGAAATTGACGTACGGATAGCCCAGGTCGAGCGCGGCGATCGCGTAGAGCGAGCTGGCGGTGAGCGGGCACTTGCGCGGTTTATCGAGCGTCTTGGCCAGTTCCTTCCACGTTTCGGGCAACGGCTCGTCGACCGGCGGCTCCGTGGAGCTCAGGTTGAGCACGATCACCTGATCGAGGTTGTTTTTCTTGGCGAACTCTTTCAGGTCGGCCTGCAGGCGGTCGATCGCTTCGCGCGGCGTCTCCCGCACTTTTCGCAGGTTCGGCCCGGCGAGTTTTTCGATCGTGGCGCCGACGTTCCAGAGCGTGCCCGGCCGGATGTTCTTATCGATCTTGTCGAGCTCGGCTTTGCACTTGGCGACCAGGTCGGCGTCGAGCGCTCGACTGACCTCGACGAGTTGGACTGCTTCGTGGTGCAGCGCCACGTCGCGGATCTCGTGGCCGCCGATGACGAGATCGTTCCAGTCGACCAGATCCAGATGCTGGAACTGGGGCAGGGCGGCGACCAGGCCGTGATTCTTGGTCAGCCCCTTCTTGAGTGCGATCAATCCGACGATCACCGTCGTTGAGACGCCGCCTTTGGCGCCAATGATCCAAATACCGATGCGTCGTCGGGCCATGCGATGCTGCTTCGCGGGAGAGGGGTACTGCGGAACTGCGGCGGGATTCGGTAGAACTCGCGTCGGCTCCCAAATGGGACGCTCATGACGAATGACTCAATCCGAAGGACCAGGGACATCTTCGAGGGCCTCAGGCAGTGAGGCCTAGCCGACCTGGTTTGGTCATTGGGATTTGGTCATTCGTCATTTCCTAGCTGGCAGGCTGGAAGCCTTCCCTACGGGGAACTGGGACTACCGACGGTTGAACCGTGAAGTTAGGATAATTGTCCTGGTCCTGGGTGTCTAGCAGCGGCCTCGCCAAAAGCCGTTTGCTGGAGCGAGTTTAGACGGCTTTACGGACAATCTGCGCGTATTCTTCAGCCTTTGACGGCGAGTGTTGAACGACGATGTTTGAGAACCTACCGATGGCTCCCCCCGACGCAATCCTTGGGCTGGGGGAAGCGTTCAAGAAGGACCCGAACCCGCGGAAGATCAATCTCAGCGTCGGCGTCTACAAAGACGAAAAAGGAAACACGCCGGTCCTGGCCTGCGTGAAGGAAGCGGAGCGGCGACTGGTCGACACCGAGAAGAGCAAGAGCTATCTCTCGATCGAAGGCCTCGCCGAGTACGGCCTGCGCGTGCAGGAACTTCTGTTTGGCTCGGGGCACGAAATTCTGGCGACGGGTCGAGCGGTGACCGCTCAGGTTCCGGGTGGCACCGGCGGCCTCCGCGTGGCGGCCGACTTTCTGAAAAAGCACTTCCCCCACTCCAAGGTCTGGGTCAGCAAGCCGACGTGGGCCAATCACCCGTCGATCTTCCAGGCGGCTGGCTTCCAGGTCGAAACCTACGCCTACATCGATTCGACCGGCCGCAAGCTCGATTTCGAGGCCATGGTCGCGGCGCTCAAGCAGATCCCTGCCGGCGACATCGTCTTGCTGCACGCCTGCTGCCACAACCCGACGGGGATCGATCCCACGCCGGAGCAGTGGGCGCAGATCGCCGAAATCATCGCTGAGCGAGGCATTTTGCCGCTCGTCGACTTCGCCTATCAGGGTTTTGGCGTTGGCATCGGCGACGACGCGCTCGGCCTGCGCGAGATCGCAAAGCGCTCGAAGGAACTGCTCGTCTGCAGCTCGTTCTCGAAGAATTTTGGCCTCTACAGCGAGCGGGTCGGCGCGCTGACCGTGGTCACCGCCTCGCCCGACGACGCCGAGCGGGCGATCAGCCAGGTTCGCATCGCGATCCGCACCAACTACTCGAATCCTCCGCAGCATGGCGCCGCAACGGTCTCCACCGTGCTGAACGATCCGCTGCTGCGGCGGCAATGGGAAGAAGAACTCACGCTGATGCGCACGCGGATTCATGCGATGCGCGAGCTGTTCGTCGAAACGATGAAATCGAAGGCGCCGAACCACGATTTCTCGTTCCTCGCCGATCAGAAGGGGATGTTCTCCTTCTCCGGCCTGTCGAACATGCAGGTGGACGAGCTGCGCAACAAGTATTCGGTCTACGTCGTCGCCAATGGCGGGCGCATTAATGTCGCCGGCATGACCGAAGAAAACATGCCCGCGCTTACCGACGCAATTGCGGCCGTGCTGTAGTTCTGTAGGTCAGGCACTCCGTGCCTGACAAAAAGCGGTTTAATTAATCGAACCGCTTTCCCATGGCTGAGTCGGTTCCTTCAGGCACAGGGTGCCTGACCTACACAAGAGCGGTAGAACCGGCGTAACCCGTTGCGGTTGTGGCCTATCCGCCGCTCCGACCGGCTGACTCGTCTGGTCGGATTCGCCACGCCTCTTTACCATGGAGGGGAGGAGGCGACCGTGACCGCAGCAGCCGATTCGTTCACGCAGATGCCGCAAGAGGCGAAGGGGAGCGCCGTCGTGCTCGTTCATGGGCTGGCGGCCCACCGGTTCGTGATGTTGCCGCTCGCCAGGCGGCTGTCTTGCAACTTCGGCCGGGTGGTGAATTGGGGCTACCGCAGCATTTGGTCCCCCATCGCGGTGCATAGCGATCGCCTGGCCGAGTTCTTGAGCCAGCTCGATGAGACCGATGCGGTCGACTCGATCAATCTCGTCACGCACAGCATGGGAGGCATCGTGACGCGTCTCGCGCTCGAGCGCTATCGGCCTCGGAAGTTCGGCCGGCTGGTGATGATCGCTCCGCCCAACAACGGCTCGCGCGTGGCAACCTTCCTCAAGCCCTGGCTGGGGCGAGTTTGTCCGCCGATCAATCAGTTGACCGATGATCGAGGCGGATTCGTTTGCTCACTGCCCCTGCCGAGCGAAATGGAGATCGGCGTGATCGCGGCGAGCGGCGACTACATGGTGCAAGAGGCCAGCACCCATCTTCCTTGCGAAGCCGATCACATCGTTCTGCCAGGTTTGCATTCGTCGGTGCTGTTCCGCCAGGATACGGCCGAGCAGGTGAGATGCTTCCTGCTCGGCGGGCGATTTCAGAAGTGCACATCGACCGTAGCGTCGGTCGTCGAAAGCTGATCACGGCGAGCGTGACGCGTGAGCGTCACGGTTGCGTTGCCATTGCGGTGTCTGTTCGCACAATCACCGGGACGCTTATGCGTCCCGCTCGCCGCGTCGACAGCTCGTCTAGTGCGACTGGCCGTTGGTCTTCTTCTCGGGCTTGAAGACCACGCAACCCAGCGGCGGCAGGTCCATCGTCAGCTTGAACGGCCGACCATGCCAACCGGGCTCTTCAGCCATTTTGCCGGGGAAGTTGCCCACGTTCGATCCGCCGTAGAACTGCGAATCGCTGTTGAACACTTCCTGATACCAGCCGCCCTGCGGCACACCGATCTGGTGGCCTTTGCGCACCACGGGGGTGAAGTTCAGCGTGACCACGACGAAATCGTTCGGGTCTTTGGCCCGGCGGACGTAGGTCAGCACGCTGTCGTCGGCGGAGCAGCAGTCGACCCATTCGAAGCCGCTGCCTTCGAAGTCGACCTCATGCAACGACGGCTCCCGCTGCAGCAAACCGTTCAGGTCGGACAGCATCTGCTTTACGCCGCCGTGGGTTTCCCACTGGAGCAGGTCCCACTGCAATTCGCTGTCGTGATTCCATTCGTTCCACTGACCGAACTCGCTCCCCATGAACAGCAGCTTCTTGCCCGGGTGGGTCCACATGTAGCTGTAGAGCAACCGCAGGTTGGCGAATTTCTGCCACAGGTCGCCCGGCATCTGGTCGAGCAGCGACTTCTTGCCGTGCACAACTTCGTCGTGCGACAGGGGCAGGCAGAAGTTCTCGCTGAACGCGTAGATCAGGCTGAACGTCAGTTCGTTGTGGTGATAGCGGCGGTGAATCGGATCGTTCTTAAAGTACCGAATCGTGTCGTTCATCCAGCCCATGTTCCACTTGAACGTGAAACCGAGCCCGCCGGTGTACGTCGGCCGCGAAACGCCGCCCCAAGCGGTCGATTCCTCGGCGATCGTCATCACACCGGGGAAATGAGCGTGCGTCTGGATGTTGAACTCTTGCAGGAACGAAATGGCCTCAAGGTTTTCCCGGCCACCATGCTGGTTGGGAACCCACTCGCCGTCCTTCCGGCTGTAGTCGAGATACAGCATCGAAGCGACCGCGTCGACGCGGAGGCCGTCGATGTGGTACTTGTCGAGCAGGAAGAGGGCGTTCGAGACGAGGAAGTTGTGGACCTCGTTCCGGCCGTAGTTGAAGATCAGCGTGCCCCAATCCGGGTGCTCGCCCTTGCGGGGATCTTCGTGTTCGTAGAGCGCGGTTCCGTCGAACTGACGCAGGCCGTGGTTGTCCTTGGGGAAGTGGGCGGGCACCCAGTCGAGGATCACGCCGATGTTGTTCTGGTGGCAGTAGTCCACGAAGTACATGAAGTCTTCGGGCGTGCCATAGCGGCTGGTCACGGCGAAGTAGCCGACCGTCTGATAGCCCCAGCTTCCCGTGTAGGGGTGCTCGCTGATCGGCATCAGCTCGATGTGCGTGTAGTTCATCTCCTTGCAGTACGCCACGAGCTGGTGAGCCAGATCGCGATAGTTCTGCCAGCCGTGCTTGCGCTCAGGGCTACGGCGCCAGCTGCCCAGGTGGACCTCGTAAACCGAGATCGGCTGCTCCATCTGGTTGAGATTGGCCCGCCGCTCCATCCAGGCGGCGTCGTTCCAATGGTGGCGGTTCAGATCGGAGACGATCGAAGCCGTTTGCGGCGGCAGTTCGGCGGCGAACCCATAGGGATCGCTCTTGTCGACGACCTCGCCCCACTTGTTGCGAACGCGGAACTTGTATTTTTCCCCTGCGGCCACGCCCGGAATGAACAGCTCCCACACTCCACCGTCGTTGCGGCGGCGCATCGGATGCCGGCGGCCGTCCCAGCGGTTGAAATCGCCGACGACGCTAATGCTCTGGGCATTGGGCGCCCAGACGGCGAAGTTGGTTCCCTTCACGCCGTTCACTTCGCGCAACTGAGCGCCAAAGCTCTCGTACGCCTTCAGCAGCCGCCCCTGACCGAACAGGTGCAGGTCGAAATCGCTAAGCAGCGGCTCGAATGCGTAAGGATCTTGTACCGTGGTCATTTCACCTCCCTCTTGCGCGACACGGAACTGATAATGACCGAGCGACGTCCGTTCGGGAAGCGGGCAGATGGCTTCGTACAACCCGGCAGGATGGATGCGTCGCATCGGCCGCTGGATGGTCTGGGCGGCATCCTCCACCCAGGCTTGCTTCGAATCGGGCAAGAAAGCCCGCACCGCCAAGGCCTTACGCCCTTCGTGCACTACGGGCTGTGGGCCCAGCACATCGGTCGGGTTGCCAAGGTTTCCTGCAAGCAAGGCCTGCATGCCTTCCAGCGACACACTCGTTCGCACGTCATACTCCTTCGGGTTATTTCGCGTATCGATCAGGTGGGGAGTTGTTTCAATCGGGCTCGCAAGCGCGGCCCAGGCTTAGCGCGACACCGCATGCTCGCCGAAGGCGGCCGAAGCGTCGCCCAGCCACTGCTGGACGCTCCTGCTCCACCGCTGCCAAAGGGAGGGGCTCTCTCGGCGGCGAGGCGCACGCTCGACGGTCGCCCGAGGCTTGGACACGCCCGGGTCAATCCGCAGCATTTTGCCGCTGGACGATTTGCGCCATTCAGGCGCCGCGGCGCCCTGAGCCGCCGCAGAAGCGGTGTCCGACAGATCGTCGCTCGCTCCAAGTTTCCAGGCCCGGCATTCCACCTGGTGGATCTGGAGCGCCTGGTCGATTCGCTTCCAGAGGTCGCCGTTCTTGACGGGCGTCATCTGGCCGAAACGTTCCCATTGCCAGTCGTTCTCGCGCCATTGCTCGAGGCCATAACGCAGGCCTCGGCTAATGTTGCGATTGCGGGTGACAAGCGTCACTCGCGACGGCTGGTCGAGCGCTTCCAGACCGCGGACGATCGCCAGAAGTTCCAGCCGTTCGGTGGAGACTTCGGTTTCCTCGTCGGCGGCTTCCAGAGCGGTGGAGCCATCGAGCGCTTCGAGCACGAAGCGCCAGCGGCCCGCGTCGGGCCGATCTTCCGAGGCGTCCGAAGCCTCGGAAAACAACAGAAAGTGGGGAGCTGGAACCGTCATCGCACGTCCGGTGCTTGGAGCTGGTGGCCGTCCAAACCGAGAGCGCTTGCGAATCCATTCCGCGCCAGGCAGGATCATCCTGCCCATAGAAACAAGGTCGGCCTGGGGCATCGGCCAACCACACTGTCTATCGTCAGGCGTGTCCTATATTCTCCAGCTTAAACCTGCCGGTCTTTGCCGATTGGCGAGACCCTGCCACCCGCCGTCCGACAGAAAGCAGTTGCCAGACTGGCCTTAATTGCCAAAATAGTGGCATGAGCGAATTCGTCCCGACTCCTTCCGAATCACCCGTGCCCGAGTGCCATCAGGGAGCGCCGGTGGGGCAGGGGACGGTCGCGCGAGCGAGCAGTGACGAAGCTATCGACGCGGAGGTCTTGGAAACACCCGCTGCGGGCCCAGATCCCAAGCGGCAACAGACTTACGTGGTGCCACAGCGGTTCGGCATGTCGGCAATCCTGGGAATCATGACCGCTTTGGCCGTGTTGTTCGGGGTGCTGCAAAGCCTCGACGCCCACGCATTCACTTATCTATTCTTGGGCGTGCTTTCGCTCGTGATTTGCCTGGTCCAGATGTGCTTCGGCGGGGTGCCGCGGATCGCTTCGGTTGCGGCCGGAACCATTGTGTTTGCCGTCTTTGTCCTCAGCATTCCGCTCGCGGCCCCGCGAGTTCCCGTGGGGCTGGTTGTATTTCTGTTTGTTCTCTCTCTCCCGTTTGGCGGCCTGCTCGGCTATTTGACGGGCACCTGTGCCGCGGGCATCTTCCTGATCATGGATCAGTTAGAACGATTCTTCCAAGCTCGCCGCGGAGTGGAGCTTGCCACGACTGCGACCACTTCAGCGCCATGAACGATCCCAGCCAGCCGAACCCAGCCCCGTCACCCGCTGGCAAGAAACACGGCGTGCCGCTCGGCCCTGTGCCGGTCTTCAACTGCATCATCAACATCAATCCGCGCGGAGCGGATGGACTGGTGCAAGCGCGGGTGGCGAATCTGCCGGAACTGACGGCCGAAGGGGCGTCCGAGCGAGAAGTCCTGCAGCGACTGGTCGCCGATTTCAAACGCATCGTCAGCGAGCGTCATGCGGCTGGCCAGCCGATCGATTGGCAGGACCCACCGCTTCCGCCTGAGCCGGGCGAGCAGCAACGGCTTGTTGCGATCCATCTATAATGGCCGACCATGGCCGGACGCCCGGACGCATTCCAACCGGCCTGAGCGTCCTGCGGTCAATACTTGAACTGCAAAACAGGAGTTTGCCTGATGTCCGCGAAGAAAATCCTGATGCTCGTCGGCGACTACGTGGAAGACTACGAAGTCATGGTCCCGTTCCAAATGCTGCTCATGGCGGGACACACGGTCCATGCGGTCTGTCCGAACAAGAAAGCCGGCGAAACCGTCGCTACGGCGATCCACGATTTCGAAGGGGAGCAGACCTATAGCGAGAAGCGGGGCCACAATTTCAAGCTGACCGCGAGCTTCGACGAAGTCGACGAAAAGAAGTACGACGCGCTGGTCGTACCCGGTGGCCGTTCGCCCGAGTATTTGCGGATGAATCCGCGAGTGATCGAGATCGTCCAGCACTTCGACACGGCCAAGAAGCCGATCGCCGCCATATGCCACGGCCCGCAACTGCTGGCAGCCGCGGGCGTGATCAAAGGACGGACGTGTAGCGCTTATCCGGCCTGCGCCGCGGAAGTCAAACTTGCGGGCGGCGAGTTCGTTCCGCCGAGCGAGGGGTTCGACAACGCTCACACCGACGGCAATCTCGTCACGGCGCCAGCCTGGCCAGCCCATCCAGCCTGGATCCGTCAATTCTTGACGGTCCTCGGCACTACGATCAACACCTAAACTCCGGAGTTACGCCGGAGGAGAGTTTCGGGCGGCGGGGCCTAAGCGAAGCGTGGCCCCGTTCCTATTGGATTGTAGTCGGGGCCACGC
>JAEZAS010000083.1 GCA_023430365.1 Planctomycetota bacterium
CACTGCAATGGGTGCGACGAAACATTCTGTCACAAATGCCTAGAGGACGGTCGCTGCGAAGGCTGCCGCTCCGATGAGGAGGAACCTGATGAAGAGTCCGAAGCGGAATCACTATCAGACGCAGCGCGCGAAATATCGGCCGAAGCTGAGGTTCACACCTTATGCGTGGGCGAAACTGCTGTACCTTCGGGATCTGGGTGATACCGAGGTGGGCGGGTTTGGAATCAGTTCCGCAGATGACCTGCTGCTGATTGAGGATGTTCGGCTCGTTGAGCAGCGGTGCACGTCCGTTACGGTGCGGTTCGAGGATGAGGCGGTGGCCGACTTCTTTGACGAGCAGGTGGATCGCGGCCTAAGGCCGGAGCAATTTGGGCGGGTCTGGCTTCATACGCATCCAGGCAATTGTCCCAGGCCGAGCGGCACTGACGAAGAAACGTTCGAGCGGTGTTTTAGCTCGGCGGACTGGGCGGTGATGGGAATTGTGGCTCGTGGCGGCGAGACTTATGCGCGCATGAGATTTCGGGCAGTTCCGGGGGGTCAGCTCATCATTCCGATGACCGTCGACTATGGGCAGCCGTTTTCCGGCTCAGACCTGGCGGCCTGGCAAGACGAGTATGAGCGGTGTGTGTTTCCAGATGTGACCGCTCGCGGCCGCTTATCGGCGTTGGATGAATTAATGCTCGACCGGAGAGCAGCGGGACTGGGACTGGGTTTTGGCGATGTGGATGGCTATGCCATCGGAGCGTTTGACTTAATGTGGGACGGAGGGTAATCATGACAGCGGACCGGTTTGAAAGGCAGCACGCCTTGGTGCCAAGAGAGCGTTTGGCGGAAGTCACTGTCACTGTAATTGGCGTGGGCGCGATCGGCCGGCAGGTGGCGCTGCAGCTGGCGGCGATTGGAGTCCGACAGTTGCAGTTAATTGACTTCGACTCGGTCGAGCTCAGCAACATAACAACCCAGGGCTATTTGCCAGCGGACATTGGCGAGCCCAAGGTCGTCGCGACTCGGCGCTCAGTTCACGGGATCGATCCTTCGATCGAGGTGTGTTTCTCGCTGGACCGCTACCGACCGAGCATTCAGGTCGGCGAGGCGTTGTTCTGCTGTGTGGATTCGATTACCGCCCGGGCCGCGATTTGGCGGTCGGTTTTCGAGGGCTGCCGGTTCTGGGCGGATGGACGGATGTTGGGAGAAATCATGCGCATACTGGCCGCGACGACGGAAGCGGAGCGGCGGCACTATGCCAGTACATTGTTCGCTTCCGACGAGGTGCAGCGGGGGCAGTGTACCTCGCAGAGCACCATTTACACCGCGAGCATCGCCGCGGGCTTGATGATCCATCAGTTCACCCGCTGGCTGCGGGGAGTGTCAGTTGATGCAGACGTGTCGCTAAATTTACTGGCTGGTGAACTCAGCGCCGCCAGCTAATTACAGGCACTGTGGGGCGGCGTCGCCGCCCCACAGTGCCGCTTTTGTTTAGCTATTCCGCATCATGAGTGGGTCCGATCAGCAAAAGCGGCTTATGGTGGAGCCGCCAGCGGATCCGGCGGATATTAGAGCTTCACATGTCCACGCGAGTACTTGCTGTAGTCGAAAAAAACCACTGGAGTTTGCGTCATGGGATGTGACTGGTCTGGACGACTCCACACTTAATGCTCCATAAGGTGCTCGAAAGCTCGAAGGAGCCAACGAACTGCGGGGAATTGATCGATGCGATGGCGAAGGAAAGTCTCTGGTCGAGCCCTGACGGCTGGACGCCTGCGGCGACCCTCTACTCGGTCATCCTGCCCGAGGTCAACGTGAAGGGGAAAGGTTCGCGGCGAGCGGAGTCAAGCTCCCTATACAGCGCACGTTTCGAACTCGAAAAAGCGCGAGAGCGCGCGAGCTTTTGCAGCAAGAGCCATTTCTGTAACGAGTTAGGCCACCGTGTGTGAGGCGAGCAGCATCGCGCGCGATAAGGTTTCGCGTCCCGCCATGGCACCTTTGCAGGACGCGGAAAGTCGCGCGCATGCTAACCGACGGGGCAGAGTTTCTTTTCTAGCGCACGAGTGGTTAACAAAAGCGCGACTTTCGAGCAGTTGATCGCACGTTGAGAAGAGATGCGGCGCTTTAGGGTGGTACCGACCAGCGGTGTGAAAGAAGCGGCTGAGAGCCTGGCGTGACGCCCGCACCTGCCTTTCAGCGGTGTACATAAACCATGTCACTACCCGGTTTCACACGCTCGGATGGGATTGTAGCGACATGGGAGCCGTTCGCCAGCTATTCACCCTGTTGCTCGTCATGCTTGTCGGGGTGCCCGAGAAAGCAAGGCGTCAGAGCTTTAGAGAGCCTGCCCTGCCACAGGATTGCGGTGGCGGTTTTCATAAGGCGGATTTTAAGTTCCCTTCAGCGTGACTTTAAGTTGCTGGGCGAAACTTCTCTCAGATATTCGCCAGCAGCCCAAGAGCATCGGAATGGGGACGATTCCATGACAACCCTTGTCACTTGCGTTGAGTGGATTGCCATTTTGACCGGGATTGTCTTGATTTTCATCTGTTGGACCGCGTCCAAATCCTCATCGGTAAGCTCGCCCAATTCCAGCCACCCGAAGCGCAATCCTTCCTCGAGCCGCGTCGGCAAACGAATAACGGGGCGCTCCGCCAGCGTCGCGGAGCGTCCGGTGCGCCAGATAAGCTATCGGTGAGCCCCGCAACTTCAGCGATTCCTGGCACGATGCCCGGTCCCCGACCGCCGCAGGTCTTGCGCTAGGCCTCCTATTGAAATAGAACTTAGGGCTTGGGAGGTGGCGGCAAAGCTTCCGGAGGGGCTGCGGGTAGCAGTTCGAGGCCTTCGTTGGGACTGGTCGGATTGAACATTTCATGGGGCTGAAGAACTTCATACGATTCGACCTGAACTGGACCGCAGAAGAGTTCGGAAAATTCCTCACCGGCGTTCGTGATCAGGTAGCCGCCGCCGAGCGCTTGATACGCACGCACGATTGCTGACAGTTGCTGTTGCTTGGTCTCCAGTAGCTCAGTTCGAGCATCGAGCAAGTCCCGGGTCGCTAGCAATACGTCGACGTATTCGACGCGGGCGAACTCTTCATCCAGCGGCGCTCGAAACAGGTTGCGGGCCACTTCTACGGACTGCTCGAGCGCTTCGACCTCGCGCTGCTTGATCAAAACACTTTGCCGGTAGTTCTCCGCCTTGGTCACGTTGTTGACGACTTCGGTGAAGGCGTTGAGCACCGTGCGCTGGTAGTCGTAAATGGCCTGAAGCTGCCGTCCATTGGCGGTGAAATACTCCGCCCGGATGGCTGATTTGTTGATTAGCGGTGCGGCCAGGTTCCCTGCAGCGCTTGCGATGAGGGCGTCGGGGTTGAAAAGGTATTGCGGATCGAATGATTCGAAGCCGACGTTTGCCGTGATGTCCAGACGCGGGAAGAAGTTGGCCCGGGCGACCAACACATCCAGACCGGCCGCAGCCACCTCACGTTCCGCCGCTTGGATGTCGCGACGATTCCGCAAGAGCTCGGCCGGTATGCCGACGCGGATCATCCGGGAATCGAGCTTGATGACGTCCCAATTCGTTCGCTCCACCGGCTGTGGAAATCGCCCGACTAGAACATTGATGCGGTTTTGGACTTCGATGATTCGTTGCTGCACTACAAATCGTTCGGCCTGGTTCTTGCGCACTTCTGCCAGGAACCGTTGAACGCCCAATTCAGTGCCGCGCGCAGCTTCCTTCTGCGCCCGAGCAACGTCCAAACTCTGCTCTTGGATGGCAATCGTTTGGTTCAGAAACTGCAGCCGCTTATCGAGAGCGGCCAGTTCGTAATAATTCTCGGCGGTGTCAGCAACGAGTTGAGTGATCAGGTAGTTTCGTGATTCGATCGCTTCGTAGTACCGCTGCAGAGCGGCATCCCTGGCATTGCGGTACTGGCGCCAGAGGTCAATGCGCCAGAACAGATCGGTAGTCAGCCTGATGTTGGGCAACGGATCTGGAAACTCGCCTCCCGTGGGCGTAACGAGTTGATCCTCCGCCGCTCCGAGAGGAGTCCAACGGCTGTTCCGGTCAAACCCACCTCGGCCATTGAACTCCAGGAAAGGGAGGTAAGCGCCGCGGCGAGCGATGATCTCGCTATTGGCGATATAGATCTCCTGGTTCCGACTCTTCAGCTCCTGATTTTGGGCTAAGCCTTCCGTGAGCAGTTGCGCCAGTACGATGTCGTCGAAAAACTCGTAGATGCCGATATTGGCCGAGTTCTCGGCGGTGGCCCTCCCGTTGTAGCTGTTCGGCAGAGCGGGTCCGGGGTCGGGCTTATAGAGCCCTGGAATACGGCAGCCAGGTGCAACCAACAGAGCCAGACAGACGAACGCAATCCAGTGATGCTTCGCAAAGGACGGGGGCCCGACGACGGCTGTCGCGCGGTGTCGAAGCATTTCGCACCTCGTTGGAGACGATTCGGATATCGAGGACCGACGAGCGTCGGATTCAGTCGGTGGGCGCCGGTGTTCCAGGCTAACGATGCTGCAGAATGCAGCTCTGTCGTGGGCTTTCTGGATTTTGCTTCGCAAGCATGGTCGAAGAAGAACCGGCCTAACTCTTATCGGCCGACAAACGGGAAGTGCACATAAAACCGCTAGATTCGTAATGTTGAGGCGGATCGTTCCTGGCGGCGGCTCGATGAGTTCATACCACGATCGCCCTCGGTTAAAACTTCGCAAGAGTCGAGCGCACCAAGTCGCCCAGCCGGCAAGTTTTTACTTCGAAGAAACCGTCGCGCCACCGTTCCGTAGCGGAAATCGGTCGACATTGCCTCGCTCGCCGACTTTGCGGGCGCGCGAAGGTGCGAGGGCGCTAAGGAGCGGGATGGTGTTCGACGCTCTCGCTCAAGGGAGATTCGTGCTCATCCTTGATGAGCTTCTTACCATCCGAGATCTTCGCAAACAGGTAGTAGAGCCCTGGGATTACAAAAACCCCGACGAGCGTGCCCATGAGCATGCCGCCTACGGCGGTCGTGCCAATGGTGCGATTGCCAATGGCGCCAGGACCGGTGGCTCTAACCAGTGGAATGAGGCCGGCGATGAATGCAAACGAGGTCATCGCAATCGGCCGGAAGCGCAGCCGCGCACCTTCGATGCCTGCGTCTCGGAGACTCAGCCCTTCCTGGCGACGCTGAACGGCGAACTCAATAATCAGAATCGCATTTTTGCCGAGCAGACCGACCAGCATCACCAGGCCAATTTGACAGTACACGTCATTGGAAAGCCCCATTGCCTTCAGCATCAAAAACGATCCGAACAGACCGACAGGCAGCGAGACGAGTACTGCGAGAGGTAGCAGGAAGCTTTCGTACTGACCAACCAGCACCAGGTAAACGAACAACACGACGATCAAGAAAATGTAGACCGACGTGTTACCCTTATTGGCCTCATCGTACGAGAGACCCTGCCAACCGATGCCGTATCCGTGGGGTAGCGTGGATTCGGCAACTTCATTGATCGCTGCAATCGCCTGGCCGCTGCTGTAGCCGGATTGCGGGGCGCCTTGAATGATCGCGGTCGTGTAAAGGTTGTACCGGTTGATCTCGTTCATTCCCTGCAGTTTCTGAATCTTCATGAACGAGGAGTAGGGCACCATCTCACCCTCCTCGTTCTTGACGAACATGTTTTCCAGGTCTTCGGGGTAGCGTCGAAACTCAGGCAACGATTGCACGTAGACCTTGTAGAACTGGCCGAAACGGACGAAGCCTTGCTCCCAGGTACTTCCTACCACGATCGAAAGGTTGTCCATCGCATCGGCAATCGACACGCCCTTCTGCATGGCAACGTCGTTGTCGATGACGATTTCGTACTGGGGATAATTGTTGGCAAAGAACGTGAAGATCCCCTTGAGCTCCTCTCGCTTCTCCAGCTCTGCCAGGAAGTTTTCGGTGACCTTGGCAAATGCGTCATAGTCGCCGCTATTCGTCTTGTCCAAAAGACACAGAGAGAAGCCGCCAGCTGCACCAAAGCCCGGGACGGCCGGCGGTTCGAAGAATTCGAGTTTCACATTGGAAATGCTGCGGCCTTTTTCTTCGAGCTCTTCGATGATCTGTTTCGACGTGAGTGTGCGTTCGGCCCACGGTTTCAGATTGATCAGGCAGGTACCTGCATTCGAACCGCGGCCCTCCGTGAGAATCTCGTACCCTGCCAGCGAAGTGACGGAGGTAATCTCGTCGAACTCCTTGCAGATCTTTTGGAGCTCGTGCGATTTGGCGTTGGTGTACTCGAGCGTTGATCCGGGAGGTGTCTGAATGATTCCGTAGATAACCCCCTGGTCTTCGAGAGGAATGAATCCCGAGGGAAGCAAGCCATTCACTACGATGATGGCATATCCAAAGAAGCCGATCACGGCCATCGTCACGAGGCGACGGGTGATGATCATACTTACAACCCAGATGAAGCCCTCGGTTACGGCGTCGACGGCGCGATTGAAGTAGTGCAGGAAAATGCCGAGTGGTCCGCGTACTTTAACTTCACCAGGCTCGCTTCCCGAGAGCATCGAACGGAAAGTCAGGATGAACAGCACGGCCATCACCGAGCTGATGATGATTTCCCGAGTTTCCGTCAGATGAATTTGCTCCGACACGAGTTCGTGAATGAACTCAACGTGCAGCAGCCAATAAATGCCGTACCCGGCGGCGGCTCCTAGAATCACGGCGACGATGGCGCGCAAGACCTTGGCTTTGCGACCTGCAACCACCTGAATGCCTCGGTTCAGCAGGGCCACCAACCCTTTTCGCCTCGCATGGTGCGAGTGGGGTTTCAGGATCATTGCACAAAGGGCCGGCGTAAGCGTGAGCGCCACAACGCCCGAGAGCACGATGGACATCGCCATCGTCAAGGCGAACTGACGATAGAACACGCCGACGGCGCCAGGCATGAACGTCACGGGGATGAACACGGCGGTCATCATGAGCGTGATGGCGATGATCGCCCCGCTAATCTCGCCCACGACCTCTTTGGTTGCGGCGTAAGGGGAGAGGTGTTTGGTGTGCATCTTTTCGTGCACTGCCTCCACCACGACGATCGCATCGTCCACAACCACGCCAATGGCCAGCACGAGGGCAAAGAGCGTGATCAGATTGATGGACATGCCGAAGACGCTCATGAAGAAAAATGTGCCGATCAAGGATACCGGCACCGCTAGCGTGGGAATGAGTGTGCTGCGAAAGTCGCCGAGAAAGAGGAAGACAACGAGCGACACCAGGATGAAGGCCTCGAACAGGGTGTGCAGCACTTTCTCAATCGACGCATCCAGGAAGTTGGAAACGTCGTAGCTAATGGCATAGTCCATTCCCGGCGGAAACTCTTTCTCCTTGAATTCCGCCAGCTTCTCCTTCACTTGCTCGATCACATCAGCGGCATTTGAGCCTGGGCTTTGCTTCAGCACGATCGACGCAGACGGGTAACCGTCGATATCGGAGTAGAGATCGTAGAACGAAGAGCCCAAGGATATCTTGGCGACATCCTTCAGTCGCAGGATCTCTCCGTTTGAGTTGGCCCGGAGGACGACTTTTTCGTACTGCTCCGGTTTGTCGTAGCGGCCGATCCAGGTCAAAACGTATTCAATCGACTGCGATGTCGTGCCCGTGGCTTGCCCAAGACGGCCGGGCGATCCGATGATGCTCTGCTCCTTGATGGCCTCCATGATGTCGGCTGACGACACGTTGTAGGCCCGCATGCGCTCCAGATTGAGTTCAACCCGCATCGCGTAGGCGCGATTGCCCAAGATTTGGGCCCTGCCGACGCCGCGTGTCCGCTGGATTTCGGGCAGCAAGTTCACCGAGACGTAGTTGTACAGAAAATTCTGGTCGACCTTGGGATCTTTGCTGTACACGTTCACGTACATGAGCATGCTCGGCATGTTTTGCATGACGATAATGCCTTCGCGTTCAACAATCGGCGGAAGCTGATTCTTCACCATCTGAATGCGGTTGTTCACGTTGACAACCGCGACGTCTGGATCAGTGCCGGGCTCGAAGGTAATCATGATGGCTGCTTCGCCAGCGCTGGTGGCCGCCGAAGTCATATACCGCATGTTCGGAACACCATTGATGGAGCGTTCCAAGATCACTAGGGTCGAATCAACTAAGATCTTCGCACTGGCCCCCGGGAAAGAGAGTGAAACCACCACACTTGGTGGCGCCACGTCGGGAAACTGCGAGATTGGCAGCGATGAAATCGCGAGCCCACCCATGAAGAGAATGAGCAACGAAATAACGATCGCCAGGGCAGGGCGGTGAAGGAACTTGGTGAACACTGATGTGACCTATTCCGCGGGAAATTTCAGGTTGGCGAGTACGTCTTCGGGAGTGCGGAATTCGTAGGTCACCTTGTCTCCGTCTCGAACTTGTCGAATTCCCTCAAGGATGATTCTGTCTCCCTCTTTCAAACCGTCCCTGATCACAAAAATGTCGTCCAGTTCGCTTTCCACGGTGATATCGCGTTGATGAACGACATTGTCGGCGCCCACGACGTAGGCATACTGCTTCGCCAGAACTTCGAACGTCGCACGCTGGGGAATAACGACCGCATTCTTCAACGTGCGATGAATCAGAATCGTGCCAGTCTGACCATTACGCAGCAGCCCGTTTGGATTGGGAAAATCCGCTCGGAAGGCGATGTTGCCGGTGGTGTTGTTGAAGTCCGCTTCGATGGCGCCAATATTCCCACGTTGCGAAAATATCTCGCCATTGGCGAGCTTTAATTCAATGGTGAGAGGATGTGCGG
>JAEZAS010000087.1 GCA_023430365.1 Planctomycetota bacterium
TCTATCAGTACACCGGCTGGTTTTTTAGCTGGCCGATGGTGGTGTTCAACCTGCTGATCGGCCTGGCTGCGCTGTCGCTGGTGCTGGTCGAGTTCGACGTCTTCTCGCAGAAGCTGCCCGCCTTCCACGAATTCTTCGGTCCAAAGAACTGGTTCTACCTCGGCATCACGATGGCCGTGGTGAAGGTCCTGCACGAGTTCGGCCACGGCCTGTCGTGCAAACACTTTGGCGGCGAATGTCACGAGCTCGGTTTCATGATGCTCGTGTTCACTCCTGCGCTCTACTGCAACGTGTCCGACAGCTGGATGCTGCCCAACAAGTGGCATCGGGCGGCGATCGGCGCGGCGGGGATGTACGTCGAGTTGTTCCTGGCCTCGATCGCCACGTTCATCTGGTGGTTCAGCGAGCCGGGGCTGCTCAACCATATTGCGCTGAGCGTGATGTTTATCTGCTCGGTCAGCACCGTCATCTTCAACGGCAACCCGCTGTTGCGGTTCGACGGCTACTACATCCTGATGGACATCCTCGAGATCCCCAACCTGCGGCAGAAGTCGAGCGAAGTGCTGAAGCGCTGGCTCATGCAGCTCTGCCTGGGGATCGAGCAGCCGGAGAACCCGTTCCTGCCGCAGGGCAATCGCTGGTTGTTCGGCTTGTACACGATTGCGGCGGTGGCTTACCGCTGGGTCGTGGTGTTTTCGATTCTGTTCTTCCTCAACAAAGTGTTCGAGCCCTACGGTCTGAAGATCATCGGCCAGTTGATCGCCCTCTCGGGTTTCGTGGGCCTGGTCGTGCAGCCGGTCGTGGGCATGGTGAAGTTTTTCTATACCCCTGGAAGGATGAGCAAAGTGAAGAAGCCCCGCCTGATCGCGACGGTCGCGGTGCTTGCGACCACGCTCGCCGTCATTCTGTTCCTGCCGCTGCCCTACTCGGTGAAGTGCGTGTTCGAGGTCCAGCCGCACGACGCCGAGCAGGTGTATGCGGCCGTCCCCGGCCTGCTCGAAGCCACCTATGTGAAGCCGGGCGAGCGGGTCGAGCAGGGGCAGAAGCTCGTGAAGCTGCGCAATCCCGATCTGCAACTCGAGCTGATCTCCCTGGAAGGGCGCGTCAGCGAAGCCGAAGCGTCGCTCGAGAGCCTCAAGACCCAAAGCATCTCCGATCCGCAGGCCGTCAACCAGATCGAGATCGCCGAGGAGGTGCTGAAGGCGGCCCGGAAGCAGTACGAAGACAAGAAAAACGAAGTCGATCGCCTGACCGTCACCGCGCCGATCGCCGGCACCGTGATTCCGCCGCCGCGCCGCAACGACACGCAATCGACGGCCGAAGGCCGGCTGCCAACGTGGAACGGTTCGCCATTCGACGCCAAAAACATCGGCGCCGCGCTCACGCCGACCGACCTGATTTGCCAGATCGGCAATCCTCAGGATCTGGAAGCGGTTATGATCGTCGAGCAGGCGTACATCGATCTGGTGCGAGACGGGAACCCCGTGCGGGTGCTGCTCGAATCGGAAACCGGCACCGCCTACGACTCGGAAGTGACCGAGATCGCCAGTTCCGCCGTGAAAGCGGTCCCGGCCAGCATGAGCAGCCAGGCCGGCGGCCGGCTGGAAACCGTCACCGATCCGACGACCGGCACGATGCGGCCGCTGAACACGTCGTACCAGGTCCGCGCTCCGCTGGCCGACAAGTTGGGCGAGGCCCAGGTCGGCATGCAGGGGCAGGCCCGGATCTATACCGGCTGGCAACCGCTGGGACGACGGATTTATCGTTACGTCACGAAAACCTTCCACTTCGACCTGTAAAAAAGTCGCTCAAACGAGCCGGCCTTCGATTGTCGAAGGGGAGGGGGTTTGATAGGTGTAGAGTTACTTATCTCGCAAGTGAATCCCAAACCGCGACAGGACGCACTTCCTCTCCCTTCGGGAGAGGGCTGGGGTGAGGGAGGACAGCGACAGGAACCGTTCCTGCGTGTCAGGTTGCCAGCAAGCGAGAAGCTGCTACAAGCAACCTGGTGCGTGAAACGACGAGCGTCTGAGGGCGAGGAGGCGTAGCGATTTCAAGCTGCACACCTCCCTCACCCTAACCCTCTCCCAGTGGGAGTGGGGACGTGAGCGATACCGATCGGTAGATCAATACAAGTTCGATTCCAGTTTCAACTCGCCGCAGCGAGCGGCCCAGTGGAGAAGCATGATGGCTGACACAGAACACACCCCCGGCGAAGAGCAGAAGGCCCAGCAGCCGCAGATGATGCAGGTCGACGTCGACGACTCGCACGCCACGGCCACCTACTCGAACTTCTGCCGCGTCACCGGCTCGCCGGAAGAGCTGATCGTCGATTTCGGTCTGAATCCCCAGCCGGTCGGTGTGCCGAAGGCCCCGATCGCCGTCACCCAGCGGGTGGTGATGAACTACTACACCGCCAAGCGCCTGCTCCACGCCCTGAGCCTGAGCGTGCAGCGTCACGAGTCGGTGTTCGGCGTGCTGGAGACCGACATCCAGAAGCGGCTGAAGCCGGGCCTGCAGCAGGGACAGCAGCGGTAGGAAGAAGTAGACCGTAAACAGTTCACAGTAGACAGTTTTCAGCTGTCAGTCTTTCAATTCTCTCGTTCCCACGCTCGGCGTGGGAACGCACGCTTCGACGCTCTGCGTCGAGTGCCATGAGCCAACAACGGGCCGCCGGTCACCCACGTGATCGGCGGCCTTTTTTGTTGCGCCCGGCGCCTCTGCGTGAGACAGCGGGAGCGTGGGTGATCAAGGCGTCTTAGCCGGCGGATAACATCCGCCGGAGATTCCTCGTAGGGACGGTCCACGCGAGGAATCTCCGGAAGTTGTTAACTTCCGGCTAAGGGTGCTCGCGCTTGCTTGCCTGGTTCTGCAGGAGTAACCTCGCAGCATGATGGCTACTCGCTTACTACTCGCCGCGGTCCTTCTCGTCACCTGCTCCAAACTGAGTCCCGCCGAAGACGCCACGTGCAACGTGCTGGTCTACGGCGGCACGCCGGCGGGCATTGCGGCTGCGATTGCCGCCGCGGATGACGGCGAGTCGGTGTTGCTGGTCGAACCGACGGCTCGCATCGGCGGGCTGGTCACTTCCGGCCTGTCGCACACCGACTTCCATGCTCGCGAGGGGCTGACGGGCGCATTCCTCGACTTTGCCAACCGCGTCGAAAAATACTACGCGGACAAGTACGGCAGCGACTCGCCGCAGGTGCGCGACAGCTTCGGCGGGACGTTCGCCGAGCCGCACGTCAACCTGGCGATCTTTCAGGCGATGCTCGGAGAGCGGAAGAACCTCCGCGTCGTGACCGGCTCGCGCATTGAGCGCGTCGATGTCAGCCGCGAGTCGGGAAGCCCTACGATCCGCCAGGCGACGTTTGTCGGCGCGGACGGCAAGACCTGGCAGAGCTCCGCCGACGTCTTCATCGATGCGAGCTACGAAGGGGACCTGATGGCCAAGGCTGGGGTTCCGTTTCGCGTCGGCCGCGAAGGGCGGGCGGAGTACAACGAGCCGCTGGCCCCGGAAAAAGCGGACGGCGAACTGCAGGCGTACAACTTCCGCTTCATCATGACACAGGACCCGCAGAACCGCGTCACGCCCAAGGCGCCGCCCGGTTATCGCCGGGAGGACTTTGTCGGCGTTCTCGACGTGTTGCAGAGTGGGCAGATCAAGACGGTGTTCGGCTATCCGAGCGGATGCATCTTCAAGGCTCAGACGCCGCCGCTGCCCAACGGCAAGTACGACATCAACGACGTATCCCGAGCGCCGGTCCGCCTGTCGCTGCCCGGAAAGAACCTCGGCTGGCCCGAAGGCACGCCGGCCGAGCGCGCGCGGATTTTTGCCGAGCATTTGCGCGACCAGGTCGGGTTGCTCTACTTCCTGCAAAACGACGACGCGGTGCCGCAGAAGTTTCGCGACGAAGCGCGCGAGTGGGGCTGGTGCAAAGACGAATTCGAAGACACGGACCACCTGCCGCCGCAACTCTATGTCCGCGAGGCGCGGCGGATGGTCGGCCAGCACGTGTTCACCCAGCTCGACTGTCAGCCGGAAGGGGACGACGCCCGCGCGAGGCTGCACCGCGATGCGATCGCCATGGGAGAGTATGGCAACAATTGCCACGGCACCAGCCACGAGGGAGGCCGCTTTGACGGCAAGCACACGGGCGAGTTCTACAATCCGGTGCCTCCTTACCAGATCCCTTATGGAACGCTCGTTCCGAAAGAGATGACCAACCTGCTGGTTCCGGTGGCGGCCAGCTCAACCCACGTTGGCTTCTGCGCCCTGCGGCTGGAGCCGATTTGGATGTCGCTCGGCCAGGCGGCCGGCCATGCCGCGCACCTGGCCCGGGCCCAGGAAGTTTCGGTTCAAAAGGTACCCGTCGACAAGCTCCAGCAGCGTCTGCACGCGGCGGGTGCGGCGACGGTGTACGTGGGGGACGTCCCGCGAGACCACCCGCTGTTCGCCATCGTCCAAAGGATCGGCACCGCCGGCGGATTCCACGGCCTGGAGAAAAAGCCGGCCAAGGGACCACGTGGAAAGAAAATCCACGGCCAGTACTCCGAGGGCTACCCGCGTCACTCGGCCGGGCTCAGCGAGGTGCTGACCACCGATCTCGCCGAGCGCTGGAACGAGATTGCGGAGGGGTTGGGAATCGATTCGAAGAAGCTGCCAGCTGCGGATGGGAAGGTGACGCGGGGGGATTGGCTGGGGGTAGCGCAGCGGCTTGCTAGGGAGTGAACAGTAATCAGTTTTCAGTGGTCAGTTTTCAGTTCTCAGTTTTTGAGACAGTGGGGCTGGCGGCCTTGGTGATTTTGGCTTGGGTACTCAGTACTGGGTACTGGGTACTAGGTACTGGCCCGAAATCGACGCGGCGACCGACTCGATCCGTTTTCGTCCGGAAGCGGGGCCGTGTGGAGTCCTCGTGCGACTTGCAGCCGGAAGTTAACAACTTCCGGAGATTCCTTGCGTGGATGGTCCACTCGCAAACTCTCCGGCGGATGTGATCCGCCGGCTGTGGTTGGTGGTGGATGCGGCGTGGTTGAGTCCTCGCGCGGGGCTACGAGGCGGAGCCTCGGGGTG
>JAEZAS010000138.1 GCA_023430365.1 Planctomycetota bacterium
ACGGAGCGTTGCGCGTGGGAGCCTGCGACGGAGTAATGACTGTTAACCGAGAACTGTTAACTGTTAACTGTCTACTCTCAACTTGTTCTACTCTTCGCCCCAGTCGTGGTCGTGGCCGCGCTCGTGGCCGTTGTACCAGGCTTCGAGGGCTTTGAGCACCTGATCGCGTTCCTCTCGGCTGGCGAAGACCGATTCGTCCTGCTCGAGGCGGACCTCGTAATCCCCTTCGTAGCCGCAATCGTCGTGGCCGCAGAAGTGTGGCACGTCGGCCACCCACATCACGCGATAGAGCGGAACGTGTTTATCGTCGATCAGCACGAAAATGGATTCAGACGACACGGTTGGGCTTCTCCCAGGGGCGGACGCGGGACGTCGGCCTTTCAAACGGTGAATCGGTCAGCGCAATTCTAGTATGGCGGAGGTTTTTGGGCGAGGCGGGCCAGTGGTGGGCAGGAATCAGGGGACAGGAGTCAGTTTCGGGTGCGGTGATTCCTGACTTCTGACGTCTGATTCCTGGCTTCTGCTACTGGCCGAGTTCGATGGAGCGGCGGGTGGCGGCTTCGACGGCGGCGATCATGGCGCCGCGGACGGCCCGGTCTTCGAGAGCTTGCAGGCCGGCAATCGTTGTCCCGCCGGGACTTGCGACGCGGTCCTTGAGCACGCCCGGATGATCGCCTTGAAGGACCATCTGGGCGGCGCCGAGCATCGTCTGGGCGGCGAGGGAGGTGGCCAGGTTTCGGGGGAGCCCCATGCGAACTCCGCCGTCGCTGAGCGCCTCTATAATAAGGTAAGCGAAGGCGGGGCCGGAGCCGGAGAGGCCGGTGACAGCGTCGAGGTGCTTTTCTTCGACTTCGTCGGCCAAGCCGACGGCTTGGAGGAGTTGCCTGACCAGGGCTGCGTCTTCGGTGGTGGCGCCGGGGCCGCGGGCGAAGGCGGAAGCTCCCATGCCGACCAGGGCGGGGGTGTTGGGCATGACGCGGACGACGCGGTCGGTCTTCAGATCGGAGGCCAGTCGATTGAGCGGCGTGCCGGCGAGGATCGAGACAATGAGCCGGTCCTTGCCAAGCTTGCCGGCGAGGCCGCTGGCAACGGCGGGAAACGATTGCGGTTTGACGGCCAGGAAGAGGATTTGTGCTTTTTGGGCGACGTCGGCGTTGCTGGTGGCGATGCGGCTGCCGGGGACGTCTGCGGCAAACCGCTCCGCCGTGGCTGGCAGCGGATCGTGGGCGACGAGTTGTTCCCCCTGGACGAGGCCTGCTCGAAGAAACCCCTTGGCGAGGGCCTGGGCCATCTGGCCGGCGCCGATAAAACCGATCGTCTGCGAAATCATGAATACCTCGGAAACATTTCGACCTGGGGCACGCCTTAAGGATGCAGACGCCGGTCGACGGGCAGGTTTCCGCCTCCTGCCTAGGCTGGGAAATGACGGGCGGGTCGTAAGCCCTCTCGAGGGGTAAGAAGCCCTCGACGAGTCGCTTGCGCCTATGTTATGATCCTGGATTCGACCTGAATAGCCTTCCTGAGCGTCTCCCCTAGGCGGGAGGTCTACTACCGTGATCATCGTCCTCAAATCTGACGTTTCGGAAGAGCAAATCTCCCACGTGGTCGAGCGGGCCGAGGCCCTGGGCATGCGAGCCCACCTCAGCCGCGGCACATTCCGCACGATCGTCGGCCTGATTGGCGACGAGCAGAAAGTCGCCATCGATTCGCTGAAGTCGATCCCTGGCGTCCAGGACGTCATTCCCGTGCTGCCTCCTTATAAACTCGCCAGCCGCGAAGCCCATCCGCAGCCGAGCATCGTCGATGTGTCGGGGGTGAAGATCGGCGGCGGCCACTTGGCGATGATCGCTGGTCCCTGTGCCGTCGAAGACGAAGAGCGGATGGACACCATCGCTCGGGCTTGCAAGGAAGCGGGGGCGAACCTCTTCCGCGGCGGCGCCTACAAGCCGCGCACCAGCCCCTACGCCTTTCAAGGTCTGGGCGAAGCGGGTTTGAAGCTGCTTCGAGAGGTTGGCGATCGGTATGGTCTGCCGGTGGTGACGGAAGTGACCGATCCGCGGTGTGTCGAGATCGTCGATCAGTACGCCCACATGATTCAAATCGGCGCCCGGAGCATGCAGAACTTCGTGCTGCTGACCGAGGTCGGCAAAACGAACAAGCCGGTGCTGCTGAAGCGTGGCATGAGCGCCACGGTGAACGACCTGCTGATGAGCGCGGAATACATTCTGTCGCAAGGCAACTCGCAGGTCGTGCTCTGCGAGCGCGGCGTGAAGGGTTTCGACAGCGCCACGCGCAATCTTTACGATGTGGCGTCGGTGGCGGTGGTGAAAGGACTTTCGCACCTGCCGATCATTGTCGATCCGAGCCACGCCACTGGCCGGCCTGACCTGATTCCGCCGTGTGCCCTGGCTGGCATCGCCGTGGGGGCTGACGGTGTGCACATCGAAGTGCACGACTGCCCCGAGAAGGCGAAGTCGGACGGCCCGCAGGCCCTGCTGCCGCGGCAGTATGCCGAGGTGGTGCAACAAATTCGCAAAGTCGCCGAAATCCTCGGCAAGACGATTTCTCCCAGTCTGACCCCTGCTAAGAAACTGCAACCTGCATGAGACGGAAGTTTATCGCCGGCAATTGGAAGATGAATCTGACCCGCGCGCTCGCCGAAGAGCTCGCGGCGGCGCTTGCGACCGCGCTGAAGAGCGAGTCGGCCGTGGAAGTTGCCGTTTGCCCGCCGAGCCTCTATCTCGACAGCGTGCACAAGAAGCTGGTCGGATCGGCGGTCGGCCTGGGAGGTCAGAACTGCTACCACGAGCCGAAGGGCGCGTTCACGGGCGAGATCAGCCCGGCGATGCTCGTCGACATCGGTTGTCGCTACGTGATCCTCGGACACAGCGAGCGGCGGGCGATTTTCGGCGAGTCGAACCAGGACGTGAACCGCAAGGTGTTGGCCGCCTTGGCCGCCGGATTGACGCCGATCGTGTGCGTGGGCGAGACGCTCGAGCAGCGGAAGGCAGGTCAGACGTCGGCCGTCGTTCGCGAGCAGTTCGAAGGCTCGCTCGATGGGCTGACGGCTGAGCAGGTCGGCAGCCTGGTCATTGCCTATGAGCCGGTATGGGCGATCGGAACCGGTGTGGTGGCCACTCCGGAGCAGGCCGAGGAGGTGCACGCCGATCTTCGCAAATTGATGGAAGACCGGTATGATGCGGAACTTGCGGCGAAGGTTCGGATCCAATATGGCGGCAGCGTGACGGCCGACAATGCGGCCACGTTGTTGAGCCAGCCGAACATCGACGGGGCCCTGGTGGGTGGCGCATCGCTGAAGGCGGACAGCTTTTTGGCGATCGTGGCCGCGGCCCGCGGCTAAGGCTAAAACGTCGGAAAAGCTGTGGCGGCAATGATTTTCGTTGCCGCGTTGCGAATAGACTCCAAGATAGACTTGCTACAAATATCGACGGCACACGGAGTGTGCCTATTACCTTGCGGCCGCTGACGAGCGCCGCCTCGAATGGAGAATCGATCGATGACGGTGCTTTCTGCCGTGACCGGCCTGCAC
>JAEZAS010000250.1 GCA_023430365.1 Planctomycetota bacterium
AAGCGATGCTGCGCTTCGTCCCACACCAGTGTTTCCGCCTGGGACTCCAGATCGGCCAGATCGAAGTTGCGTGGCATACGTAGGCGGGTATCGGTGCTGATGAGCGTGTAGACACCGCAGCGAGCCCCGCTGCTGGCGATGCTGACGAGTCGCCGGGCCGCCTCTTCGGAGAAGTTGGCGGGAAAGTTGGCTACGACCAGAATCTGCAGCGGCTCGGCGACTTCGCCCGCTTGCTGGTTGTACTGCTGGATCGAATCGAATTCGTTCCGCAGGTACTTTTGGATCACGTTCTCCATGTGCTCGGTCAAATCGGCCAAGCGCTGATTGATGTGCGACGACTCGGTCCAGATCCGGCTGGCGACGAGTCGCTCGTCGTAGTCGGCCAGGTGCATGAACGCGGAGAAGTTTTGCCCCAGACCAACCGGGTCGATGATCGTGAATCGCACCTTGCCCGGCGGAAACGCCGTAAGCATCCGCAGCATGACGTTCTGAAACAATCGCGTCGCGGCATCGCGGCCATCTCCCTCGGCCTCGACCAGGAGCGATGGCTGATCGGGATACGAAAGGACGGCAGGGAGCTTGAACGTCGCCTGGGGCAACTCAAGCTCCGCCTCTTCCGCCGCAGCACCCTCCACGGCTGCTAGGTCGAACGTGTACTGGCCGAGCGGCAGGGCTGTTACCTCACGAGCGCTGTCCGAGTCGTCCGTTTCGGAGCCCGTCGAGTGGGTCGCTGACGCGGGACGCCAGTTTTCGAGATTGAATTCGGCCCACGACGGATACGCTGCCCCGATCGATTGGTTCATCTGATCGATCACCGCGCGGAACTCGGCGAGCCCCTCGTTCCAGTTCTGTACGAGGTCGTTCCACTCCCGGTGAAATTGTTCCTCCGTCTGGGCCTGCTGGCGGCGGAAGGCGTCGCTCAGGTCGACCATTGCCTGTTCGAAGTCTTGTTCCAGGCGCTCGATCTGTGGTGGGTACTCTTTCTCGATCTGAGCGAGCTGTCGCTCGTACTTTTCTTCGATGGCTTTGCGACGGACGGCGAACTCGGCGATCGCCTTCTTCATGCGGGCCTGATGGGCCGCCTTGCGCTCCTTGCGAGCGTACTTGTATTCAACCTTGGCAGCCGCCAGATCGCGGTTGCGGTTCTCGCCCAGTTGGCGATGGGCCCGCTCCCCTTCGGTGCGAGCTGCGACCAGCGCCGCGTCGAGCTCGGCCTGGGCCTGGGCAATGGCTTCCTGGAAAACCGGAACCACGCGCAGCGTTTGCCGCCGCGAGATCGGCCGGACGATCATCGGCACGGCAACGGCGATCAGCAGGGGGACGAGCACACTCGCCAGTCCCGCCCAGATCCAACCGAACCGGCCGAGCATCAGCCACGAGGGAAAAACCGCCATTACGGCGCCGAACAGGAAAATCAAAATCGGCCAACCGTCCTCCAGAAACCGGGCGGCGGGAAGCTGTTGCAACGCATAGATTTGTCCCCGCGCGATGTCGATGGCCGATGAAGCCCGGCCGATGTAGTCGTGCTTGCTCAGGCCCGGCGTCGGTGGCGTAGCCGCAGGAGACTCGGGCCATTCACACCGTCGCGACACGATCTTCTGCGCTTCGGCCACGAGCGTCTGCAGTTCAGCGCCTCGCTGCTCGCAGTGCTGCTTGAACGCGGCATATTCCGCCTTCGGCTGAACGATTTGTTCCTTGTAGGTCTTCTGGATTTCCTGAAAGCGGTGCTGCCGGAGGCTTTTGGCGTCATCGAGGAAATCGTTGAGCTGCTGCGTTTCGGATTCGTCGAAGTGCTCTTCTTCCTGAGCCACGGCGAGCCCTTCCGACTCGTAGCGGAACAGGACGTCTTCGCGCGCGTCCTTGAACGCCGCGGCGACGCGGGCGTGCTGCCGCGAAAAATCGTCGATCATCCGCTGCCGCTGCGCCTCGAACTGCTGGCCATCGCGCGCAATGCCGCTGGCGTGCCGGTCGCGAATCTCTCCGGCCTCAGTCGCCCTGCGGGCAACCAGCCGAGTGAGCTTGTCGATCAGCTCTCGCTGGCGTTGTGTCGTAATGATGCTGTCGGTCACGTCGCTGCCTTATCTGTTGCCGCCCCTGCCCTGCCGATTCTTTAAAGCTGTTCCGTCCGGTCGTCGCACTCCTTCTCCGCTTTCTCGAGCACCTCCGATAGCCGCTGCACCGCCGCGACCATTTGTTGCATGCGGGCGGGAATCTCCTGGAGATAGTCCTGCTCGAACTTTCGCCGCGCCTGGTCGTTCCACTGCGACTGGGTCGCTCCCAGCCGATCCTTGAGCTGCGAGAAAGCGTGGCTCAATTGGCCCAAGCCCGAATTCAGATCGCAGGTTCGCATCAGCTCTCTCCTCTTTCGGACGATGAACCCGCTGCGGACGATCCCGCGTCGGTTGAAGGCGACCGCAACTCCACATAGCGGTCGAGCGATTGGGCCATGCGGTCGAGCACCGCGAGCGCCTGAACCAGATCGGACTCCAAATAACGCTGCAACTTGGCGATTTGCACCTGGAACTCTTCAACCTGCTTGCGGACCTCCATCCGCCAGCGCTTCACGGCCCGAATCTTCTCCTCGGAGAGGTCCAGCCGGCGTTTGGCTTTTTCGAGCTGCTTGCGCTCGTCGTAGCACGTCTTGCGATGGTCGGCGTCGATCGTCAGTTCGCAGCGTTGCAGCGCGAGTCGAGCTTCGCTGACCCAATCGGAGGCCTTGCGCATCTCGCGCGGCCAATACTGCGAGCGATCGTGCTCGATCCACTCAATCGGCCGGCGGGCTTCGAGGTCGAGCGTTATCAGAGCGTTGCTCACGTCGTCCGCAAACTGCCGCAGCGCCAGCCGCACCGCCCGAACGGCTTCAATATTGGCGACATTGGCGGCGGAAGAAGACATGGTGATTTCAGATTTATGATTTCAGATTTCAGATTGCTGCTCACATGCGCTCACGGCCCGACACGCCGCGGGCACCCTGTCTACTGTGAACTGTCTACTATCTACTTCCTGCCTTCCCTCACGACCGCAGGTAGTCCTCAATGTGCTCCGCCTTCCGCATCAGGTATGGCACATAGTCGTCCGAGGTCTCGGCGAAGCGGAGGAGCACTTTCATGTTGGCGTCGAACTGTTCGGCAAACTTCTTGTGCTCCTGGTCGCGCCAGGTGGAGTTGAGCGACGCCAGCTGATTGGCGAGCGCGGCGGCCCGGTCGCGCAGTTGGGCATTGAACTTCTTCAGGCTCATGGCAAATTGCCGGAGCTCTTCGGGATCGACGACGGCTTGGGGCATGGTCACCCTCCCTTGGGATTGGACGCGGTCCGCTGCGCCAGGTAGGACAGGAATCCAGTACTGCGTGTGTGCAAATACACGGGCAAGCTGGAAGCTTGCCCTACGTTGTGCGTGGTGGTTCCAACTCGGCTAGCAGCGATGCGGCTCGGTGATCGTGCGGGTCGAGTCGTAATAGGTCCTGCGTGTAGCGGCGGGCGCGGCGAAAGAGCTTTGCTCGCCGGGATAGTTCGGCTGCCTGATAGAGGGCTCGCTTGCGCCAGTCGAGTTGCGTTGGCGAGACAGCCGCTTCGGCCGCCTGGCGATAGGCCCGCAACGACTCCGCAAGCTGCCCCGACTGCTGCAAGCACTCCCCCAGCCCAAAGGCAGCCGCTGGTCGCTCGGCGGGATCACCGCTCGCCGCTTCAAAGCGCTTCGCCGCGTCGAGCAGCTTGCCCGACTTCTTCAATCGCAGGCCGAGTTGGTACTGCAGTTTGGCGTTGTCGGGGTCGCGCTTCACTCGCTGCTGGTAGATCTCGATCTCCTGGCGATCGCGCTTCGTGCGGGCCTCAGCCAGTGCCGCTCGCGAGACAGGAGTGCCGTCCGCTTCGAACTGCTGCTGGGCGGCGGCCACCCGGCTATTCGCCCGCAACATGCTGACGTCTTCCCACATGTTGCGCACCCGCAGGTCGTCGGGAACTTCCTCGCGCCCTTTGAGCAGCAAGCGCTCGGCGTCGTAGTCGCGTCCCTTGGCCAGGTAGAGCGAAGCCAGTTGCAGGTACAGTTCGCCGTTGGCGGGATACTCGCGCACGGCGAGTTCGAGCTGCTGAATCGGCGTGCGCTTGATCTCCGCCGTCAAATGAGGCAGTTCGCAGGGCAACTGCCAGGCGCCGTCGTCCGTCTTGACCGCTGGCAGATCACACTGCTCGTCGTCGGCAGACGCCGCGGCTACAGGCGGCTCACAGACCTTCGTTTCCATACCGGCCTGGCAGCGGCTGCGATCGATCACCAGCCGGGCGACCATCCGAGCGGGATGGCTGTCGGCGGGGACGAGTTCTTCGACGTGCTGCCACAGCGAGATGGCCTCTTCGAAACGCCCCTCGCGCGTGGCGATGGTCGCCAGGCGGCGGACCACTTCGGGATCGTCGGGGCCATAGGCGGCCGCGGCTTCGGCGTAGCGAACTTCGATCTCATACTGCCGGCGCGCGGCGGCCGCTTCGGCGAGCGCCAGCAGCGGGATCGGCGTCGGGCGGGCGAGCGTCAAGCGACGCAGCGCAAGCGCGACGACATCGTCCCAGCGTTTCTCCCGCTGGGCGACGGCGAGATCGTGGTCGAGTTGCTGGAGCAGTTCGGCGGCGGTGGTTACTGGCCGATCGCGCAGTTGCTTCAGATTGCTAAGCAGCGCTTCGACGAACTCGCGGCTGGCGGGTTCGTGTCGCACGCATTCGGCCAGCAGTTCGCCGGCGCGGTCGTGGAGCCCTGCCGCGACGAGCGATAACGCCCGGTCCAGCCGCTCGGAACCGGCGGTGTGTGGATTAGACAATGTAAGACGCCCTCGACGACGCCCCTGTCGTGTTACGGCATGCTTCGGCCGATCAGCCTCGTCGCGCGAGGCCGCTGATAAGCGATCGACCTGACTTCAATATAGATAGACTACCACGCAGATTGGCAAATCGCGGTCGAAATTGCGCAGTCACGCGGCTTGTGACGCTTGTGCGGAAAAGTTGCCGAGCGAGAAAAGCCAGCGATCGCGGATGCAGAATCGACGAGCCGCTTTGCGGCAGCGATGCAGTGCAAGCGATGCCCCAGAGCTGTTACAGGTACATCCCCAGATACCCGCCCGACTCATCCGCCTGAGCTTGGAGTTGCGCCAGCCGCTCCTTGGCCTTGTCGAGGTCGCCCGCCTCGATATAGCGGTCGAATTCCACTCGCACCGAGTGCTGCACCGACTGCTGAAACCACTCGACGACCGGCGCCGTCAGCCAGTCGCAGGTTTCTCTCACCAGTTCTACATCCAAGTCGCAGTGCTCGGTCTTCAGGTCGGTGGAATCGGTGATCACTGTCCCCGTGAAGCGAAATTCGAGCATTCCCACGTCTTCGCGATTCGTGAGGTGGTAGATGCAGTTGGCGTTGGACAGGAAATAGGTGTTGAACGAGCCGTGCTTCTCGAGGGCGTGCTTCACCTGCTCGCAGCGCTTGCGAAACTTCGGCGAGGCGTCGATCGGAATATCGAACCGGCCGACGGTGCGCAGGGGCAGGCAGTCGAACGAGATTTCCACCCAGCGATTCATGGCACGCGCTCCTTGCCGCTTGCAGCGCAGCGAGAAAATCGCTGCGGAACGAAGGACTGCCCACAGAATAAAACACCCCGGCTGGTTTCAACAGCCGGGGTGCGGAGTTGGCAAAATTGAGCGGCGTCGCCGGTCGGCGACCGACCCGCTACTGCAGCGGAGCTTTCATCCCGAGGAACTGAGCCACCTGCTGAGCGAGATCGCCATAGGCCGGCTTGGCCTCGACGGACGAAACCTCCTCTTTGGCCGGAGCGGAAACCGGAACGGTCGCTTCGGTCTTCTCGCCTTCAGCCAGTCTCGGCCGCTGACCACCGATCGGCAGGTTCCAGCCGAGGTTGAGCCAGTGGTTGTTCGAGTCGATCAGTTCCAGGCGGAGTGTGCCAGCCTTGGCCCAGCGGCCCTTCGGCTTCAGCCCTTCGCCCACGAACTCCTCCTTGAACATCGCGCGGAACTTCCGACGCAGGAACGTCCGGAAGGTCACCTGGGCGGCGCTCAGGCGTTCGCGTTCGAGGAAGTTCACTTCCACATCACCGTCGCGCACCAGGCGGGCCGTGCCCTTGTTGGTGATTTCGATGTTGTAGTTGGCAGTGATTTCGATCGGCTCGTTGACGACCTGGTCCGCACGGGTGAACTGGTCACCGCGGATCGCCATGAACACCCGACCATCCTCGAAGCGAGCGCGGGCTGGCGACTCGCGAGCGAAGGTGATCGACCACGGGTCCTTGTCCTCAGTGATTTGCAGCTCGTCGGGAACTTCGGTCTTCAGTTCGTCCCGGAGGATCTGCACCAACCGCTCATCGGTCAGGTGCATACCGGCGAGGAGCGACTCGCCGAAGTTGGTCACCGCCGATTCGTGCATCTGGGTGCAGACGTCGAAGGGCAGCGACAACCGGGCGGGCGGCGTCGGAGCGCCGATCTGGTTCTTATCCGCCGACAGCGACTTCACGACCACGTAGTACGGAGTCGTGCTGAAGCTGACGTCCTCGGGATAGGCGTTGCGGCGGGTGAGCGGAGTCTTGAACCGTTCCATGAACCGCCGGTTGGCGTCGGCCACCATCGGCGAGGCCTCGGCCTCAAAGCTGCGCTGCAACCGACCCGCGGCACGCTGCGAAGCAATCACTTCCGCCTGCGGCTTCGAGTCATAAACGCGATTGGTCGCGATCCGCTGACGAATCCGACCGCCGCCGCCGTCGATGCCGGTGATCGTCGTGTTCGTGCGGCCGTTGGCCGTCGCTACCGAGGAAAACAAGCCGGCTTCGTCCATCCACAGGTTCTTGCAAGCCTGCAACGCCGTCACGCCGGTCGAGCAGATCGTCACGCCCCGATTGTGGCCGACGTTGTTCGACACAGCCGTTCCTGCGAGCAGCAACTGAAAGCGGGCCACGTTCGGATCGGGCACGAGCCGCAGCGTGGTTCCGCCCGTCATGTGGGCTGTGCCGCGCACGTGCGTGCCGAGAATGATGTCGTTCACCGGCGTCACGCGATTGACCGGCTGCTCAAAACCGATCGCCGCAAAACGGGCGGAGCCATAGCCAAAGAAGTTCGGCCGCTGATAGCGGGCGCGAACCGTCTCGACGAGTTGCTGCGCCTGGCCGGTGCGCTCAAGCCAGCCGAGCGTGCGACCGATGGCGACCGCGTCGTCGCTCGAGCCGCTTTCGTCGTAACGCTCGACCAGTCCGGCCAGTTCATCGACGCGCCGGGCATATTCCTCGGCGTAGTTTTCGTTGGCCACGTCCGCGGCCAGATAAACATAGTCCCGCACCGCTTCTCGCGTGCGAACAAACCGCTGGGCCTCCAGGCCGGGATAGTTGTCTTCCCATTTGTCGAGGACCGACTCGACCACCTTCGGGTCGGGCACTTCGGCCTGCAGTTGGGCCATCAGCTCGGGCCAACGCAGATAGGCTTCCCAGGCGGCGGCATTCTTGGGGCCGCTCCGCCGAAGATATTCGTGCAGGTCATTCACCGCCGCCATGGTGCGGGCTTTCACGCCTGCGACCATCTCGGGCGTAACGACGATCATGTTGTCGCGGGCCTGTTGCGCGAGCGCCTCAAGAGGCGGCGCCGCAGTCGTCGGTTGGGCAAAAACCGTTAGCGGCAAAGCCAGTAGCGAGCAAGCCGCGATGACTGCTCCGTAAATCTGTTTCTTCATGTGTGTGCCACTCTCCTTGGTGTGGGCAGGATATACGGGAAAGGCCTGCCGAATGTTGGGCAGCCGAGGCAGAAACAAGCGCCCGGGCCATGTTCGTACTCCTTCACGAAGGAATACGATGATGGACGCCCGCAGCGAACTCAAGGCCCCACTCTTTGCAGTCGGAATACATTGCACAGTCGAAAGAGGCGGGCTACTTGACCCATCCGTTGAAACCGCCCTATTCTGAGGCCGCTTCCTGCC
>JAEZAS010000172.1 GCA_023430365.1 Planctomycetota bacterium
GTGTCGATCACCGTCAACAACAAGGGGGAAACTAAGACGAAGGAAAAAAACCTCATCTCGCACGGCGTGCTGACGGCGGAGCAATCGGAAATCATCCGCCACCTGGCCGCGATGGCGGTGGAGGAAACGACGACCCTGGAACCCGAAACGCCCGATGAGGCAACGGTTGCCGAAGAGGACGAAAACGGGGGCGCAACCGCTTAATAGGTGCGAAGTGCGCCCGGAGGGGCATGCCTTCGTCGGCCTACGGAGGAGAACTGCCGCTACTGATTCGGCAACACCTGAGCCGCGGGGGGATTGCGGGGAGCCAAGGGAGGCGGCGGCGGCCCATCTCGTTCTTCGTCGACCGAGGCTGGTGCGCTGCCGCCGGTCTGATTGCGGGCCGTGCGCTGATGTTCTCGCACCTCGATGAGCAGGTCGTAGATCTCGCCGCCCTTTTGGAACTTCCGGCTTAGCTCATCCAGGGCTCGCTCGTTCTCGACGAGCTTCTTGCCGTGCGACTGCAGGATGGAATTGGCGTTTTCGACGCGGAGCGAGAGGTCCTTCACCTCGGAACGCAATTGGCCGACTTCGGTCGACAGGGACGACGTCGATTGACCGCCCTGTCCACCGCTTCCACCTCCGACTCCTCCGCCGCTACCACCAAAGATGGGACGGTTCCCCAAGCGTTCGATCCGATCGCGGAGCATTTCCTCGAGCAAGCCGACGAAGACGTTCTGGAGCGGAGCGCTTTGGGTGTCGGCCTGTGGGGCGGGCACATAGTACTGCGGAGCTGAGTACATCGGGGCCGCGTACGCCGGCGCTGAGTAGGCGGGGGCGGAGTACACAGGAGCGGCGTAGCTGGGCGCTGCGTAGACCGGCGCCGACTGGTAAACGACGTGGCGGTGGTGATGGTGCCACCATCCCGCCTGCAGATGGGAGGTGAAAACCACGGTGAGCGTCAGGGCAATCAGGAATCGCTTCATGGTGAAACTCGCGATGACGGTTGGGCTGCTGGGACGTTCCGTAAGCTAATCCGCCCGGTTGGCTGGAGCAAGCGCCGCGGCCGCTGGATGCATGGGCCTAAAGAAATTGTTTGTAGATGCAATACTCTATGTTAGCATGCTTCTCGCGACCTTCTATTATCGGGCTTGTTGGGAGACGGTTATGGCGCGCCGCATGTCTAACAGCGTTGTATTGAATCGTCGCTATTTCCTCCAAGGAGCATCCGCGGCGGCCGCCGCCCTGTGTGGGAGCTCGGCCTGGGGACAAGCCAACGGTGATACGGAGTTTCAGGGGCTCTGTATCGACGGCGATTTAATGGTTCAAACCGAAATGCCCGCCGCGGCTCCCGGTGGAGCTCTGCGGGCGCCAGCGCCGGAGGATGTCTCGCCGTTGCGAGCTGTGCTGAAGGAGCTTGAAGGAGGCGAGCCTGCCGAGGTCGCGTTGCTGACCGGCGTGAGCGGAGGCCTTGCGGCCCCGGGGCCCAATCTGACCCAAGAGATCCGCGACCAGGCTCCACGCCTGCCAGGCCAGGATGAGGCGACTGCTCCCGCACGGGCCGCTTATTCGAGCAAGTGGAACAAGAAGGTCCTGGATGTTTTCTTCTTTGACAAAAAGTTCAGGGATGAGACCTTGGAGATTGCGTCGACCTGGTCAAAGTGCTGCGGCTTGGAGTTCCGAGAAGTAAGTTCGGTCAACGCTGATATCCGCGTCGACTTCCGCCGGGGGGGCGGAAACTGGTCGCTCGTCGGCATGTCGAGCTTGCGGCAGAACCTCGGCCGGCCGTCGATGAATATCGAATGGACTGCGGACCCGAAATACAACCGGTACTTAGTGCTGCACGAGTTCGGGCACGCGATGGGCATGATCCATGAACATCAACAACCGAGACGTCAATTTCGCTTTCAATCGTTCGTCTATCAGTACTTCAGCAGTCGGGGTTTGAATAAACCGGCCGTCGACTTCAATATTGTCAAGCTCTACAACGAGAACGAATTGCTGCGATTCAGCGACTATGACAAAGAGTCGATCATGGTCTATGCGATCCCGAAGCAATGCCTGGCCGATGGAGACCCGATCGAGCAGCCGTTTGACCTGTCGGAGACCGACAAGAATTTCGCGGCGCAGATGTATGGCCCTGGCACGGATCCTGGCACTGAAGTGCTGCCTTCCCCGCGTGCTGAAGAACAAGAGACGGCAAAGCCCCAAGCCACGCGAACGCTGACCGCCGACGGCCAGCGAGTGGTAGGAACGATTCGGCGGGCTCGCGAGGAAGTTTTGTTCGAGTTCACGGTGCCGACCGACCGCGCGAACGAGGTGTACACCGTCGGGACCGAGGGGACCACGCAGGTGCAACTGCACCTGTATGGCCCGGACGATGCGCAGCGAGCTGTGCAGCCGCCGGCGGGAGATTGGGGCTCGCCGGATCTCGTCAATCAGGTCCTGCGAGATCGGCTCGGTGCTGGGCGCTATGTTGTGAAGATTTCGCACCTGTCGTCCTTGGGGGGCGGAAGCTTTAATGTTTATCTCGAGCGCGGGCGAAATGGTGGTCATTTGTCTCATCGCTAAATCGCCGGCTGGTCCCACGAGAGGGGCCCTGGTCAGGCGGTGGTAAGCCGTGCGGGCGATCGCAGTTTCCTGCACGCGGCGGCTGGGGAGCGGTCGATGCAGAATCTGAGCCCCCCGGATAGGCTGGCTGGCGACCGTCGCTGCAGTCCAGCTGACAACGAGCCTGGGGCGGCGATGAGCGTCGAAGCGGAGACCTCTGCATGCGCTGCCGATTCGCGATTTTCACCTTGGCCATTGCAGCTCTGTTTGCAGCCAGCGGGCCCGTTTCGCAAAGCCTGGCGGGCGGTTGCGGCTGCGAG
>JAEZAS010000195.1 GCA_023430365.1 Planctomycetota bacterium
CACACGGAGTGTGCGGACGACTTTGCAACGCACTGCTGGACGAGCCAGCAGTGGCACCCGAGAGAAATCTCTACTATGAAATTCGCCGTTACGCTGTTGGTTGTCGTCCTTGCCGCCGCTCCCGGGATGGCTCAGGACGACCTCGTCGCTGCCGAAGAACAAGCCCTGCGCGCGGCCGTCGAGCGTGTCGCTCCGAGCGTGGTGCGGATCGAAACGGTCGGCGGCCTCGAGCGGGTCGGCAAGGTGCTCGTCGGCACTGGTCCGACCACCGGCCTGATCGTCTCCGAAGACGGCTACGTCATCTCGAGCGCGTTCAACTTCATTCAGCAGCCATCGTCGATCCTCGTCACGCTTCCCAGCGGAAAACGGTCGTCCGCCAAGATCGTGGCCCGCGACCAGAGCCGGATGCTCGTGCTGCTCAAGGTGGAAACCGACGAGAAGCTGTCGGTTCCACAGGCCGTTCCTCGTGAGGAAATGCGCGTCGGCCAGTGGGCGGTGGCCCTTGGGCGGACCTTCGAGCAAAGCGAACCGTCGATTTCGGTCGGCGTGGTGAGCGCCCTCAACCGCATCTGGAACAAGGCCCTGCAGACCGACGCCAAGATTTCGCCGAGCAACTACGGCGGGCCGTTGGTCGATATCCGCGGCCGCGTATTCGGTGTGCTCGTGCCTCTTTCGCCGCAGCAAACGGGGGAACTGGCGGGGGCCGAGTGGTACGATTCGGGAATCGGCTTCGCTGTGCCGCTGGAAGACATTCTCAAGCATCTCGACACGCTCAAGGCGGGCAAGG
This sequence comes from Planctomycetota bacterium, assembly GCA_023430365.1. Taxonomy (GTDB): domain Bacteria; phylum Planctomycetota; class Planctomycetia; order Pirellulales; family Pirellulaceae; genus JAEZAS01. The sequence goes on from JAEZAS010000195.1 coordinate 788, forward strand.
ACCTGCACCCGGGCTTGCTCGGTGTGTCGCTGAAGCAAGGGGATATCTACTCGCTTCCTGCCGAAGTGGCCGCAGCGCCGGCGAATTCCCCCGCGAACAAGGCGGGGGTGAAGCCGGGGGACGTGATTGTCGAACTCGACGGCAAGCCAATCACGCGTCAGGCCGAGCTGCGCCATGCCATGGGGCCGCACTACGCTGGCGAGCAAGTGAAGGTTGTGCTGAAGCGGGGTGACGAGCGAATCGAGGCCACGATCGAACTCGCCGAGAAGCTGGAGCCGTACGCTCATCCGTTCCTCGGCCTGCTGCCGATGCGCGACGGCGAGAAGGATGCGAAGAGCATGGTCATCCGCCACGTATTCCCCGGCAGCCCACCCGCCGAAGCGGGTGTGAAGGCCGGCGACAAGCTCGTTTCGATCGCCGACAAGTCGGCCACGGACGCCGCCGGCTGGCAAGAGATCGTCGCCGGCCTCGATCCGAAAGAAAAGGTGACGCTCAAGCTGGAGCGCGGCGACGAAACGCTCGACGTGGAACTGACCCCCGGGAAGTTGCCGACCGACATTCCTGCCGAGTTGCCTGCCGCCGTGAAGCGCGAGCTACCTGCGCCGGCGGAGCCGCCGACCACAGGGCTCGTTGAGCTGAAGCTGCCCGAAGAAAAGAACGAGATTTGGGCCGTCGTGCCAGAGAACTACCACGCCGAAGTTCCGCATGCCCTGGTTGTCTCGCTGCATGGGCTGGACGGGCTCGACAAGGAACAATTGCTTGCCCGCTGGAAGGGCCTTGCCGCCAGGCACCAGCTGATCGTCGTCGCCCCGACGTCGGGCGAAGGGAAGAAGTGGGAAGCGACCGAGAACGACCTCGTGCGAAAGGTGATCGACGACGCCCTGGGACGCTACAACATCGATCGCACGCGGGTCGTCGTTTTTGGCGAGGAAGCCGGGGGCACGATGGCCTGGCTCGTGGGGCTACAGCAGATCGAGCGCGTGCGCGGCATCGCGGTGACCGATGCGATTCCCCCGCCGCGCGTGAAACTGCCCGACAATGACCCGGTCCGCCGGCTGGCGATCTTTTCAGCCGTGGCCGAGAAATCGCCGCTGGCCGCCGTGATGAAGGTGCTCACCGGTCGGTTGGAGACGATGAAGTATCCCGTGACGAAGCGCGACCTGGGGGATAAGCCGCGGGAGCTGAACGACGACGAGCTCGCCGAGCTCGCGCGGTGGATCGACCAGCTCGATCGAATCTAAACGGCCCAAGCTCCTCTCAGCCGGCGGATCACATCCGCCGGAAATTCCTTGCGAAGAGGCAGCCATCCAGAGAGGAAGCAGCCGGAGGCAAACTTGCCTCCGGGCCGGCGCGGGAGGGAGTTTCAAGAGCGACGGAGCCCGCGCCCCTTGGCCTTCATGTCCGGGGCTCGCGATTGATTTTGAAATCTTCGCGCGGGGCTTCCGGCGGATGTGATCCGCCGGCTCTTGTGTTGACAAACTTGTGAAAAGTTTGTATCTTGAGGGGCATTCGACCCTCGCCCTGGCCGCGGAGCGTGGGGCGTTTGCTGCTGCGCGGTTTTCAACCGCGGACGCCCGAGCCAGCCAGCGCTCAGGGGCGGCGGAGCGGTTGTTCTTTGGCAATCCGGTGACTGTTCAGACCCTGTTCAACGCCTGTGCGCAGGTGTTGTACTCGTCGCAGCCGTGATTTTCACAAGCGCAAGAGCAGATTGCTTTTGCGCTGAAAACGTGGTCGAGCGCATCTATTGTGAAAACACCCCGCAGGGGTGGTGTTCAACAACCGCTATTTCTTCCGGCCGATGCGGCCCAAAACCGTCTCGAGAGTCTGGCGGAGAACCAGGCCGCTCTTGCGGAGGGCTTGGACTTCCTTAGGCCAGAGTTCGACCTGCAGGCGGGCGAGGGCGCCGTTGCGGCCGACGACCGTGGGGACGCTCAGGGCGACGTCGCGGATATCGTAGGCCCCGTTCTGGATCGTCGAGACGGGCAGGATCCGCTGCTGATCGAGGGCGATCGAGTGGATGACGTCGCGGATGGCGATGCCCACGGCGAAGCCCGCCCCGCCCTTCTTCTTGATCACCTCGGCGCCGGAGCCCTTGGTGCGGGTGAAGATTTCGTCGGCCAGGCGAGCGTTCCAGCCGGAGAGCTTTTCGAGCGGCAGGTTGGCGACGGTGGCGGTCGACCAGATCGGCACCATGCTGTCGCCGTGCTCGCCGAGGATGACGGCGTTCACCTGCGAGGGGGCGGCCTTGATCTGCTGGGCGATCAGGCTGCGGAAGCGGATCGTATCGAGCTGGGTGCCCAGGCCGAGCACGCGGTCGGCGGGGATGTCGAGCCGATCGGCGGCGACGTAGGTGAGGATGTCGACCGGGTTCGACACGACCAGAACGATCGCATCCTTCTTGAGTCCCGCCTTGGCGACGTCGTTGAGGATCGAGACGAACAGGTCGGTGTTGCGGTTGATCAAGTCGAGGCGGCTTTCATCCGGCTTGCGACGAAGGCCGGCGGTGATGCAGACGATGTCGCTCGAGGGAATGTGCTCGTAGCTGCCGGAGCTGATGACCTGATCGGCAGTGCTCGGCCCGCCATGGAGCATGTCGAGGGCGTGGCCGCCGGCGAGGTCCTGGTTGACGTCGAGCAGAGCGATCTCGCGGACGATGCCGCCGCACTGCAGGGCAAAGCCCGCGCTGCTGCCGACCAAACCGCCGCCGCCGATGATGGAGACTTTCATGGGTGATGAGTTCTCAGTTGTCAGTTTTCAGTGGTCGGGACGAGTAGACAGTAGACAGTTCACAGTAGACAGTTGAGAACAACAATGCTCGCTCCCACTGTTTACTGTCTACTGTTTACTGTGAACTCCCGCTTTAGCGGGCCTTGGCTAGTTCGGCCATCACGCGTTCGGTGATCGCTGCGATGAGGGCTTCTTGATCGAGGCCCGCGGAACCATTCTGCGACGGCGAAGCCGTCGGCTTGGGGGCTTCCTGCTTCGGGCGCATCGGCGGCGGCTCGGGGAAGGCGCGACGTTCGACGCCCGAATCCTTCCAGCTCTCGCGGAAGATGTCGTTGGCGCAGATGTCGCAGTTCTCGTATTCCTTGGTGTTGCGCGGGTCGGACCAGCCCCACTGGTCCTTCAGCTCGAGCAGCTCGCGCTCCTTCTTTTCGTTGAAGTAGTGCACCCGGCCGAGGTCCTTGGCGAGCATCAGCATGCGGCAGTAGGCGTCGAGGATCTCGGTCCACCAGTAGGCCTGCTCCACGTCCTTGCCATAGCTCACGGTGCCGTGGTTGGCGAGGATGATGATGTTGGTCTTGCTGACGAACGGGAGCACCGTTTCGGCGAAGGCCTTGCCGCCGGGGGTCTCGTACTTGGTGATCGGCACGTCGCCGAGGAACACCTCGACCTCAGGGAGCACGCACTGCGGGATCGGCTCGCGGGCGATCGCGAACGCGGTCGCGTGCGGCGGATGGCAGTGGACGACGCTCTTGATGTCGGGGCGCTGCTTATAGATCTCGAGGTGCAGCAGGGCTTCGCTCGAACGCTTCTTCACGCCGGCGAGCTGCTTGCCCGTCATGTCGATCAGGCAGATGTCTTCCGGCTTGAGGAAGCCCTTGCTGTGCATCGTGGGGGTGCAGAGGACTTCGTTGTCGCTGATGCGGACGGTGATGTTGCCGTCGTTGGCCGCGGCGAAGCCCTTGTTGTAGAGACGGCGACCGATCTCGCAGATGTCCTGCTTGATCTTGTGAGCGTTGACCATGGCTTACCCTTTCTCGTTATGTTCGGTGGTCATCCGGCACGTTGGCGGCGGCCGCTGGGGCGCTTCGCATTCGGCGAGATGACGGGTGTTGGCTTGTTCTGAGTGGTTTGTTTTGGAGGTTCGCGAATCTGCGGGACCGAAACGCTGCGGAGGGCGTTTGCTTACTTGCACATTGGCGGTTAGATCAAATCGATTCGGTCGAGGATGGCCGACGCGTAGGCGTCGACGGCTTTGTCCTTTGGTCGGAACGGCTGGGAGGCCTCGCCCCCTTCGCTCATGGCGATCAGGTCGCCGACGCCCGAGGCCAGTTCGTCCCACACGACCATCTCGTCGGCCTGTGGTGGCCGCTCACCGCGCAGTTCTGCGAGCGACAGCGGCTGCACCAGCCGCAGCCGAGCGCCGCAGAACGACTCGTGACAGCGACTGAGCGTCACGGTGCCGACGACTTTGGCGATTCGCATGGGATGAACCTTGGTTGTGCGTTACTTCCCGACCAGTTCGGCGGGGCAGCCCGGCTGGGCGTCGGCCAAACGCTGGGCGACGATCTTCAGTACGGCGGGGCCGACTCGCTTGGGATCGACGGCAATCAGGTTGCTGCCGATCTGGGCGAGGGCCTCGTCGAGCGAGCGGCCATCGCCGATCACGGCGGCGCGGATGTTCGGATTTCGATTGGCAACGACGGCGGCCGAGAGAGGCTGCTCGGTGAGCAGCAAGCCCGGCAGCTTTCGCTGCGTGATGTGTTTCGCGAGTTCCTGCACGGCTCCGGTCAGCGAGCTGGTCGCGTGGCACTCGAGCCACTCGATGCCCGCGGTCGCCGAGCTGAGGTCGCTGCGGACCGCCGACTTGATGCCGCCGCTGGCGGCGGACACGAGCAGGCGAACCTTGTTGTTTTGCTGGTTGCCCGAATCCTGCCGGACGATCGCAATGCCGCGACGCTTCAGCTCGTCGACCACGGCCGGCGTAACGATCGCCTTGCGGCCGACAGCCAGTTGCTTCACGCCGTTCAGCTTGCCGTTGAGAGCGGCGAGCGTGACCAGGCGATCGGCAAATTGCAGCGTGGAGGACTCAACGGGCGACGCTGGCGGTGGGGCGGCAGCCTTTGATTTCGCGGGTGCTGGAGCTGGAGCAACGACGGAAGCGGTCGACGCGTTGTCGCTGGCGCTGAGGGCGCGCAGGCGCCGCAGCACTTCGCGAACGATTCCGTCGATGTCGATTGCTTCCGCCACGTGACGTCCTGAGTTTTGAACCGGAAATGTCGCTTCCGGCGGTTAATCCGCGATGCCAATCACCGACCACCGCACGGGAGTCGCGTCGGCTTTGAGGATTTCTCGCATGTAGCGTCCGTCGCTGCTGATGAGCACCCGCTCTCCCCGCCCTGCTCCGACCGCGTCGACGGCGATCTGGGGATCGCCGTCAGCCGACTTGCCATCGGCCAGCAGCGGCTGAACCACGAGGAGCTTTTGCCCCTTCATCGTCGGGTGCTTCACCGTCGACGTCGCTGTTCCAACCACCAGACCGATTTGCATAGCTGTGTGCTTACTGTTGTTTGCTCTGTTCCGTAGTCCTCAGTGGGGCAGACATTCCTGTCTGCCTTGTTTCAACTACCGGCCGTTCCGCCGTGGATCGTTGGCATCGGCGTTTTCACCGACGCCCATGTACAGCGGAGCCGGTTCGGTCCGCGGCCGGCCGAGGATGTACAGGTCGTCGATCATCGAGCAGCGGCGTTCGCGGGTGAACGTGAGCGGCGTGGTAACGCCTTCCCCCGTCGGGCCGGCGATCGAAAACGACAGGTAGCCTTCGCCACCCAGGCCGAGCGACGCCATGCAGGGGCCGTTCTTCACGAACAAGGTCGTGTCGAGGATGCGGCCCATCTTGGTCATGTTCTTGACGTTTTGGCTGTGGATGATGCTCGTGTGGCGGAAGCCGTGCTCGTAGTGCTTCGCCTTGTGAATTGCTTCGTCCACGTTGCGGCAGCGAACGAAGGGAACGAACGGCATCATCTGCTCGACGGGGACGAACGGATTGTGCTCGTCGGTCTCGCCGAAGATGAGTTCCACCTTTTCGGAAATGCTGCGTCCTGCGGCCTTGGCGAGGACCGAGGCGTCCTGACCGATGAAGTCCTTGCAAGCGGCGTCGTGGCGATCGGCTCCCTCGCCCACCTGGATGATTGCCTTGCGGGTCAGCTCGTCGATCTCGCGGCTGTTCAGGCGAACGGCCCCGGCCCGCTCCATGGCTTCCATCATGCGGTCGAAAACCGAGTCGACGACGAACACTTCCTTCTCCGCGATGCAGAGCAGATTGTTGTCGTACGATCCGCCCTGGATGATGCAGCGGGCGGCGTTGTTGAGATCGGCTGTTTCGTCGATGACGACCGGCGGGTTGCCGGGACCAGCGACCACCGCTCGCTTGCCCGAGCGGAGGGCGGCGCGGGCGACGGCGGGACCACCGGTCACGCAGATCATGTTGATGCCGCGATGGGCAAACAGGGCGTTGGCCGTGTCGAGCGTCGGTTCGGCAATGAGCGAAATCAGGTTGTCGATGCCGAGATCTTTGTAGATCGCCTGGTTGAAACGCTTCACGCCTTCGGCGGCGACCTTCTTGCCGCTCGGATGCGGGTTGACGACCACGGCGTTGCCGGCCGAGATCATGTTCACGGCGTTGCCGGTGATCGTCGGCAGCGAGTGGGTGACCGGCGTGATAGCCAGAATCACTCCGAATGGAGCGTGCTCGATCACCGCCAGGCCGTTGTCGCCGCTGTAGGCTTCGGTGCGAAGAAACTCAATGCCCGGCGTACGCTCGCCGAGCGTCTTGAGCTTCTCGATCTTGTGTTCGAGACGTCCGATCTTAGTCTCGTTCATCTCCATCGTGCCGAGTTCGATGCACTGCGCGATCGAGATGCGGCGGATATGCTCGATGATCCGCTTGCGGTCGGCCATGGTGCGCTCTTGGAGCTGCTCAAAGGCCTGGCGTGCGGCGGCAACGGCTTCGTCCGGATCGTGGAAGATGCCAAAGCGGCCCGCATACGACTTGGGAGCCGCATTGGCCCCACGGCCAACTTCGGCGAGCACCTGGGCGACGACGTTGCGAATGATGTCTTCGTTGATCTGCATATCTGTGCCAACTTTTCAGTTGAGTGTTTCGCTGGTCTCTTCGCCTGCCGAATGTTGGACGGACGGAGAGAGCTTTCCTCGCCAGTAGTGGTCGATCAGGACTTTGCTTCGCGGTCGTACACCATTCCAGTATCGACATGCACCTGGTCGACGATGCCGATCACAACGGCATCAACCGGCAGGTTCTTCGTCTCTGGAGTAAGTCGGGCGCTCGAGCCCTGCGTGAGCAGGACATAGTCGCCCACGCCGGCGCCGAGCGTGTCGACGGCGACAAACGTCCGGCCGGTCGTCGTGAGGCTCTTGCGCTCGTTAGGTTCAACCCGGTACGGCTCGACGATGAGCAGCTTGTAGCCGGTCATGGCCGACACCTTCTGCGTCGAGACGAGCGAACCGGTGACTTTGGCGACAAACATTAGCCTTGCCCCTCCAGCAGATGCTTCGTCTGGCGGGCGACCACCAGTTCCTCGTTGGTCGGGATGACCCAGAGTTGGGTTTTGCTGTCGGGAGAGCTGATCTTGCTCTCGCCCTTGGCCGTCGCATTGGCCTGTGGATCGAGCGAGATGCCGAGCCCTTCAAGATTCTCGCACACGGCTGAGCGAACGTTGACGCCGTTCTCGCCGATGCCCCCGGTGAACACGATCACGTCGGCTCCGCCGAGTTCGACCAACATCCCGCCCAAATGCCGGCGGATTTCAGCCGTGAAGACGTCGAGCGCCAGCCGGGCTCGCGCTTTTCCGGTTGCCGCCGCCTCTTCCAGGTCGCGAATGTCGCCACTGATGCCGCTCAGCCCCAGCAAGCCGCTCTTCTCGGCGAGCGTGTCGAGCACTTGATGCAGCGACAGCCCTTCCGACTGCATGATCAGCGGAATGGCAAACGGATCGAAGTCGCCGACGCGGTTGTTCTGCGGCAAGCCAGTCTGCGGGCTCATGCCCATCGTGGTTGCCACGCTCTGCTGGCCGCGGATCGCACAGAGACTGTTCGAGCCACCAAGGTGGCACGAAATGATCCGCAGGTCGTACCGCTCGAGCAATTGCGACGTCCGCATCGCAATGTAGCGATGGCTTGCTCCATGAAAGCCCCAGCGCTTGATGTGCAGCTTCTCTGCCCACTCGTAGGGAATGGGGTAGTATCGCTGCGCATCGCCCATCGTCAGATGAAAGCCCGTTTCGTAGGCTGCCACGAGCGGAATGTCCGGCAGCTTCTCGGCGAGCAGACGCATCGCCTTGATGTAGGGAGGATTGTGAGCAGGGGCGACCAGGCTCATTTCCTCCATCGCAGCCAGCACGTCGTCGTTCACTCGCTGCACGCCGCTGATCCGGCCGCCATGCACCGCCTTGAAGCCGATGGCCGCCACTTCACTGGCGTCCTTCAGGCATCCCGACTGCGGATCGGTGAGCTGCTCGAGGCACGTTCGCACCGCGACTGCGTGGTCGGGCACCTTCGTCTTGAGCTCGCTGCGCTTGCCGCCAATTTCGACAAAGCACGGGCTCTCCGCAGAACCGATCCGCTCGACGCCGCCGCGCGCCAATTGACGCTCGTCCGTCATGTCGAACAGCCGGTACTTGAAGCTCGTCGAGCCCAGGTTGGCGACCAGGATCTTCATGGAATCATCCGTGGAGTTGAGGCAGAGGCGAATCGCCTGTGCAACGCGACGACGTCTTAGCCTAGGAAGGCTTCCAGCAGGCCTTCAGCCGGGCGCGGAATCACATGGCTTCCGACCAGTTCGCCGACTTGCTGAGCCGCTTGAGCGCCAGCTTCCACGGCGGCCCGGACGCTGCCGACGTCGCCACGCACGATCGTGGTGACCAAGGCGCCGCCAATGCCAATTCGCTTCACGATCTGCACGTTGGCTGCCTTCGCCATCGCGTCGGTCGCTTCGACCAGGCCCACGAGGCCCTTCGTTTCAATCAGTCCAATCGCTGTGTTCATTTAAGAAACCTTTTCGGTGTGTTTTGATGCTTGGGGGGATCAACGGTGGCTGAAGTCTTGTTCTAGTTCGCTGCTTCGCGTCACCGCGCCTAGGCGTTGGGCGAGCGATTGATCGACGGCGGCAGGACGATGTCCAGGTCTTCGTGCGGACGCGGAATGACCTGCACGCTGACGACTTCACCGATCCGGCCTGCGGCCGCGGCGCCCGCGTCGGTGGCGCTCTTCACGGCGGCGACGTCGCCGGTTACGAAAGCCGACACCAGACCGCTGCCGACCTTGTCCCAGCCGACCAACTGCACGTTGGCTGCCTTCAACATCGCGTCGGCCGCCTCAAGCAGGGCGATAAAGCCCTTGCACTCGATCATGCCGAGCGCTTCATTCGCTTTTGCCATTGAGAAAACTCCCTATCGTTGGTGAGAAAACGTTCTGAGCTTTAATGAGCTGCAAGCGTATTAAAGACGCCTGGCTTTAGTGTTTGCATTTGCAATCGTCGGCCTGCTTTAGCAGTTCCACCTTGGTGGCCGCTTCCAGGAAACAGGCGTTGCCTTCGTCGGTGTCGATGTGCACTTCGAGCTTGCTGGTGGCGTCGGCCCGAACGAGGAGATCCTCAAACAGCACACTGCACTGCGGCGACTCGACTCGCAGGTTCATGAAGTCGCCATTCTTCACGCCGTAGTGCTCACAATCCTTCAAGTTCATGTGGACGTGGCGAGCGGCGCGAATGACTCCCTGGTTGAGTTCCACGACTCCTTTCGGTCCCACGAGCACGCAGCCGGGCGTGCCTTCGATGTTGCCGCTGTGACGGACCGGAGCGTCGATTCCGAGCGAGATACTATCGGTAAACGCCAGTTCGACCTGGCTGAAGTTGCGAGTCGGGCCGAGGACGCGAACCGTCGGCAACATACGGCGACGGGGACCGACGACCATGACCGTTTCGGCGGCCGCATAAAAGCCGTCCTGATAGAGCGGCTTGTCGGGCGTGAGCTTGTGTCCCGGGCCAAAGAGGATCTCGACGTGCTCGTCGGTCAGGTGGCAATGCCGCGCGGAAATGCTGACGAGCAACTTGGGCGGGCCGGCCTCCTTCGCTGGACTGCCGTTGGCCGAAGCGCCGGGCGCATTGGCAAGCACGACCTGGCGAACGATGCGTTCGATAATCGCCCGATCAAGCGATGGAGCTGAACTCATGGAGAGGTCTTTCCGCTAACCTTGGAATGGCGACATGATGGACGCCATCGCACTATCGTTTGTTTCAGGATTGCTTTTCGTCGGCTGGGCGAGCTTCGATCGTCTGCTCAGCCACGATAAGTTTCACACCGGCTTGCTCAACTCGTGCTCGCCACTCGGGGGCAATTCCCGAGTCGGTCACCAGGTAGTCGATCTCATCCAACCCGCACATCAGGGCCAGACTTGACTGACCGAACTTGGTGCTGTCGGCGACGACGACCACCTCATCGGCGGCCTTCATCATCGCCATCTCGGTTTCGACGAGCAGTAGGTTGCTGTTGTACAAGCCTCGTTCGTTAATTCCCGCGACGCTAACGACCGCCCGGCGAACGTTCAGACCGGCGAGCATTTGATTCGCATAGGCGCCGACCGAAACACCGGTCTTGGTGTGCACATAGCCGCCGATCAAAACCAGGTCGGCCTTTTCACTGGAAGTGAAGAGGTTGGCGACCGGCAACGAGTTGGTCACTACTTGCAACGGCCGGCCGACGAGCAGTTGTGCTAGCTCGTAAGTCGTGCTGCCGCCATCCAACAGGACGGTGTCGTTGTCTTCTATCAATCGACTCGCGGCGAGCGCCACCTGTCGTTTGCGATCCCAGTTCAGCGACTGCCGCTGATCAAAATGGGCAAGCTTGGGAGACGGGCCGGTATAAAACACCCCGCCGTGGGTACGCTGGGCGACGCCGATCTCTTCCAAGTAGTCCAGGTCGCGGCGAACCGTCGACTCCGAAACCTGTAGCTGGCCGGCCAGATCGGGCAGTGACGCGAATCCGCGTTGCCGGACCAGCTCTAGCACTCGGTTTCGCCGCTCATCGGGCATCATCTGCTTGATCAAACTCAGCCCTCCTGCAGCGACTTGGTCAAGTATGTGCAACCGATCGACAGATTGCAAGCATGCGGTGAAAGAAATCTTTCACGTGCGCGTGCTGTGCGTAACTTATTGTGAGAATTCTCGTTGTGTCAAACTTATCTCTCGGAAAGGATCCGCCATCACAGAAAGATGTGGAAAATGCGCAGCAATTAACGCCGCCCTCAGGAAGGCGTTCAACGAAGCATTGGAGAGTGTGCGCGAAATCTATCGCACGGAGACACGGCGGCCGTGGACTACGACCCGATCCGCCGCGATGAGCCGGATGGCTTCAGGCAGAGCTTCGCACTCCGTCGCGAAGACGCGCTTTTGCAGCGCTTCTGGCGTATCATCGTCCGCTACCGCCACGGCTCGTTGCAGCAAGATGGGGCCGTGGTCGTACTCGTTATCAACGAAATGAACGGTGCAGCCGGTCAGCTTTGCGCCGTATTCCAAAACTGCCTCGTGGACCTTGATTCCATACATCCCCTTGCCGCAGAAGGAGGGGATCAGGGCAGGATGGATATTAACTACCCGATTCTCGAAATCGGGCGGAATCGGAACGTGCTTTAAGTAGCCGCCCATGACAACGAGTTGCACTCCCGCATCCCGGCATGGACCGAAGACCGCGTCTCGAAACGTTTCGGGCGACGCGTACTTCCGCTGCTCGATCACGAGCGTAGGGATTCGCCGGGAGGAGGCGAAAGCCAGCCCACCGGCGCGCGGCGTACTGGAAATCACCAGGCGAACGTCAATATCCAGTTCGCCTTGATCGCATTTTTCAAGCAAATTGCGCAGCGTCGTGCCGCCGCCGGAAATCAATACTGCAATCGGGAGCGGAGCAGCCATCCTCGCTAAACCTTCTGTACGGAGAGTTGCAGTTTCTCGTCGCCGACTTCCGCCGCCGTGGCATCGGTCCCGGTCGCTTCGAAGCCGATGGTGTCGGCCAAAGTTTCTCCGGCAATATATTCGCGGTTCTGCTCGATCGCTTGGCGAAGCGCATCGGACGCTCCGCCAATGCCGACGACAATTCGATCGGTGAAGTCGAGCGCCAGTTCCTTGCGACGGTCTTGAATCAGCCGCACCACATCACGCGCCATCCCTTCGGCGATCAATTCGGGAGTGAGTTCGGTCGACAGCACCACGACACACTCGGCGCCTTGTGCGGCTGCCCAGCCTTCACGAGCTTGCAGTCGAACTTGGATGTCTTCGCCGTCGAGCACGATCTCTTCGCCGCCGGCCGCCAGGGTGACGTTGCCTTTGGCAGTGAGCTGTTTCAGCAATTCGCCGCCGTTTGCCTGTCCCAGAACCTGCTTCACTGCCGGTAGCAGCTTGCCGATCCGCGGGCCAAGTCGCTTGAAGTTCGGCTGGACAAGATAGTTGATGTACTTGTCCGCTTCCTTGGTGTACTCGACCGCCTTGACGTTCAACTCGTCTCGCAGCAAAGCGTCGTGCTCCTCGAGCCACGCTTGCGCGGCGGTGTCGGTGAGAATCACTTCCACCTTGGCCAGAGGCTGGCGGACCTTGAGCTTGTTGTCCATCCGCGCCGCACGTCCGAGTGAAGCGATTTCACGCAACAGCCGCATCTGGGCCGATAGCTTTTCGTCCACCACAGACTTATCACCGAGCGGGTAATCGCAGAGGTGGACGCTCGGCAGGGCACGCTCCTCGCCGAGCCTGGCTGGGCTGCCGCTGGCGTTGAACACCCCGGCCAGATTCTGCCAAAGTGTTTCCGCGAGGAACGGCGTGAATGGCGCGATGATCTTCGCTGTGGTGAGAAGGCACTCGTACAGGGTCCAGTAGGCGTCGAGCTTATCGGCCGACTCCTTTTCCGAGGCCCAAAAGCGATCGCGACTTCGACGGACGTACCAGTTGCTCAGTCCGTCGACAAACTCGTTGATGCGCTTGCACGCCTCGAAGTTGTCGTAGGCGTCCATCCGCTCCACCACGGCAGCCGCCGTGCGATTGAGTTCGCTCAAGATCCAGCGGTCGAGCTCGCTTCGCTCGCTCACTGGGCGGAAACCTTTCGCCCCCGTGAAGTCGGCTGGATTCAACTGCAGCGGCGAACCGTTGCGAGCGCCATTGCCTGCTGCGGACAGCAGTTGGGCGGGATCGAAGCCGTCAATGTTCGCGTAGATGACGAAGAACGAGTAGCAGTTCCAAAGCCGGAGCAGAAACTCCGGGATGCTGTCTTTGATTGCCTGTTCTTTGTAACGGATGCTCGTCCACGGCGGCTGGTTGGCGAAGAAGTACCAGCGCAGGGCGTCCGCTCCATAGCGATCGAAGATCTCGCCCGGCTCGCGGTAATTCCGCTTGCTCTTGGACATCTTCTGTCCGTCCTCGCCCAGCATCAGGCCCAGGACGATGCAGTTGCGGTAGGGATGGGGGTAGGGGAATTGCGGATTGCGGATTGCGGATTGCGGATCGGCCGCTCCCGGCACACTGGGCCCCTTCGCCTCTTCGCCCCCTTGCCCCTCGCCGCCGAACATCATCGTGCTGATCGCCAGTTGGCTGTAGAACCAACCACGGGTCTGGTCGATCGCCTCGCTGATGAAATCGGCAGGGAATTGCTCGAGGAATTTGCCGGCGGCGGCTTGTGGGCCGTCCTCTCCCCGGTAACCCCACTGGGCAAACGGCATCGCGCCGCTGTCGTACCAGCAATCGATCACCTCGCTGACTCGCTTCATGCGCGCGCCCTTGGCGAACGGCGAGTCGTACGTGATCTCGTCGATGTACGGCTTGTGGACCTTCAAGTCGTCGGGCAGGTTGGGGTTGGCTTTCTTCGCCTTCTCCCAAGCCTCCGCGCCTTGCATGCCCGGTTTTTGCAGCAGCTCCTCGTAGCTGCCGATCGCTTCCATCTTGCCGGTGTTTTCACAGACCCAGACCGGTAGCGGGGTGCCCCAATAGCGCTCGCGCGAAAGGGCCCAGTCGACGTTCGATTCGAGGAAGTTGCCGAACCGCCCTTCCTTGATGTGCTCGGGAAGCCAGTTGATCTGCTGGTTGTTGGCCAGCATCGCATCGCGGAACTGGGTGGTGCGGATGAACCAGCTCCGCCGCGGGTACTGGATGAGCGGATCTTCGTCCGCTCGCCAGCAGAAGGGATAGGGGTGGATATACTGCTCTTGGTGATAGAGCAGACCACGGTGTTTCAGCTCGCGACTGATGTCCTTGTCGCAGTCCTTTACCCAGCGCCCCTGATAGTCGGGAGCTTCGGCAGTGAACTTGCCGTCCGGGCCGACCGCGCAAATGAGCTGCGGGCCCTGCCCGTCCTGGAAGTCTGACTGCTCGCGAACGAGAACATCGAAGTCGACCTCGCCAAAGGCGGGTGCTTGATGAACGACGCCCGAACCACTGTCGATTGTCACAAAGTCGGCGGCGACAACGCGCCAAGCGATCGGACGCTCGCCACCCGTCTTCAACGCTCCGGCCTTGTTGCCGAGCTCTTTGTGGTAGTAATCAAACGGCGGCAGGTAGCGCCTGCCAAGCAGCTCACTCCCTTTGCAAGTCGACTCGACCGTCAATTCGCGTTTGACCTTCGCCGCGATCGCCTCCACCAGCGCGGAGGCCATGATGAACCGCTGGCCCGTTTCGCCATCGACGACGGTTGCGTAGTCGAGCTCGGGATGGACCGCTGCGAACTGATTGCTCGGTAGCGTCCACGGCGTAGTCGTCCAGACGAGCAGCGACGTGTCGGTCTTGGCGCCGGCGTCGTCCAGCAGCGGGAATAGGACGTAGACGCTCGGGTCGGCCACTTCGCGATAGCCCTGCCCCACTTCGCCAGCCGACAGCGCAGTGCCGCCTTGGGCCCACCACCAGACGATCTTGTGTCCCTGGTAGAGCAAGCCACGCTCAAACAAGTTCTTCAGCGACCACCAGACACTTTCCACGTAGCTCTGGTGGTAGGTGACATAAGCTTCGTCGAGCCGGATCCAGAAGCCGAGCCGCTCCGTCAGTCGCTCCCACTCCTGCATGTAGCGCCAGACGCTCTCCTGGCAGCGGTGGATGAATGGTTCGACGCCGTAGGCTTCGATTTCTTCCTTGGCGTGGATGCCGAGTTCCTTGCAGACTTCGACCTCCACCGGCAGGCCGTGCGTATCCCAGCCAGCCTTACGCTCGCAGAGATAGCCACGCATCGTGCGGTAGCGCGGAAAAAGATCCTTGATGGCTCGCGTCAGGCAGTGCCCAGGATGGGGCATGCCGTTGGCCGTCGGCGGTCCTTCGTAGAAGACAAATCTCGGGGCGCCAGTTCTGCGCTCGAGCGATTGGTCGTAGATGCGCTGCTCGCGCCAGAACTTCAGGACAGCCTGCTCAAGTTGCGGAAACGAAGCGTTGGCGGGAACCGGCTGAAACATGGGAACCGTTCGCTTTCCTTGGCGACCAGACTAGCCGAACCGTTCAAGGCTCGGCGCAAACCAATCTGGAACAACGCGGTTCCAGATCCATCCAGAGGAGGGACACTGCCCAATGGAAATCCGTACGTGAGCCGCGAGGGAACACGGATGCTCACCGAAGTGAGTTCACCGGAACCGCCAAGCTGTGCCATCGCGTGGCTGCCTGACCGGTCACAATCCGCGTTTCATCCGGGCCGCTGTTGTTTTGGGTCAGAGGCGACTACTCGTCGTCAAAGTCGTCGAGTTCTTCGTCCTCGTCGTCTTCCTCTTCGACCTTCTTCGACTTGCCCTTCCCCTTGCCTTTGGCCTTCGGCTCTTCTTCAGCCTCCTCCTCGGGCTCGAGCGGAGCCTCTTCGGGCTCTTCATCTTCGTCGACGAAGTCGGCGCCCATGGGCAGGTCATCGTCTTCGGTGAGATCGTCGTCGGTTACTTCTTCGAGTTCTTCGAGGTCGTACTCGTCCTCGAGTTCCTCTTCGAAGTCGTCGTCGAATTCGTCGTCGAAGTCTTCCTCGTCGAAGTCGTCGAGATCTCCGCCGCCACCTTCTTCTTCGTCCATTTCAAGCGTCAGGCTACGGCTCGGCGCCGGCTCGGCCACCTTCAGCGGCTGCTCTTCTTCGTCCCAACCTTCGCCACGCTCGATGCGCATATCGCTCGCTACCCTCGACAAGAAATGCCGCGGCCCGGTGACCGCAGGTTCGGTACAAATCGACAGATGTAGGTAGTGTAGCAGCAAGGAGTTGTCCCGGAACCGGGGCGTCGCGGTCCCACGCCCCAGCGCAATAAAAATGGGCGGGTCTTGCCATCCAGCAAAACCCGCCCAACACGGGGGTGAGAAAGCCTTGATTGAGTCGCCAGAGGTTGCGGTCTGCGGCGACAAAGGAAGACTAACTCACAGCTGTCTACTGTCAATTTGCGGCTTGAGTCGTTCTCGGCTGAACTCCAGGAAAGTACGGAACCGATTCCACCTGTAGGGCTTATGACGGTTGTCGCGGCGAGCTGACGGCTGGGCGGTGGACGCCGTGAGGTTCACCGCTGGATACCACTGCGCCGGGACGATCAATCCGGATCTGGCCGTTCGAGGTCGTAACTGTGCCTGGTCGTGGCTCGTTCGCCGCTGGCGAGACGGCTTCAGAGCGAAGCCTATTACGCCACTCAACGACTTCTGTAGTCAGGCCTTCCGCCTGCTCCCAGGCGGCCAAGGCGGTCGAAGCGACTGCCCGATCATTCTGCTGCAGAGCAGTCTCTACGAGCCAACGGAGGCAGAGCCGCTCGCGGCAACCGGCGGCAAAAGAGGCGTCGAGATAGGAGCGGGCGGCTGACCAATTACCCCGGGCGGCAAGGCAGGCCCCCTTAGCGGCCGAGCGTAGGGAGTCGAGTTGGGCGGCGCCTCGCGGAAGGTCGTCCAGGATGGCCGCCGCCTCCTCCAGCCGTCCGTCCTTGACGGCGAGTTCCAGGGCCTGGCGACAAAGCCGGAGCGAGCCGGGATATTCCCTGCGCGCTTCCGCGAGACCCGCTCGGGCCTCCTCATCCTGACCGAGTTGCTGCTGAACGATAGCGCGGCAGGTGGCCGCAATTTCCCGAATGTCCGGCAGGTGCCAGATCTGGCTCTGAATCTGCCCATGGCGGAACGCCAGCTCGTACGAACGCAGGGCGAGTTCGACGTGCCCAAGCGATTGCAGGTAGCCGCCGAGAGCGCAAAGCAATTGAGCGTCGAGTGGGAAGACCTCAACTGCTTGCATGCAGAGCTGGAGTTGGGAGTTGCGGTGATCGGATCGGCCGTCGAAGCAGGTCAACAGGCCATAGTAGGCTTCGAGCATAGCGGCGGAAGATGGCTCGGCGAGCTGCAACGCGCGCTGGTAGTGCTGAATGGCGCGATTGGCGTCGCCAAGGGTTTGAAAAGCTTCCCCGAGACAATTCAGCAAGTCGGCTGACGGGCCGCGCTGAGCAATCTGCAAGTCGGCCAGGTGGATGTTGCGCTGGGCGCGGCTCCGCTTGAGCTGCGAATCGTGCTCGCGGGCGCCGCGCTGGATGGCGATCGGCAACTCCTCGCGTCGGAGTCCGAACGCGGTCAGCGAGCGATCGAGCGTTTCTCGCACTCGGCCGAAGAACTGAAGGCCGGGGCGATTCGGATGCAGACGGACGCGTGCAATTTGTTCGCCCCCAATGTGGTGTTCGGCGGCGGGGACATTGACGCGGAGGGAGTAGACGGCCGACGGATTGGCGTTGTGGTCGATGAATTCTCGCAGCAGGCCGGCGTCAGCTCGCTCGATGCGCTCGCCAGCATCGAGCCAGAGAACCCAATCGCCCGTCGTGTGCGTAAGGCAGTAGTTGCGCGCGGTCGCAAAGCTGTCGTCCCAGGCGACCCTGTGGAGTTTGGCGTGGAACTGCTGGGCCACCTGCGGGGTGCGGTCGCTCGAACCGGTGTCGAGTATGATCACCTCGTCAGCAAAATGACGCACCGAAGCTAACGTCTCGGCCAGGGCGTCTTCCTGATTGCGAACGATTGTCGCGACGGACAACCGTCGTTTATGACCGGCAGTATTCGACATTCTGAGGCCCTCCTGGCCAATCCGCCCGACCCATTGCGAGGCTGTGAAAGCTCGCTATCCCTGGGTTTTGTAAAACGACAAGCGGGCGGAGTTTAGCGAGATGGCCGAAGCGGTCAAAGACTAGTTTCAGGCATTGCTAGCGGCTCTTGGGGCCAGCCGAATGCGACAATCAGAGAAGCGAGGCACGCGGGACCGTTCCGTCAACTCGGGGTGTAATCCGTCGGGGAGTGTGGAGCGCGCGCACATCGACACACTGCATTCCTGCCCGCCGCGCAGCCTCAATGCCCAGATCGGCGTCTTCGTAAACCCTGCAGTGTTCGGGACGAACGTTCAGGCGGCGGGCCGCTTCCAGAAAGACGTCCGGCTCCGGCTTGTGCCGCTGGGTGTCTTCCGCGGTGACGATGGTGTCGAACCAGTCGGCACAGCCGACTCGCTCGAGTTGGGCCAGGATGATATCGCGATAGCCGCCGCTAGCAACCGCCATCTTGACCGCGCCGCGGTGCTGGCGGGCGATCTCGAGGATCGGCGGAATGGCCACTAGCTGATGCAACTCTTCGAGAAAGGCGTCTTCCTTCCGACGGGCGACGACCTGAGCGTCGAGCTCGAGGCCCCGTTCCGACGCCAGCATGGCGACGATCTTGGAACTCGGCATGCCGCCCAAGGCGTAGAAGCGGTCCTCGTCGAACTCAATGCCGTGTTCGAGCATCGTCCGTCGCCAGGCCGCGTAGTGCAGAGGCATCGAGTCGGTAAGTGTGCCGTCGCAATCGAAAATCAGGGCCTGGATCATGCGGTCTGGTGGGCGGGGCGAGTCAGGTGGGCAAAGTTGAATTTTAGCCCATTGCCAAAATCCCACCAGACGCCGGCAAACCGCGGACTACGTTGTTGTCGTCTGCGCCGCCGTGGCGCCGCCAGTTGTCCTTCAATCCGGTTCTTCCAGATCCATTGCCCCATCAGGGCGCCGCGCGTCCACATGTAGATGGGAATCATGACCGCTGGAATGAAGATCGTGCCTCCGAGGGTCCAGAGCAGCACCAGGGACACCAGAAAGACCACAACGCTGAGGCCGAGGATTGACAGCTCAATGCGCAGGACGTCCAGCAGGTCGTCCGATACGAGCCAGATGTTCCACCAGAACTCGTAGAGTGTTCGTACCGTGCCGGTGACGGCGTATCGCTGGGTAGACGCTTCAACAAACGACGAGCCGATGGGCGGATAGATCACCAATGCTGCGAGCACCCAAGCGAGCGCCTTGCCCCCTGCCCAAAGCACTTCGCTGCGTGGCCCCTGGCGCAGCCCTTGCCAAAGGTATTCGTAGGCGGCGACGACCAGTTCCGCCACCGCGTAGTAGATGTCGTGCCGCATGTACCAGAGAAAGAAGTAGAGCGGCAAAAAATAGAACTGTGTCGCAACGAAGAGAATAATCCCTTCGCGCAAATGGGACTTCCACGAGCGCCAGTCCGGAAGTTGCTCGATGTGGCCATTGCCGATGCGACGGGCAATGTCAAACCGCCAGCCGCGGATGATCAGGTAGCCGAAAATCGGGACGTACTGGATGGCGCCGATATAGAGCAGCGCCTGCGGCCAGTTCGGCTGGGTGAACGGAAACGCGAGCGCCTTGCGCAGGCTGATCCTTGCCGGCAAGGTCGTGGCGAGCGGAGGCAGGGGATCGACGGTGGCCATCGAAGCGGCGTGTTCCATGCAGGGAGATTCGAACGCTGCGCGGTAATCTTAGCATTTGTCGGGCCAATCTCTCGGGCAGGTTTTATCGCCAACCGCCGCGGGTTATTCTGGTGCCGCTTGACGCCCCACACTCCGTGATGGCCAAGATGCAGTGGTTTTTTGTCTTCCGGGAGAACTCCGAATGATTCGACACGTTCGCTGTGTAACTGTTGCCGTGCTGACAGTGCTGGTCTGTCTGTCGTCGCTTCCGGCCGCCGAGAAAACTCGACATGTGCTCGTCATTGGCGTCGACGGCGTGCGGCCCGATGCGTTGAAGGTGGCCGAGACGCCGAACATCGACCGGCTCATTCAGGAGGGGACCTACGCATCGAACACCGACATCGTTGCTCCTCGCCCCACCAAGAGCGACACCATTAGCGGCCCCGGCTGGTCAAACCTGCTCTGTGGCGTCTGGTCGGACAAGCATGGGTCGCTCGACAACAAATTCCAGGGGACCAATTACACCGAGTATCCCCACTTTTTTGCCCGGTTGAAGGAAGCTCAGCCGCAGGCTTTCACCGTATCGATCAGCAACTGGAAGCCGATCGACGAGAAGATCGTCTCGGCGGCCGATCTGCATGCCGACTTTGAGCGCAAGGATAAGGACTATCCGGCCAGCGATCGGGAAGTCACCGCACGAGCCGTCGAAGTGCTGGGCCAGCATGACCCAACGGCGATGGTGGTCTACTTCGCCCAGGTCGATGAAAGCGGGCACAAGCACGGCTTCCATCCGACAGTGCCGGAGTACATTGCCGCGATCCAGCGGGTCGACGGGCATATCGGCGAAGTGACTTCAGCCGTACGCGCTCGGAAGAATTACGCCAACGAGGAATGGCTCACGATCATCTGCACCGATCACGGTGGGCTTGGAAAGAACCATGGCGGTGGTCGCGAGACGCCGGAGATTCGGAACGTGTTCCTGGTGGTAAGCGGCGACACTGCGAATAAGGGAGTCCTCGAGGAACCGACCTATCAGGTCGATGTCGTGCCCACAGCGCTGAAGCACCTCGGCGTAACGCCGAAGGAAACCTGGAAACTCGATGGTCGGCCAGTTGGGCTGAAGTAAGTGATTGGGCCTCAAAGTCGCCCGCACACTCCCAGTGCGGACGGCGCCGCGCTCGGGCTAAATCACGTTTTCGTTTCTTGGCTTCCGGCGCGCGTTCGGGGTCATGCCACACTGAGCGTCGTAACGAGAAACCTCTTCTGACAAAGCTATCGGCACACGGAGTGTGCCAACTACTATGCGCAAAAAACAGCCCGGCTGTTTGGGACAGCCGGGCTGCTGGGTTTTTCACTTTCGCGGGCAGGCTGGAAGCCTACCCTGCGGGCGATTAGTACATGTCGTAGTCGCCGCCGTGACCCTTCTTCTTGCCGTGGCCGTGGTCGTCCTTTGGCTTCTCGGCGATCAGGGCGTCGCTGGTCAACAGCAGCGTCGAGACGCTGGCGGCGTTGGCCAGAGCGGTGCGGGTCACCTTGGTCGGGTCGATGACGCCAGCCTTCACCAGGTCTTCGTAGGTGTTGGTCAGAGCGTTGTACCCGTTGTTCCCCTTGCTATCGAGCACCTTCTCGCACACGATGCCGCCGTCCTGACCTGCGTTGGTCGCGATCATGGTCAGCGGAGCGCGGCAAGCACGCAGCACGATGTTGTAGCCGACCTGCTCGTCCGGCGTGAGGCTGTCGTTCTTCAGGCCAGCCGTGGCACGCAGCAGGGCGACGCCGCCACCCGGCAGAATGCCTTCCTGAACGGCAGCGCGGGTCGCGTGCAGGGCGTCTTCGACGCGGGCCTTCTTTTCCTTCATCTCGCTCTCGGTGGCGCCACCGACGGCGATCTTGGCCACACCGCCCGACAACTTCGCCAGACGCTCTTCGAGCTTCTCGCGGTCGTAGTCGCTGGTGCTGTTCTCGATCTCGCGGCGGAGCTGCTCGATGCGCGACTTGATGTCGGCCGTCTTGCCAGCGCCTTCGATGATCGTGGTGTTGTCCTTGTCGATGATCACCTTCTTGGCGCGACCCAGGTCGGTCAGCGGCACGTTTTCGAGCTTCATGCCAAGGGCTTCGAACACAGCCACGCCACCGGTCAGGATGGCGATGTCTTCGAGCATGGCCTTGCGGCGGTCACCGTAGCCCGGAGCCTTCACGGCGGCGCACTGGAAGGTGCCGCGGAGGCGGTTGATGACGAGCGTCGCGAGGGCTTCGCCTTCGACGTCTTCGGCGATGATCAGCAGCGGCTTGCCTTGCTGAACCACAGCTTCGAGCACCGGAACCAGGTCCTTGATGTTCGTGATCTTCTTCTCGAACACCAGGATGTAGGGGTTCTCGAGCACGGCGGTCATCGTGCCCGGATCGGTCACGAAGTAGGGCGAAAGATAGCCGCGGTCGAACTGCATGCCTTCGACCCATTCGATCTCGGTCGTGAGGCTCTTGCCTTCGTCGACCGTGATCACGCCGTCCTTGCCGACCTTTTCCATCGCGTCGGCCAGCTTGTTGCCGATTTCGCGATCGTTGTTGGCGGCGATCGAGGCGACGTTCGCCATCTCGCTCTTCTCTTTGATCTTGATCGAAGCCTTCTGCAGCTTCTCGGTGATGTCAGCCACGGCCTTTTCGATGCCGGACTTCATCTGGACCGGGTTCACACCCGAGACGACGGCCTTGAGGCCTTCGTTGAAAATGGCTTCGGCCAGCACGGTGGCCGTGGTGGTGCCGTCGCCGGCGACGTCGCTCGTCTTGCTGGCGACTTCGCGGACCATGCGGGCGCCCATGTTCTCATAGACGTCTTCCAGGTCGATTTCCTTAGCGACGGTGACGCCGTCCTTGGTGACCGTGGGCGAGCCGAAGCTCTTCTGGAGGATGACGTTGCGGCCTTTCGGTCCGAGGGTGACTTTCACCGCCCGGGCCAGCTTCGTGACGCCGCGGCGAATGGCTTCGCGGGCTTCCTGATCGAAAGCGATAATCTTGGGCATTGCTGGGGATGACTCCTACGGGATGTAAGTTCTTTGTTTTGTTTTTCGCTCGTTACGACGCTCTGAGTCGTAACGGCAGGTCGGACGCTCCGCGTCCAAATGCTCGACGCAGAGCGTCGGTGCGGGCGTTCCCACGCAGAGCGTGGGAACGAGGGAAAGCGGTTAATCCTCGATGATGGCGAGGATGTCCTCTTCGCGCATCAGGAGGAGTTCTTCGTCGCCGACCTTGAAGGTTTCGCCGGCCCAGGAGCTGAAAATGACGCGATCGTTCACCTTCACCTGCAGTTGGCCACGCTCGCCGCTGTCGAGCAGCTTGCCGTTGCCGACGCTGATGACTGTGCCGCGGGCCGGCTTGTCCTTGGCCGAGTCGGGCAGCACGATGCCGCCGGCGGTGGTCGATTCGCCGGCCTCACGCTGCACCACCACCCGGTCGCCGAGGGGTTGGAGCTTCAGGGCGGGCTTGCTGCTCTTCGAGTCTTTCTTGGCTTCTTTCGTTGCGGCTGCCATTGCGTCGCATTCCTCCGTCTGCTTGCGCGAAACTGTGATTTGAATCCGGTTACTGTTGAAAATCAGCCAGGCGGCAGCGACATGCGGTCGACACGCCGAGGCTGTCAAAAGTGCGCTTTTAGGGCGGGACGGGCGTCAGTTAAGCAAGTGGCGGGCCAATGTGCTGGCAGGTGGCATAAGTATAGATCATGGTTGTGGTTACGGGCCTGAAGGCAGATCGGTGGCCGGTTCGTAGCCGGCGTTCTGGCAGCCCTGGTCGGCGTGAATTTTGGTGGCTGTCAATTTGACAGCAGGCTGCAGCGGCGGTGTATCGGTTGCGCTCGGGAGATGGGAGTAGTTTGACGGGCCGAGGAATACCCCGGCTGGTTGTCTGAATCTTGGCGAATTCAGGGGTGGTAGTGAGTAACTCTTGAGTAAGTGGTGATTGTGTGGTAAATTGCCTTGCGGATCCGACTCTGGGTGTCGGGGGAGCTTGAAAGCGTTCTCGATAATCGACGTAAGTGGTCGCCGCCATCGGAGGGGGGGGGGATAAACCTGGCAGGTTTATCAACAAGTTGGGGGCCCCTAGGGCCCGGGGGGGCGTTGAAAAACCCCAGGGGTCTATCAACAGTCGCAGGAAATGCAATTTTGACTTAGGCGCACGAGTACGGTTCATACGGCGTCGAGCGAACGCTTCGAGAAAGGAGCGAGGCAGAGTTGAGTGCGCCTTAAACTTGCGAGTTGTGAAGTGTTGCGGCGCAAGTCACAATGGTCCGTGCTTGTCCAGGCTCTCACCGTTTGTTTTTGTCGTTCTCGCTCCGTGAAGTTGTATGCCGATCAAAGTCACCTGCGCCTGCGGTCAAAGTTTCGCTGCCAACGACAGCCTCGCGGGCAAACGGGTTAAATGCCCCAAGTGTGCCCAGCCATTGCAGATACCTGCCGGACCTCAGGCCGCTGGAGGCGCCAAGCCCGCCGCTCCTGCGGCTGGAGCTGCTAGCGCACGTCCCCAGCAACCGCGACCGCAGCAACCACCCGCGCCAGCGGCTGCCGACCCGTTCGGGAGTCTCTTTGACGAGGTAGGGCTGAAAGCCCAAGCGGCTAGTGCGGGGCCGACCTGCCCGAACTGCCGGGCGGCGATGCCTCCGGGGGCGATTCTGTGCGTGCAGTGCGGGTTCAATCAAAAGCTCGGCCGAGTGATGCAGACGGTGACCACTTCGGGGCCGGTAGCAGGACTGCCCGCTGGAGGGCATGGCCATGGAGGGGAGGTGGCCTCGAGACTGCTGGAACAGGCGGCTCGCAGCATCGAGGACGAAGCCGAAGCGGAGCGGTCGAAGACGAGCGAAGGGTTTCCGTGGTACGGCTACCTGGGAATGCTCGTCGGCGCGCTCGCCTTTATGGCGGCGATGCGTTTCATTCCCCATGGAAATGCCCTGCAAATCGCAGGCGCCGTTGGCGCGTTTGTTGGACTCATGATTCAGCTTTATGCGAACATTCGCATTCTGATCGTCGCC
This sequence comes from Planctomycetota bacterium, assembly GCA_023430365.1. Taxonomy (GTDB): domain Bacteria; phylum Planctomycetota; class Planctomycetia; order Pirellulales; family Pirellulaceae; genus JAEZAS01. The sequence continues at coordinate 25,262 of JAEZAS010000195.1, forward strand.
TTCAAGGAAGGGATCGGTCATGGCATCGGCTGTTTGCTCTGCGGTTGCTACGACCTCTACTACGTGATCACCCGCTGGGATATGTGCGCTTCGTATGTCGCGCTGTGGGGGATCGGTTGGGTGGTGAGCTTCTTCGCGCAGATGCTGTCGATGTTCGCCGCCAGCTTTATGGGGGGCGAGAGCGAAGGACAAGACCAAAGTCGGCTGGAACAACCCAGGCCGCCGTATGTGGTTGTTGAGGCCTCGCCTGTGCTTTCGATACCGTTGCTGCGGCACGCAACCTGACCGGGGCCCGACGATCGTTCGGTCACATTCCTCCAGTAATGGGGCACTTGCCATGACGTGTTGTTTGATTCGAAAGCCGATCTCACGGATTGTGCTCGCTTCTCTTCTGGTGGTGTCGTTGATGGGGGCGGCGCCCATCCTCGCTGCGGAAGCGAAACCAGGTGAGCAGGTCGAAAAAGCAACTGTTGTGAAGTCTGGCAACGGGGCCGAAGCGACAGAAACGAAGCTGCGCTACTGGTTGTACTTGCCCGAAAATTACGAATCCGACCGGGAGCAACAGTGGCCCCTGCTCCTGTTTCTGCACGGAGCTGGAGAACGCGGTGATGATCTTTCCGTGGTCAAGAAACACGGTCCGCCGAAGCTGATCGAAGCCGGCAAGTCGTTTCCGATGATCGTCGTCTCGTCTCAGTGTCCGAAAGATCAACGCTGGAATGCGGCTGAACTTTCCAAGCTCGTCGATGAACTGGCGAATACCTACCGAGTGGACCGGTCGCGCTTGTATCTGAGCGGCCTGAGCATGGGAGGGGCGGGGACCTGGTCGTTGCTGACGGAATATCCTGGCAGATTTGCCGCGGCGGTGCCGATTTGCGGTCGAGTGGACACGGCGGCGGCGGCCAAATTGACGGAAACACCGATCTGGATCGTCGTGGGAGCCAAGGATCGCCCTGAATTAGTCGAAAGTAACCAGAAGGCCGCCGAGGCTATTGAAAAAGCCGGCGGCAAGCAAATGCGAGTGACCGTCTATCCGGAGGCGGGACACGATTCGTGGACAGAGACGTACAACAACCCAGAAGTTTATGAGTGGCTGCTCAAGCAGCGGCTGCCGAAGGCGGGAAGTTGAAATCGGTGCGGGTGGTGGAGTTCGGGTATTCGCCCGGATTTGAGTAAGGCGTATTGCCGCAGAGGAATCGAAGCGTTCTCGCGAGATGAAGGCTTTCCGTATTGGGGGATAGTTCGATGTCGTTTGCAGAACTTTCCGGCGGCCCTCCTCCGAAGCCTTTGGACGCTCCGACACCCGCGATCGCTGGTCCGTCGCGCATGGAATACATGCGCGCGTACCACTACATCTTTGAAAACCCGAACTGGTTGACGAACTCGCTCTGGCTCGCGCTGGCGGTGCTCATTGCGGGGGTAGTGCCGGGCATTGGCGTGCTGGTCTATATCCCGTTGCTCGGCTATGCGTTCGAGGTGTTCGACTCGCTACTGGCGAGCGGCGGGCGTCGGTATCCGGACGTCGATATGAATCGGCTGGAGCGGTATTTCTACCGCGGCGTGTGGCCGTTTTTGGTGGGCATGATCGTGACGATGGTTGCGATGTTTGTCGTGTTGCCGCTGTTCTATGGGGGCATGATTGCGCTCTTTCTCGCGGCGGCTGCCGTAGGAGACGACGGAGCCGCGATTTTGATGGTGATCGGTATTCCGGCCTTAATGCTGCTGTTGTTTGGGGCGTCGGCGGCTGTCGGGGTGGTGACGATGCCCTTCATCGTGCGGGCGGGGATCAGCCAGGACTTTGCGAGCGGATTCGACTTTGGATGGGCGCGTGATTTCGTGCAGCGGGTGGGAACCGACACGCTACTTGCAAACTTGTTCTTGACCGTCACCTATTTCATCTTGGCCATGCTGGGATTGCTGGCCTTTTGTGTCGGGGTCTATGCGGCGGCTGCGATTGTGTTTCTCGCGTGGTGCCACCTGATGTATCAGTTGTACGCCGTGTATCTGTCGCGCGGCGGGACACCGGTGCCACCGAAGGTCGAAACTCCGCAGCCGCAGTATCAATAAAGTTTTCCGCTGCCCGGGCCACAGCCCATCGTCATGGGCGGCGAAGGCGTCACTCGACTATCCAACGTCGCCCAGTTCGAGCGCCTCGCCATAGCGCGTGAGGACCATGCGCCGCAGGCGGCTATAGGCAGGGTTTTGCAGGTCTGGGTCTTGGGCCAGGAGTTGGGCGGCGTCGCGGCGAGCTTCTTCGACGACGAGCGCATCGCGGTGCAGGTCGGCGATGCGGAGCGGTGGCAGGCCGTGCTGCCTTGTGCCAAAAAGGTCGCCTGGGCCGCGAAGCTGGAAATCGAACTCGGCGAGCTTGAAGCCGTCGCTCGTCTGCGTCAGGGCTTCGAGCCGCTTGGTTCCCTCTTCGGTCTGTGGATCGGCGAAGATGCACAGATAGCCAGGATGGCTGCCACGGCTGATGCGGCCGCGGAGTTGGTGCAACTGAGCGAGCCCGAACCGCTCGCCGCCTTCGATGGTCATGAGCGTGGCGTTGGCCACGTCGACGCCGACTTCGACGACGCTCGTGGACACCAGAACCTGGGTATAACCCCGACGGAAGCTTTCCATCGTGGCGTCCTTTTCCTGGGGGCTCATTCGGCCATGAAGCATGGCCAGGCGGAAGCCCTGCAGTTCGTCCTTCAGCAAGTCATCGTGGACCTGCTGGACATTGGCCGCATCGTAGTTTTCGGATTCCTCGACGAGCGGAGCAATGACATAGCCTTGCCGGCCCTCTTTGAGCTTCTTGCGGAAAAAGGTCCACCAGCGCTGGCGGCGGTCTTCTTGGGCCCAGTAGGTATGCACCGGCTGCCGGCCCGGAGGTGGATCACGAAGCGTGGAAACCTCGAGGTCCCCGAAAAGGGTCATCGTGACCGTACGCGGGATCGGCGTGGCAGTCATCACGAGGTAGTGCGGATCGAGACTACCTCGTTTCAGTGCCGCCCGCTGCCGAACTCCGAACTTGTGCTGCTCGTCGATGACCACCAATCCGAGGCGCTGGAATTCGACATCGGACTGTGCAACCGCATGAGTCACCGCATGGGTGCCGACGATGATGTCGATCTCGCCGCGGGCAATTGCCTCCAGCGTTGCTCGGCGCTCGCTCGCACTCAGTGAGCCAACGAGCAGGCCGATCCGCACCTTGCTGGCTTCCAGGCTCTTGGCCAACGTGCGAGCGTGCTGCCGGGCAAGCACTTCGGTCGGAGCCATGAGCGCCGCCTGATAGCCGTGGGCTACAGCCAGCAACATGGCATACATGGCCACCACCGTCTTGCCGCTGCCCACGTCGCCTTGTAGCAGGCGATTCATTGGATGCTCGCGGGTCATGTCGGCGGCAATCTCGTCGATGGCTTGTCGCTGCCCGGGCGTCAGCTCGAACGGAAACAGCCGTGTGATACGGGCGTCGATCCGAGCGTCGGTCGGTAGCGGGGGCGCGTTGCGCTTGGTCGTCAGGTGCAGCTTGCGCATGCCCAGCGCCAGCTGCAAAACGAGCAGTTCTTGATAGACAAACCGCCGGGTGGCCTGCTCGCGGGATTGGCGGTCGGCTGGTTCGTGGATCTGTGGGAGGGCCGCTCGGATAGGCCAGAGATCATGAGTGTCAAGGAACTCGTCGGGGAAAACCTCGTCTACGAGCTGCGCGTAGCTTTCTACGACCCCATGGACGATGCGGCGCATCGTTGTCTGATTCAGTCCCTCGGTGAGCGAATAGACCGGCAGGATCCGACCGGCGGGAACATCTTCGTCGTCCCCCAGGTGCTCGAACCGCGGGTGAGTCATTTCCCACCGCAGCCCCTGCATTTTCGGCTCGCCGCTTACGAGCAGCCGCTGCCCTTCGCGCAGGCGATGCTGAAGAAACGCCTGATTGAACCACACCAACCGCAGGTACTTGGTTCCCTGCCTGAGGAGGACGCCGAGGATCGATCGCCCCGGTCCCGTGTTGCGGAGATCGACTTCCTCCACAGTGCCCACAACGCTCGCCAGTTCCCCCTCGACCAACTGGTCGATCTCCCGCAGCTCGCTCATGTCCTGGTAGGCGCGGGGAAAGAAGAACAGCAAATCGCGGGCGTAGTGCAAATCCAAGCGTGCCAACAGTTCGGCCTTCTGCGGCCCCACACCCTTCAGATACTGCGCGGGCGTAGCCAGTTGCTCCGCGGGCAGTTTCGTCAGGCTGTTGGGCTGCGCTGTCGACATGACGAGATTTTATGCTGAACAGGCGTTCATTCAATATCGACCTGGCGATCGAAACGGCCGTCCATCGCCAGGACCCCCCGGCGGGTCCACTGGTTCGCCGAAAACTGGAGTCTGGTTTCCGGTCGGGCCAGGCACTACGCTGCTTGGCGGAGTTGAGCGGGGCAGCCCCCTGCCCCGCTTCATCGAAGGCGAATCGCTTCATCCTCTCCCTGCCAATCCCTATGCCCAAAACGCTCAAGCAGCTCCTACGGGGCTGCACGCTGGTGTTGGTTGCTTCTGTCTTCCTGAGAACGGCTTTGTCAGCTGACTGGCCCCAGTGGGGAGGCGACGACAGCCGCAACATGGCTGCCCAGGAGCGGAACCTGCCGACCGAGTTCCATCCCGGCCGCAAGAAGCGCGACCGCCTCGGCTTCGATCCCAAGACCGCCAAGAACGTAAAGTGGTGCGTACGACTCGGGACAGAGAACTACTCATCTCCCACCATTGCCGGCGGCCGGGTCTATATCGGAGCCAATGACGAGGCGCTCGATGATCCGCGGTTCCGGACCACCCGCGGCGGCGTCATGCTCTGCCTCGACGAGCAGACCGGCAAGTCGATCTGGCAACTGCCGGTTCCTCGGCTCGAAATCGATCGCTCGAAAGTGAGCGAAGATTTCGACGACATGAATCTGGGCATTTGCTCAACCGCCACCGTCCAGGATGGTCGCGTCTACTTCGTCTCGAACCGCTGCGAGGTGCTCTGCCTCGATGTCGACGGGTTGCTGGACGGCAACGATGGACCCTTCGACGACGAAGCGACCTTCTCGGTTCTCGAAGGGGCGGCTCCAGTCGAGCTAAAACCCACCGATGCCGATGTCGTCTGGCAGTTCGATATGCTGCGCGACCTGCCAGTCTTTCCCCACGACGCCACCAACTGCAGCGTGCTCGTGCACGGCGATTATGTCTATGTTGGAACGGGCAACGGCGTCTACGACGGCAAGGTCGTGCTCCCCGAGGCCCCGACCCTGATTGTGCTCGACAAACGCACGGGCGAATTGATTGCCACCGACAATCGGCAAATCAGTCCGCGCGTGTTTCACGGCCAGTGGTCGTCGCCGTCCCGGGCAACGATCGATGGAAGGGACCTCTTCTTTTACGGCGGTGGCGACGGCTACTGCTACGCTTTCGAACTCCTGCAGCCGGGCACCAAGCCGCCGGCCACGCTCCAGGAGGTCTGGCGGTTCGACGGCAATCCGCCCGGCTACCGGCAACGCGGCACCGAGCAGATCGACTATTGGAAACTCGTTCGCGGCGGCGCCCACGAACTCGATCGCGAAGGCCGGCTGATCAGCCCCAACGAGATCATCAGCACGCCCGTCGTCTACAACAACCGGATCTACTTCACGATCGGTCAGGACCCCGTCCATGGCAAAGGACGAGGAGCGCTCAACTGCGTCGATCCCGCTGGAATGGGCGACATTACGAAGTCGGGCTGCATCTGGCAGTACACCGAAATTGGCCGCAGCATGTCGACCGTCTCCATCGTGGACGGCCTCGTCTATGCGGCCGAAACCTTCGGCAAGATTCATTGCCTCGATGCCGAGACGGGCAAAGTCTATTGGGGCCACGACACGCGCGACGACGTTTGGTCCTCCACCTTCGTTGCCGATGGCAAGGTCTACATCGGCACCCGTCGCGGCCTGACCGTCCTCGCCGCCGGCAAGGAGGAGAAGCATCTTGCCGACATTAACCTCGGCTCGCAGGTTCGCTCGGTTCCCGCCGCCGCCAATGGTGTGCTCTTTGTCGCCGCCCAGCGCAATCTCTGGGCAATCCATCAGGCTCCGACCGACGACAAATCCACCCGTCGACTTCCCTACGGACCTCAGTCCGCCCTGACCAGCGCCAAACCCAACTAATGCTGGGCCCTGCCCTGCTAAGCCGCCTTACGCGCCCGGTACAAATACGGGTTCATCGCCGGATCGTTGTACATCTTCATCTGCCGGTAAGTCTTGTGACGCTTCCGGCCGGCGACGATGTCGTCCACCAACTCCTGCCCTGCCTGCGACAGGTCGTCATGCTGCGCAAAGGCGACCGCCAGCTTGCGCGTGACGTTGTCCCGGTGCTCCGGCGAGGCATCCAGCCGATCCCGCTGTTCCTCGAGGTGAAAAATCCGCAGGGCGAGAATCGACAACCGATCGATCACGCTCCCAACGGTCTCTGTGTTCAAGCGCGCGTCCGGGGCAGCATGAATTCTCCGCGCTTCCAGCTCAGCCGAAATCCAATCGTCCAGCCGCTCGATCGCGTCGTTGCGCTGCTGGTTGAAGCGATCGATCGCGCGCTTCACCTGAGCGATCCGCTCGTCACCCACATCTGGGCTGCGAGCGATGTCTTCCTCGTGCCAGAGCTGAAAGTTGTAGCTGAACTGCTCGCAGACCAGCGCCAGAAAGCCGTCGAAGTTGTTGTCGATCGGCTCACAGTGCCAGCGAACGACCATGTCGCGATGCAGCTGCGTAACCTGCTCAAAACGGATCATCCCTGACCCCACCTGCTCGAGAAAAACGCTCTGAAATCCGGCCTCAAGTCCGGGCCGATTGTAGCCCGCTTGCCACCTCCGCTCCAAGGTCGATCTAGCACCACTGCTGCCAGCAAGTGCGCCTCCCCGTAGCTGAATTCGCCAGAATTCAGACAAACCCAGCATCCACCCGCATGGCGTCCGAATTCTGGCGAGTCCAGCTACGGCCAAGTCATCCGCTTCACCGCGCCCCAAAGGCAACTTGCCTAGTTCCCCCCGCGCAATTGGCCTAAAATGGCCTTCATGAACACCAAATCGTCCGCCTTCTCCCGCTCCGCTCAGGGACGCTCGTCCGCCGCCGACAAAAAAGGCTCCTCCCTGCGGTTTTATGCCTCGCTGGCTGTCGCGCTGGTGCTGGTCGGAATTGGGCTGGCCTTGCTCAACCGCTCGCAAAGCACGGAAGCCTCCGCCCAGGTGACGCGCGTGTTCAAACCGACCGACACTGCGTTCAATGGCGAGCGGAGCTACCAGGTGCTGAAGGAGATCGTCGACATCGGCCCGCGGATCTCGGCCACCGAGGGGATGCTCAAGCAGCAGAAGCTGCTCCAGGCCCATTTCGAAAAGCTCGGCGGCAAGGTGACGATGCAGGAGTTCCAGGCCCGACATCCGCTCAATGGCCAGCGGGTCAATCTGGCCAACATGATCGTCGAGTGGCATCCCGAGCGCAAGAATCGCGTCCTACTTTGCGCCCACTACGACACGCGTCCCTTCCCCGACGAAGAACCCGATCCTCGCAAGCGACGCGATCCCTTCCTGGGCGCCAACGACGGCGCCAGCGGAGCCGCGTTCCTCGCCGAGATGGCCTACCACATGCCCGACTTGAAGGGGAACTATGGCGTCGATTTCGTCCTCTTCGATGGCGAAGAGCTCATCTACGACGCCGCTCGCGACCCCTACTTTCTCGGCTCCGAACACTTTGCCCGCGAGTACGTCGCCAATCCCCCAGCCCATCGCTACCGCTGGGGCGTCCTGGTCGACATGATCGCCGACAAGGAGCTGCAGATCTATCGCGAGGTCAACAGCATGTCCTGGCCCGACACCCGGCCGCTCGTGCTCGACCTGTGGGAAACGGCCCGCCAACTCGGCGTGCGCGAGTTCATCCATCGCAACGGCCACGAAGTGCGCGACGATCACCTGCCGCTGCGCAACATCGGCAAGATTCCGACCTGCGACATCATCGACTTCGACTACCCGCGCCCCTACGGCCCCAACTACTGGCACACGACCAAGGACGTCCCCGCCAACTGCTCGGCCGAATCGCTGACCAAGGTCGGCGCCGTGGTGCTCGCCTGGCTCCAAAAACTCAAATAGCCCACTCTCCACCATCGCCCCATCCTCCAAAGGTTATCCCACCTCTCATCGTCCCACCCGTGCCGCCGACTCAGTCGGCGAACAACCAAGATCGCCCCTCCTTCCATCCCCCCGCCCCCACCAAACC
>JAEZAS010000256.1 GCA_023430365.1 Planctomycetota bacterium
GTCTGCAGCAGACGGGCGTAGTGGCCGGTGGCGACGAACTCGGCCCCGACGCTATCGGCATAGTCGAACAGCTTGCCGAACTTCAGCCAGTTGTTGCACTGCACGCAGGGATTCGGAGTCCGGCCGACGGAGTACTCCTCGATGAAGTAGTCGATGATCTGCCGGAACTCGGCCTGCAGGTTGAGGGCGTAGAACGGGATGTCCAGCTTGTCGGCGACGCGGCGGGCGTCCTCGGCGTCGCTCGCGCTGCAGCAACCCTGCTTGTGGTCGGACCGGCCGCTGAAGATTGGCAGGGTGAAGCCCGGTTGGGTGTCGACCGCACAGGCCTGCTGGGCTTCCTCGCCATGGCGCATGAAGACGCCGATCACCTCGTGCCCCGCCGAACGCAGCAGGTGCGCGGCGACACTGCTGTCGACACCTCCGGACATGGCGAGAACGATGCGAGACATGGGCAAAGTCGTCCGCACACTCCGTGTGCGGACAGAAGTGAAAAAGAGCTTAGCCCGGCGAGAATTTGTTGCCGGCCACTGAGCTGTGGGGAAGGTTTGGTTCGCGGGGCGGTCGGCACACGGAGTGATGCCGACGACTTTGCGTCATTCTACGATTTCGAGCCACACGTCGAGGTCGAAGGACGAGGAATTTACGGCGATCGAGAGCAAATTGCGGAGGTTCAGCAGCGAAGTGACTTCCTGCCGCCACTCGCCAGCCGAATCGGGGGCGAGGCTGGGAAGCGATTGGCCGTTCAGGTGGACTTCACCCGCGGGAGCAGGCGAGATCGCGAGGAACACACGCTCGGCGCCCAGGTTGGTCGGCTTGCCGAACGAACGTTCGAAGCGGCGCGGCTGACTTTCGTCCGTCGACGGCGCCGGTTGCCAGACCGAGCGAAGGCGGATGACGTGCATGCCGGCCTGGCGCGAATCGTTCTCAGAATTCAAAGCTTACTCGTCCACAAAATCGGCAACGACCGTGGCCTGCCGGACTTGCCGCGAGCCGGGATCGTAGAGGCGGATCTTGACCTGAATGCCACGCAGAGGGACGGCATAGGGAGGGGAGGTCTGCCGTTCCGTCGGATCGTCAACACCGCCCGAACTGTTATCGTCAATGCCGTTCATCGCGACGCCACCGCCTGGTTGCCCCCGTTCGTAGCTGAGGGACCAGGTGTCGTAGGTGAAGCCGTAATTGGTCCCTGTAGAAATGCCTCCATAGCCATCAAGCAATTGCGAGCGAGTGTCTGGCTGGCCCGAGAATACCGACGACTTCGAAGTTCCATAGATCTGGTTGTAGCCCAGGTCGACATAAGCGCCTTGCGTGAGGACCGCGGTGCCCGAGCTCGTGTAACCGATGTCACCCGGAGCCAGAGCGAGCACGGATGTGGCCGGATCGTTGGTGTCGCCCATCACAGGCGCCGTGGGATCGAATGCCCGGACGTCAAATGCAAGCAGATTGGAAAGGACAATATCCTCGCCGATCGCGGTCGTCAGGTTGTAGCGCAAGTGAATCGTGCCTGCGTGCAGATCGAGTGGGCCGGGGAATCCATTCGTGCCGTTGAACAGATGGGCAAAACGGTGCTCCCGGCGGGTGAGATCGGAAAGCGAGTTGGCGAAGAGGCGATATTGACCGTCCGACCCAAGGCGAACACTGGCCGAGATGTCGTGGTCTCGCAAGTAAATCACCAGAGCATCTTGGGCCTCTGCCGCGGTTGCGAAGGTGTTGGAGTTGACTTGGCCCAGACTGGGAAGAATCAGCAATTGCCGGCGGAACAGAAACCGGGGCGCGTCGATCGCGAACTCGCTGGCGTCGTAGGCGCCATTCTTGTTTGCATCCAGGAAGCCGACCCACCAGACCACTTCCGCCTGACGACTGACAGCCGTGGCTGTGCCGTTGCGGCCCTGGAAAGGTTCGGCTCCCGAGTTGATCGTAAACGCCAGGATGTCGTCTCCATCGCCGAGCAAGTTGGTGGCGTTGGCTTCGAGCATGTCATACGTGCCGTTGGAGTTGCTGTCAGTGGCAACCGATGTGCTGCTGCCGTCTGGAAACTTGTCGCTCTTTCGCCCTTCGTAGTACTCAAAGTACCCGCTGTTGTTCCCGTCATCGGTCCATGGCACGACGCGAACCGTGAGCGAGTCGAGGTCGCGCTTCAGCCGCTGGGTGGCGGCGCGCAGTTGGCCGCCCATCTCGATCATGGCCCGGCCGTCGCGTACCGAGTCGCCGACATAGGCATAAAACTCGGCGATGGCGTAGACCATGATCAACGTCAGGGCCATGGCCACCAGCATTTCGACCAGCGTGAAACCACGCGAGCGTCGATGGAGACGGCGCGGTGGGACGTGTGTGGGCCGTTGGGGGGCGTGAGAGCGCAGCACTGGAGCTTGCATCGAGTCCTCTCCTCAATCTTCGGTCGAACAACCGAAGGCGCGATCGTGGCCGGTAGGCCGATGCCGCCTGGTTCCGAGGGAACGAACGTTCCCGCAAGCGGCGCTGAAAAGTTTGCTTCGCCCCATGGTGCCAGCACGGGCGGAGACTTCTTCATTGCACCGAGTCGTCGCGGCTGTGTCAAGCTGCGTCTGGACTTCCGACGTAGGGTAGGCCTCCGGCCTGCCCGGAGACCTGCTTCGATTGACTGGTTCTGCAGGAACACGGACTGAGAGGCACGACCGCCAGCGAGGAGCTTTTTCACGGGCAGGCTGGAAGCCTGCCCTACGTGGTCAAACGATCACTTGGCGGCCAAACGGCTGTTTCATACAGTTGTTTGAAACGGTCGATAGAGAGGGTGGTCGGGCCGGTGTATCGGTCGGAAGGGCGGAAACTCGAAATGGATGACAGCAGCAGCAAACTTCTCGATGCCGCAGGGCAAGTCTTTGCGGACAAAGGTTTTGAGGCCGCCACAGTGCGCGAGATCTGCGCGCTTGCAGGGATGAACGTGGCAGCGGTCAATTATCACTTCGGTGATAAGGAGAAGCTCTACGTCGCCGCGATTCGGGCCGCCGAGTGCGCCGGCGGGACAGTCCCTGATTTCCAGTGGCCAACTGGAACCTCCCCCGAACAAAAGCTGAGCGATTTCATCCACCAGATGGTCAGGGACATGCTGGACGTGCACCGCCCCACCTGGCACACCAAGCTGATGATCCGGGCCATGCTCGAACCGACGCAGGCCTGCGAGGACATGGTTCGTGACTTCATCCGCCCTAAGTTCGAGCGTTTGCAAAGCCTGATCGACGAGATCGTCCCTGGCCGCCTGGCGCCCCGCGAACGACATCTCTATGCGTTCAGTATCGTTGGCCAGTGCCTGCTTTACCGGTTCCAAAAACCGGTCGGAAAGCTCTTGATCGGCGACGCCGAATTCGAAGCTCTTTCGGCGAACCTCGACCTGCTCGCCGACCACATTACTCGGTTCACGCTGCTGGGCCTGCGTTGCTCGGCCACTGAGGGCGAGGAGAAGCAGAACGCCTCGCAGTCGGAGGCAAAACGATGAATTGGCTCGCCTGGAAAATGCTGACGGGCGACACAGCCAAGTATCTGGGCATAGTGTTTGGCGTGGCGTTCGGATCGCTGCTTATCGCGCAGCAGTCGTCGATCTTTGTCGGCCTGATGCGGCGGACGGCGAGTGTCACGCTCGACATCTCGGAGCCCGATGTCTGGATCATGGACCGGGAGGCGCAGAACGTCGACGAGATTCGTCCGATGCCCGATAGCCGCTTGTACGAAGTCCGCGGCGTGCCGGGAGTCGCCTGGGCGGTTCGCTTGTTCAAAGGACAGGTCCGCGTGCGCCAGGACGACGGCAGTTTTCGCCAGGGGATTCTGATTGGCTTGGACGACGCTTCGTTGATCGGCGCTCCGCGGGAGATGGTCGCCGGCAATCTGTCCGACATCCGTCGGCCGGACGCGGTGTTTGTCGACAAGGCGGGCTATCAGTTGCTGTTCGGCAACGAGCCCATCCGCCTCGGTCGCACCCTGGAGATGAACGACCGTCGTGCGGTGATCACGGGCGTCTGCGAAGCCCATGCTCCGTTCCAAACGTTTCCGGTCATCTACACCCGCTACAGCCAGGCAACGCAGTTTGTGCCGCGCGAGCGAAATCTGCTGTCGTACATCCTGGCCAAGCCACAGGACGATGTGATTCCCAGCGTACTCGCTTCGCGCATCATGGAAGAGACCGATCTCAAGGCGCTCACCTCCGACGAATTCTTCTGGTTCAACATCAAGTACTACCTGGAAAACACGGGCATTCCCGTCAACTTCGGCATC
>JAEZAS010000212.1 GCA_023430365.1 Planctomycetota bacterium
GGGTTGGGCGGTCTGGGGCTGGGTGATTTGGGGTTGCGGGCGGCGGGCGATTTGAGGCCGGACTTGGGTTTGCTGCGGTTGGACGGAGGGGCTCTCTTGCTCGATCGGCGAACCACCGAGCGCTTGCAGCGGATTGCCACTCGGCTGGTTGCCGGCGAGCGAGCGTGGCGCCGGCTGACGGTTGGGCTGAGCGGCGAGCGACGTTCGCGGCTGCGACGCGACAACCTGCGGGTTGCGAAGCTGCGGAGCGGGTTGCTGTTGCGGAGCGAACGGAGCATTCGCGGCGGCCGGTCGGGGGTTGGCGAGCCTCTTCACGGTCGGCGGCAGGCCACTTGGGGCAGCACTGGAGCGAGGCTGGGCAGCGATCTGCGGAGCCGACTGACCGAAGCTGGGTTCCCCGTAGCCCCCCATCGGCTGGCCGTAGGCGGGCTGCTGATAGGTCGGCTGCTGGTAAGCGGGCTGGTGATAGTACGGCTGCGGAGCAGGCTGCACGTACCGCGGCGGAGCGTGATAGGCCGGGCGGTGGTAACCACCGAACCCGCGACCGCCGCCGCCCCCTGGACAGGCCTGGGCTTCGGCAAACGTTCCGGCAAGGGCTCCAAGGCCGAGGAGTGCGGTGGCGAGCTTGTGGGTGAGGCGGGGCATGGTGAGGATTCCTTCGAGTTGACGGTGAGCGTTTGGGATTGATGGAGGCCGCCTGGCCTGAAATGCCAGGCGGGAACCGGCGGACTTTGTTACAGACCGCGGGGAGCTATTTCTTTAGCCATTCCTCGAGCGTGTCCGAGGCGCTCTCGGCCTTGGCCTTCGGCTGCAACTCTTTCTTCATGATCACGGTGAGCTTGGAAACATACTCCATGGCGCTTTTCAGGGTGTCGGGGGTCGCGGTGGCGTCGAGCTTGATGCAGTAGATGATCATGAATTCGCCATCGGGCGTCTGTTCGATCGTCCAGGCGCCCAGCTTGGTGCGGGAGTTCTGTTGCAGCAGCTTGAGCAGGGTTTCCTGGGTCAGCGGCTCCTTTTGAGCCTTGGCGAGCGACCAGATCTTGCGGACGTCGGCCCGCTCGTAGTACTCGACTTCCTTCGTGACGAAGACCGACTGTTTTGACTTATCATCCTGCTCGAACTGCACTTCGTAGTGCCCCGTCTGATGCTGGGTGTACTTCAGCTCGGTCCGGTCGAGCACGTCCTTGACCGGCAGAGGAGCGAGCTTCCAGGGGCTGGCCAGAAAGCCTTTGACTTCCGTGATATCCACGCAGTAGCTGACCAGGCGGGCATTGGGAGCAATCGCCTGGGCGATGGCCACGAGCTTGCCTTCGGAGTTGACGACCGGCCCGCCGCTGTCGCCCGAATTGATGGGGGACTGCGTTTCGACGACTTTGAAATTGTGCTCGCCGGCGCCGGTACGGAATTGCTTCTGGTAGATCGAGCGAACGGTGCCCGAGGTGTAAACCCAAAGGGCGTCGGTCGATCCAGGATTGCCCACCGAAGCGACCGCTTCGCCCGGACCGATGCTCGTTTCGGCCAGTTCGATCGCCTTGCACCCGTCCGGGATGCGTTCGATCTGCACGAGGGCCAGGTCACGCTTGCGATCGGTCGCGATCACCCGACCGCGGATGCCGAGTTTGCGAACATTGTCGAGGTAGTGCTGCCGCGAGACGTTCGGCTGGTCGTTTTCCAGGTCGGGAAAGAAGATCACAGCCGCCCGCGAATCGCCGACGACGTGAAAGTTGGTCACGACCAACTTCTGCTTTTCGTCGACCAGCACGCCGGTTCCGCTCGAGGTGCCGTCCGAGTTCTTCGAGAGCACCCAGGTCGTCGACTTCAGGGAGTCCTTGTAGAGGTTCACATCCGCCAGGGCGGCGGCCGGCAGGACCAAAAGCGTCGCCGCCGCGCACAGGGACAGGGCCGATCGCATCAGCCAGGTTGGGAAGAAGCTCGTTTTCATGACGGTCACCGTTCTTTCGCGTTTTCAGACTTTGTTCGGGTAGGAAGCTGGTTCAGGTGGGTTGCCGCCGCGACAGAACTGTCGGCAGCCGTTCATGTTCTGCCTAAGCGAAGAAAGCTGGCGCTTGTTACACCAGCTTCCTAAGGGGCGATTGGCTTACGTGGCCGTCCGAATCGGGCCCGCGCACGAGGGCCGATTAGCCAGCCTTCTTGAAGGTCAGGCTGCCCGCCTTGCCGCCGCTCGGTTGAAAGCGGAACTCCTGCTCGGAGACTGGGCTGATGTCGCCCGCCAGTTTGTTGCCATCGCTGCCCGCGAGGGTGAGCGACTGGCCGGCGAGCGTGAATTTGCCGGTCGACCGCGTCTGTTTGCCCTGATTCACGTGGACCAGCACAAAGGTGCCGTCCGTCTTGAGTTGCATCGCAAAGGCCTCGGTCTTCGACCGCGAAGCGGACCAGCGCCCAACGAGCGAATTGACGCTGCCTGGTCGAGACGTCTTAGCGTTCTGACCGCCCGTAGCCACGGGTTTTGCGGACTGCGGCCGTGAGGCGGTGACTGGTTTTTGCCCAGCCGGCGGCGAAGCACTCGGCGCCGAGGCTTCGAGCTTCCACAGGTCTTGCGTCTGAGCAGCCACCTCGGCCAGGCGGGCGATTTCGCCCCGCAATTGGTCCGGCGAGATGCCTTGGTTGTCCAGCGTGCGATACAGCTCAACCCGTTTGCGCTTCGAGCTATAGGCGAAGAATGCGGGCGCGTGATCGCGACTGGCGTTCATCAATCCCAGCAACTTGTCCGCGGGAACCTGCTGGTCGTCCTTCAGAACGGAGAGCAGCAGAATCAGGATGACCTGGTTTTTGTCGTCCGAAGTGGTGACGAGGGCCGGGAAAGACCAACTCTCGTGCTGGACTTTCGTCGACACGACGTTTTCGCTGACGGCCTTCGCATCAAGCCCCGCCTGTCCGATCAATTGGGCGAGATCCGGGGCGCTTGCCAATCGCTTTGCCGGCTCGCCCCCCTCGCGGGGCTGGGTGGGCGCACCTCGGCCGCGCTCCATGGACGGATTGGCTCCAGGCTGGACAAAGACCGAGTTGATCGGCGTGTGCGAGAACAAACTGTCTTCGCAGTGACCAGCGCTGGCGGCGGCAAGGAGCAACAGGACGGCACAAAAGGAAGGTTTGCATTTCATAACTTCACCTGCATCGGGCGCGAGCGAAAAAGTTTGGTGCTTTGGAACACGCCTTGCGTTTCATTCCATCAGAGTTCTCCCAGTAACAGCGCAGCCACCTGGCAGGTGTTACAGGAGACCCGTGATAAATGCAGAGGCGGCGTGTAACAGAAGTGGTCCCGCTACGCCTGATGAAGGAGAGGATCGAGCGCCGGTGGTCTGCTGAGGAGGAACAAGCCATGCCAGACGGAAGCCGCAAACGTCGTCACTCGTTCAATTGCAGCAAACGGCAATGGTACGCCCGGCACCGAGCCCGCCGTTTCTTCCGCCGCTTTTGCATCGAGCGCCTGGACGCCTAAGCCAGCCGACTTTCTTCCACGCGATTGACTTCAACCCGCCAACCTCCCAGGCCCAGAGGCACACGCTTCTGGGCTTTTTTCATGCGCCGAACCTGTGACGGGCTTTAGCCACGGATGGAACACGGAAGAAACACAGACGAAATGTGAGGCACAGACAAGAGCTGCCTGCTTAACAGATCACGTCCTCTGCTTCCGCTGCTGTCCTCCTCCCCATCCGTGTTTATCCGTGTTCCATCCGTGGCTCACTTACTTTCTCAGAGTGCAGCAGACTTTTTCTTCGCCGCTGCTGTAACAACTTCACCGGTCATCCGCCTGGCAGGGGTGTAAGAGACACCTGGAGCCGCGAAAGACCGACAGATTCGCAGCCTTCCACTCACCAATCACCTGTCGGAAAGAAAAGGGAGACGTTCCGATGTTCAAAAAGATCCTGCTGTTGGCGGTGGCGCCTTTGGCTCTGCTCGCGACCTCGGCGATGGCCAGCGACGACCTGCTCGATCAGGTTGCCAAGCTCGATGTCGCTTCGATCAGCGACGCCAAGGTCTCGATCGACGACGGCCTAGCCAGCCTCGATATCGACGGCCTCAGCACCGAGGCTGGCAGCGAGAAGAGCGACAAGGCCATTGAGGCCTGCTTCCGTCGCTTCGGCTATGGCGGTTACGGCGGCTACTGTGGCTACAACTACTACGGCTGCTACTCGCCGTGGTACAGCTACAACTACTGCTACTACCAGCCGATCGTGACGTACCGCCCTGTGTACTACACGACCTACTGCTACCCGACCTTCTCGTACTGGGGTTGCTACTAACGCAAGGTGAGCCGCCGCGGCTCCAACGGCCCAGCACAGCACCTGAAACCACAGGCCCAGCCACTGCCCCACGCAGTCGCTGGGCTTTTTTCGTGCACGCCTAACCAGGCGATTGCAGAAATTTTCGTAACAACCAGCCGCCCGCTGCGCCTCGACTTTCGTTGCCGCCGCGGTTGCGGATTCAGACCAGACAAACACCTATCTCCAACAAGCGAGAACGATCATGAAACGACACGTGAAGTACCTGACGCTGACCGCCCTGAGCGTCGCCCTGGCCCTGCAAGCCGGCGCCGTGTGGGCTGGCGGCTTTTCCTTTGGCGGTGGCCGAGGCGGTGGTGGTGGTGGCGGAGGAGGAGGCATGTCCTTCCGCAGCGGTGGTTCGTCGATGGGGGGCAACTTCCGCTCGCTCTCGAGCGGCGGAAACTTCAGCGCCCGACCCAAGATGTCCATCAGCGGCAACAGCTCGTTCCGCAGCCTGGGCGCTAATCAGTTCCACGGCATGAACAAGCCGCAGGGCCTCGGCCGTGTCTCGCAGGGCAACCCGCTGCTCAACCAGGGGGGCGTCACCGGTGGCCTGCACAACAAGCTGGGTTCGCACCCAGGCGTCATGAAGCAAGCCGGCGGACCGCTGGGTGGCCCGCGCGTGCCGGGCGTCACCAAGAACGTCCTCACCGGCAACGTGAAGAGCCACTTGATCGGCAACGGCACCGGAGTGAATCCGCGGCAGATCCTCGGCGGCCCGAATAAGCCGGGCGGCCAAGGCTTGGGGATCAAGATCGGCGGCGCCCAAGGTGGCCCGGCCGTTCGCGGACCGGGCATTGCTGGCGGCGTCGCTGGTGGCAAGGTCGGCGGCGTCATCGGCAAGATCGGTGGCTCGGGGCCGGCCCCGGCGAAGATCGGCGGCGGTGTGGGAATCTCGATCGGCAATAAGATCGGCGGTCACCACAGCGGCAAGTTCTGCGGTACCCCATGGCCTGGTCATCCTCACAAGGGGAAATCGGATTGCCACCACGTGATCAACCTGCTCGTGCAGCACTGCATGGCCAAGAACCACTACGAGCCCTGCGTGAAGCGCTACTGCCCGCCGCAGCACTTCGTCGAAACCGGTTGGATTCCGCCGCCGCCCGTTGCCATCGCCCTGCCCGGCCAGCCGGCGCCTGGCGACCTGGAACTCGTCGACGTGGCGATGATCACCGACGCCACTGACGAACTCGGCCCGCTCTACCAGGTGACGATCCGCAACGCCGGCGAAGTGACTGCCGAACAGTTCCGCGTGTCGATGGTCGCCGTGCTCGGTGAAATCACCGAGGACTCGCCAAGCGTCACGCTCAACGTCGATCGCCTCGCCCCCGGCGAGTCGGCCACCCTGCAGGTCCAACTGCCGGGCGCTGTGCTGGCCATGGGCCCCGAAGGCGAAACGGCTGTCCCGTTCGATACGCTGGTCGTCGCCGTCGACAGCTTCGATGAACTGGTCGAAGGCAACGAACTGAACAACGTTGCCACGCTCAAACGAGCGGAGATCACCATTGTGCAGGTCGAAACCGTCGCGACCGAAACCACCGTGGCCGCGCCCGCCGAAGGAGAAGCGACCGCTCCTGCCCTCGAAGCCGCTCCTGCCGAAGGGGCTCCTGAAGCCGCTCCCGAGGCGACCTAAGAACTGCCGGCCGCCGAAGGCGAGGCCCCTGCCCCGACCGACAACGCCGGCCCGATGGACGAGATCGATATCGACA
>JAEZAS010000267.1 GCA_023430365.1 Planctomycetota bacterium
CCGCACACTCCGTGTGCGGACAGCGACGCAAGAAGAGCACGCCGCTCAAGGCGAACTGAGACGGCGAACCGGCAGTGCTTGGCTCGGTTCGCGGCTCTGTCGGCACATGGAGTGTGCCGACTACTAAAGGCGGCAGTTGGTGATCTGGGTTTCCAGGATCGCCGTGGCGCCGACCGCTTCGAGTTGCTCCATCACGCTGATGATGTCGCTGCGGCGAACCATGGCACGAACCGCGCACCAGTTGCGGTCTTCCAGCGAGTTCACCGTGGGGCTGTTGAAGCCAGGGGTGATCTTCTCGGCCTCCCCGAGTCGCTCGCGCGGAATGTTGTACTCCAGCAGCGAGTAGGCCCGGGCGATCACCACGCCCTCGAGCCGGCGGACGATCCGGTCGGCCAGGTCGCTGTGGCGGCGTTCCTTGTTCTGGATGAGCACCGTCTCGTAACGGCCGATCTGATCGAGGATCAGCAGGCGGTTGGCGGCCAGCGTGCTGCCGGTTTCCACCAGGTCGACAATCGCGTCGGCGACGCCGAGCGTGACCATGATCTCGACCGAGCCGCCGAGCTCAACCAGATAGACGTCGGCGTTGTGATCTTTCAGGTACTTCTTCGTGATGTTCGGAAAGCTGGTGGCGATGCGCTTGCCGTGAAGCTGTGAAGGATTCGTGATGCCCGAATCTTCCGGCACGCAGAGGGCCAGCTTGCACTTGCCGACACCCAGCTCGAGCCGCGAAATCACGTCGGCGCCCGCCTCCGTGATCAGGTCGCTGCCGCTGATGCCCATGTCGATGGCCCCCTCGGCACAGAGGACCGGAATGTCGTCGGTGCGGAGGAAGGTGATGTCGATCGGCATCTCGCCGACGCGGGCAAACAAACTCCGCTCCTGCCGCCGGAACGTCAGCCCCGCCTGCTTAAGAATCTCTGCGGCCAGCTCACTGAGCCGGCCCTTGCTGGGAACACCGATGCGGAGGTTGGACATCTTTACAACTAACTGCGTTCTGGGCTGGGGAGAAAATGACCAATGACCAAGCCCCAATGACCAAAGGAGAGAGGGTCAGTCACGTTCGTTTGTTTTGCGATGAATGGAACTTAGGATGAGCAGGAGCTCTTGGGCTTCTTTCCAGAGTTCGGCCGATTTGTCACGGTGAGCGGGCTCGGCGGCGACAAGCATGCGGAGCCAATGCTGAGTTTCTTTCGCTTCTCGTTTGCAGACACTAATACGATACTTGAATTCTTTGCGGGAACCAGCTTCGTCGGCTTCGACGTAGTTGGCGCCAATGCTGGTTGCGGCTCGAACTAACTGGCGAATGATCGGGGCAGAAACTGGATCAGCGCGAAGCTCGCGGCAAGACCGGATCACCGACTCACCGAACTGAGCCGTTCGCTCACACAAATCAAAACGACGCGAGTGAGCCTCATCCATCTTTGGTCATTGGGATTTGGTCATTGGTCATTTTCCGTCAGCATTGGTCATTCGTCATTTCTGTCGGCTGGCCTTTTCTTCGAGGCCCGACAGGCCGAACCGCCGGCCTAGTTCGCCTTCGAGTTCGGCGAGCGTGATTCCGTGGTGGCCGAGCATCACGAACAGGTGGTAGGTGAGGTCGGCGGCCTCGTAGAGGAGATGAGCCCGGCCGGCGTCGCCAGGTTCGTGGGCGGCTTCGACGACTTCGCGGGCTTCTTCCGTGATCTTGCCGCCGATCTTCGTCGATCCCCCCTGAAACAGCGAGGTGGTGTACGACTTGGGGGGCATCGTCCGCTTGCGGTCTTCGATCACCGCCATGAGCTGGGCGAAAACCGAGGCCGCAGCCGGCCCAGCGATTTTTTCAGCGTCGCTCATTGCGGGTTTCCTGAATGTGGGAGTGGAGACGACCGTAGGGTAGGCTTCCAGCCTGCCGTACAGAGCTCCTCGAAGTGACTAGACGCCAACGACCATCGAGCCACAATAGCCAAGCCCATAGGGTGCTTGGGATTGAGGCAAGGGGCATTTTTCCTTTTCCGGGCAGGCTGGAAGCCTACCCTACGAGAATGTCCGGCTCGCGGTTGCGGCGGGGCATCGTTTGCGGAAAGGGGAATAGATTATGGTAGATACGAGGCCTGCCAGCCGCAACCGCCGCGGTGGGCCCGATCCAAATGACCAATGACCAAGCCCCAATGTCCAAAGGTCGGCTGCGTTTTCCGGCTTCATTGGTCATTGGGATTTGGACATTGGTCATTTTCTCTCCCGCTGAACCACTATGTCGAGCTATTTCCCCCAGCCTGCTTCCGATGTTCCGCCGGCCCCTGCGGCGGCTGATTGCTGGTATCTGACCGGGCCGACGGCGGCTGGAAAGACGGCTGTCGGTATTGAGTTGGCGAAGCGGATTGGGGCCGAGATCGTGGTCCTCGATTCGATGACCGTTTATGCCGGGATGGATATCGGCACCGCCAAGCCGACCGCCGAGCAGCGGGCCGCCGTGCCGCACCATTTGCTCGATGTGGCCGCCCCCAGCGAGGACTATTCGCTCAGCCAATACATCGACGCCGCTCACGAGGCGATTGCGGATATCCGCGGACGGGGACGCGAAGTGCTGTTCGTTGGCGGCACCGCGCTCTACCTGAAATCGCTCCTGCGGGGCGTGTATCAAGGCCCGCCGGCCGACTGGGAGTTTCGCCGGGAGATCGAACGCGAGGTGGAGCAGGTGGGGAGCGCGGCGCTGCACCAGCGGCTGGCGCTCGTGGACCCGCTGGCGGCCGCCAAGCTGCATCCCAACGACAAGCGGCGGATCATCCGCGCGCTGGAAGTCCACCGCCAGACCGGCCAGCCCCTCAGCCACCGGCAAACCCAATTCGACGAGGGCCGGCCGGCCGAGCAATGCAAAGTTTTCGTCCTCCAATGGCCGCGCGACGAACTGCACCGACGAATTGAGCTGCGGGTCGATCAGATGTTCGCGGCTGGCCTGGTCGACGAGGTCCGCGGCCTGCTCGACCGATATGGTTCACTCAGCCGGACGGCATCGCAGGCGGTCGGCTATCGCGAAGTGCTCGAACACCTGGCGGGTGGTGCGTCGCTGGAAAAGACGATCGAAAAGGTAAAGGCGCGCACCCGCCAATTCGCCCGCCGCCAGGAAACGTGGTTCCGGGGCCTGAGCGAATGCACGTTCGTGCCGGTGGAGGAAGAGGAGCCTGCCGTCGCAGTCGCTTCCGGCATTCAGGACCTCGTCGCCCAGCGAACTCAAGGTTAGCGCGGGGCTTCCAGCGGACCTCCGCCGAGGCGCACCGAGTGTCCGAAATCGTCTTGCCAGATCACCGAGTAACTGCGCGCTTTCTCACGACGTAGGTAGATGAACTCACCACTCTGGCGCTTGAAACGAACTCGATCCGGTTCCCAGGTGACTTTCACGGGAGCGCCGAAATCGGGGTGCGCCTCTGCTTCGGCGCGGAGGCTGGCTGACCAGGGAGCCTGATGAATGGCTTCCCCAAGTTTCCGGCAGGTTTGAGCGATCCGGTCGTGTCCCAGCCAATGAATCTGATGCATTTCCCCGCGCGACGCCGCGCAGAACATCACCGTCACCGATACGATCGCCGAGGCGGCCAGCGCCCTGGTAAACGCGGGTAGCCAGAACGGCTCGCACATCCAGAAATTGCCGAGATTACTCGCAAATGCGATTGCAGCGACTCCTGTCAGGATAAAGGCCGCCAGCGTTGCGCCCTCAATCGCGATAACGAGCAAGGGATCCAAGGAGGTCGTACGAGAATAGCCCAGCCAATAGCCGACCCCCGCCTGCAGCAGCACGATCACGCTGAGGGCGATGAGAAGGCGTCGATCGAATCGGCTCAGTTGATCGCGCCACGCGGGACGGTGGACCAAGTAGGTCGCTGAAAACGTGAAGCTGGCGTAGAGAGAACTGAAACCCCCGAGAAAGCCATCGAGAAACACAGCCAGCGTTACGCTGACGATGGCCGTGATAACCAGGATATCGCGGATACTGAGTTGCAACCGACGCCTGCGCCGCCGATCGATGGGCGACGGAACGCCCAAGCGAATCCTCGCCGACACCGCAGTTGTATGCAACGGTTCCCCCGGAGCATCGTTCGGATTCTGCACGGGCCAGTCTCGCGAGGTTCGGAGGTAGAGCGAGGCCAGGTCAGTCCTCACCGAAAAGTTCATTCTCCGACGGCTGTCTCGATTCGAATGCGGTAGACCCTCGGGCAACCGGCCAGGAGATGTGCTGACTCTGGTCAAAACACCACAGGGTATAGGCCTCACCCGATTCGTCGAGTTGGTAGCGGTAGCCGATTTCCGACTGCGGGGCCCACCGCGAATTGCTGTTGCGGCTGAGCGTGACTCTGCCAGCCGATACCGACGCCCGATCCACACCGAGCCGCTGCAGCGATGTCGAGAACTCTTCGCGGCGAAATGGAATGGAAGTTGGCGGCGGCAATTTCGCGAACTGTGCCAGCGCGTATATGTCATAGTACTTGGACCGAATCATCAGTTGATGGCAGTCGTGCGCAACCTGCTCCTCTCCGACCCAACGGAGTCGCGCGGAGATCCCTTGTTGGCGGGTTACTTGAAACGTCATGGGAATCGCGCAAGCGACGGCGACCGCCAGGCGAGTCCAGCCTTGATAGGCGTTCACGCGCGAGTCCCAGCGAATCTGCAGCAACCAAGCCATTCCGAGAATTGCTGCGGCGGCAAGGCAAAGCATTCCTAGTGGCCAGAGCGATGCCGGCGCCACCGCCCATCCCGGTTGGGAAAATCCTGATAAGAAACCGGTCGGCAACTGAGGCCAGACATACAGCCAACTCGCCCCATAGAGGAGATGGTCAAGTCGAGTGAGTGGCTCCCACCAGCCGCAAAAGAGGAACAGATAACCAAGCGTTACCAGTCCGCCCACCTGAATCGCTGCGACATAGCCGCCCGCGCGTCCGAGCATGGCCCAGACCACGGCGTTGAGAGTAAGGACCAGCAACAAGTCCTTCAGCGAGAACTGCACTCGACGCAATGGGGGAAGGTATTCGTGAGGCACGGTCGGGGCGTCGGTCGGGCGCTGCACCATCTTTGGCTTCCTTCGGCCGGACGTTTCTCGATTTACGTGCTACTGGTCACCCTCTGAATCCCAGCCCTGCGGAGCAATTCACCCCTGCGGAGCAATTGTAGTGGGGCAGAATGGCTGATCTCCATGCAATCTGAGCAGGGCTCGCGTTTTCGACGGAGGGGCTGGTCAGCGGTGGTTTGGTATAATTGAGAAGTTGCGTATAAGTTCGGTTGGGGGGTTACCGCCAGGCGGCGGAGGGCAAGGGGTCACGTCCATGGCAGGAGTCCTTAGTCGAGGGCGGCTTGGAGCGGGGCGGAGACTAGCGGGAACAACCTCTGACAGGATTGCTCGGCAGCCACCCCCCACTGGAGGTATTGTGAGATTTGAGGTCGAACTGGCTGCGAAGTGTTGTGAACTTTACGAGGGTAAATGTCGCAAGTCGTTGTGAGGGAATCGGTTGCTGTGAAAACTGCTGTTGAGCTAGCTGTTGTATTCCTGCTTGTGACGCGCCCTAGTAAATCCCTTGTGGACGGCGCGGGATGGGGAGGTGTTCGGTGGTTCTCCGGGCGGTGTTACCGCCCGGCTGTGGGTGGTGGATCTGGGGGCCGGTTGTGCTGGCTGCCGAACCTAGGCGGCCTGGGGGCGTCCGTTTAGAATGGCGAATTCTTTTGCGGCGACCGGGGCGGCAAATCGGTCGATAACCACGGTTTAGGGTCGCTGGAGACCCGGCGGACAGCCCTGGGGCGGTTCGCTTCTTGGTCGCCAAGAGTGGGCTGGGGCCCGCTGGTCCGCGTTTCGAGTGTTTGAGAGAGACTGTCGGAGGGATACGTGCTTCGTTCGCATACCTGTGGCCAATTGCGCGTCGAACATGTGGGCCAGGAGGTGACGCTTTGCGGTTGGGTCGATACGGCCCGCGACCATGGCGGCACCTTGTTCGTCGACCTGCGCGACCGCTATGGCAAGACGCAGGTAGTCTTCGCTCCCGAAGGGGGGCCGGAGCAACTCGAGCAATCGCGGAAGCTGCGGAGCGAGGACGTCATCAAGGTGACCGGTACGATCGCGAAGCGGCCGGAAGGAACAATCAACCCGAAGCTCGGCACGGGCGAGATTGAGCTGCGGGTCACGAAGCTCGAAGTGCTCAACAAGTCGCAGAACGCCCCCTTCACGCCGACACAGCAGGACCTGCCGGGCGAAGACCTGCGCTTGCAGTATCGCTATCTCGATCTCCGCCGGCCGGAGATGCAGCGGCTGCTCAAGCTGCGCAGCGACATCATCATCGAGATGCGGAACTATTTTGCGGAGCACGATTTCCTCGATGTCGAAACGCCGATCCTCGGCCGGAGCACGCCCGAAGGCGCCCGCGACTATCTCGTGCCCAGCCGCGTGCACAACGGCATGTTTTATGCGCTGCCGCAGTCGCCGCAGCTCTACAAGCAAATCCTGATGGTCGCCGGTTACGACCGCTACGTGCAGGTCGCCCGCTGCTTCCGCGACGAGGACTTGCGGGCTGACCGTCAGCCGGAGTTCACGCAGCTCGACCTCGAGATGTCGTTCGTCGATCAAGACGACGTGATGGGCATGATCGACGGCCTGATGCAGCGGCTGGCGAAGAAGTTCTTGAACCTCGACCTGCAGTTGCCGCTGCCGCGAATGACTTGGGACGAGGCGATGGAGCGGTTCGGCCACGACGCGCCCGACCTGCGCTACGGCTGCGAACTGATCGACTGCACCGATCTGGCGGCGCAATGCAGCTTCCGCGTGTTTCAGGAGACGGCTGCGGCGGGGAAGAAGGTCCGCGGCATCTGTGCGCCGAGCGGAGCAACGTTTTACAGCCGCAAACTGATCGACGAGCTGACCGAGTTCGTGAAGCAGTTCGAGGCCAAGGGGCTCGCTTGGTTCCGCGTCGAACCGGACGGCAAGCTCTGGTCGCCGATCAGCAAGAACTTCACCGACGAGCAGCTGGCCAAGTTCGCCGAGCGGATGCAGGCGAAGCCGGGGGACATCATGTTCTTCGTCGCCGACACCTGGGCCGTGAGCTGCAAGGCGCTGCACAACCTGCGGAAGCGGGTCGGCGTCGACCTGAAGCTCTACGATCCGAAGGCGATGAACTTCTCGTGGATCGTGGAGTTCCCAATGTTCGAGTACGACGCCGAAGAACAGCGGTGGGTCTCGATGCATCACCCGTTCACGGCGCCTCGGCCGCAGGACATTCCGCTGCTCGATGGCGACGCGGGCAAAGCCCGGGCCGTCGCCTACGACCTGGTCATCAACGGCAGCGAAGCGGGAGGCGGCACGATCCGTATCCACGATCGCGAGACGCAGTCGAAGGTGTTCGGCCTGTTGGGGATCGATGAGGAGACGGCGAAGAACCGGTTCGGCTTCCTGCTCGAGGCGCTGCAAATGGGCGCCCCGCCGCACGGCGGCATCGCGCTGGGAATCGACCGCTGCGTGATGCTGTTCGGCGGAACGGATAGCATTCGCGAAGTGATCGCGTTCCCGAAGACGCAGAAGGCGACCGACCTGATGACCGGGGCGCCGAACCTCGTCGATACGAAGCAGCTCAAGGAACTGGGTGTGAAGGTGGAGACGCCGGCGGCGAAGTAAGAACTTTGCCGTTGGTGTGAGTATTCGTTCGGCTCGAAGGTGAGGTGGGCGATGACACCGGGGGAGTTCAAGCTTCGTTACCAGCAGGCGGAACCGCCGGAGCTCAAGGCCTTCCGGGAGGAGGAAGCCTTGGAGTTCGAAGACGTTGACGACAACGACGGATTCGTTCGGCTGCCGGCCCGTCGCGGCAAGAGCCTGCGGTTGACGGCCGAAGAACGGGAGTTGCTCACGGAAGTAGGATTGCCTGACAACGCTCCTCTCCTGAATTTCGGAGAGTTGAACGACCCAGTGCCGCTCGACGAGTTTCCGCATTGCTACCAGATCGGCGGCACGGCGAACGGCGATCCGGTCTGTCTCGATACGAAGACGCGGGAGGTCGTTTACTTCAATCACGATCTGCACGTGCAGCGAGTGCTGGTGAATAGCTCGCTCCTGAAGCTTGCCGAGTGCATCGTGGTGTTCATGGAATACTCCGCGACGGACCTGTCGGCGGAAGAGCGGGAAGAGCAGCGATTGAAGGCTTTGATTCAGGTCGATTCGGCGCTTGCAGCGCAAGAGAATCTCTGGACGAACGGTTAGCGGAGGCTGGAACGAAAGTTTCTTGCGCAATCGATCAAGTCGCTAATCGGCGGTAGGGGGTAACGTGCAATTCCACCTGCGAACGCTGCTGTTGATGGTCACCATCGCTGCGGTGGTTTGTGGGACGCTCGTGGCGCCGCCTTGGCTGGCGGTTCCGTCGCTCGGCCTGATCCTCTGGGTGTCGCCGGCGTT
>JAEZAS010000289.1 GCA_023430365.1 Planctomycetota bacterium
GGGTCGCTTGTTCTCTCTGCTGTTCGCCGGGGGGTGTTACCCGCGGGCTGTGGGGGGGCGTGTGCTAGCGAAAGATCGCGGGACGGCCGAGGGCTTTGCGGAGCAGCGGCACGATGCGGCGGCGATAGAGCGAGACGGTCGGCTTCGGGGGTCAAATCAGCGTTGACCGATCGGCGACGGAGCCATTACATTCCGCCTGCCCATTTTCCCTCTCGGCAGAAAGGCAGGTCACGGATGGCTTCGCTTCACCCGCAGTACGAGCAGACGCTCGAAAGCATCGAGCGCGATATCGCCGACATCGACGGTTTTCTCGCTCCGCGCGATGTGCGTTTTCTCGCGCTCACGGCAGCCCACGCCAATCCGCAGGGTGAAATCCTCGAAATCGGCGCCTGCCAGGGCAAATCGACCGTCCTGCTGGCCAAGGCCTCGCAACTTGCCGGCCGGCCGAAGATCGTCTCGGTCGATCCGCTCGACGGCTCCGCGGCCAATCACCAGACCTTGCGTCACAACCTCTCTCGCAAGGGAGTTGAGGACCGGGTCGAGTTTCACCTGTCCACCTCGCAGGAACTCGCCAAGACCTGGAACCGGCCGATCAGCCTGCTCTGGATCGACGGCGATCATCGGCTCGAAGGGGTGCAGGCCGATCTGGAGAACTTCAAGCCGTTCCTGGTCGACAAGGCGATCGTGCTGATGCACGACGTCCTCGAGCTGTGGGACGGCTGCTCGCGGGCCTTCATCAGCCACGTGCTCGAAGACAGCCACTTCGGCGATTGCGGCATCCACGGCAACATCGGCTGGGCCCAGTACCGCACAAACGCAGCCATCGCCAGCCCGTTCGCCCTGCAGAAGCGCCGCCTGGCCGACGGCCTGCGGCCCGTGCTCCCCTACCAGACGATTCGCCGCACCGACGAAAGCCACCTGCCGCCGCTGAAGAAAATCGCCTACCGCTGGCATCGCTGGCGCGCGATGTCGAAAGACTTCGCCCCTGACGAATTCCTCCGCCGCGTCGCCTAGAGCGCCATGAGCCGGGGGATCACATCCCCCGGAAATCCCTCGTGAAAAGCCTGCCACTGGCGAGCGTCCCTTAGCGCGGCCTCAACACGCCTGGCAGCGTCCTCGCGCCATTTCTCCGGGGCGTGTTACGCCCCGGCTGCGACGGGGAAGCGGCTGCAAGCCTCCTCTCAGATCGAGCTTGCTCCGAACGGTTTGTAATTGTTACACTCCGGGCCAGATCGCTTACCGACTCGGTTGTCCTTTCAACCGGTTCTGCCCCAGGCTACGGATAGCCACCCGGGGCGGCGACAAGGAGGTCGCTTTGGTCACGCGCTGGTCCATCCAACGCAAGCTGCTGCTGTGCGTTACGCTGTTGCTGCTCATCGTGAGCGTGCTCGCGTTCAGCGGCGCTCGCGGCGCGTACTCCTATCGCCAATTGGCGCGGACCATCTCGGAGCGAGCTCGCGAACTCCCCCTCTCGGGCGAACTCTCCAAGGCCCTCGGCGACATGCGCGTCACGCTCAGCCGAGCGCGGCACGTCGGCGCGCTGACGATCGACGCCGACTCGCAGCAGATCGACGGCGGCGTGCTGCGGCACGAGTTCCAGCTGAAGCTGATCGAGGTGCAGGACATCCTCCGCCGCTACGAAACGCAGCTGGAAGGGGAACTCGAATCGGACCTGCGCCTCGGCGATCGCACGCAAGAACGCAAGACGATGGAGCGCATCGAACGGCTCGTAGCGGAGCTCGCGCGTTCGTCGAACGAATCGGACTGGGTGCTCGACGACTTCAAGCAGACGTCGCTCGCCCTGCAAGTCGACCAGATCTACGATCTCGCCGGGCAGCTTCCCAAAGACCTGCACGCGCGGATGCACGAATTTGCCAAGGAAGTCCGCCTCGAGTATCGCACCTGGATCGTCGCCACCTGGATCAGCCTGGTCCTGGCGGTCGGCATGCTCGGCGCCTTGCTTGCGCTGAGCTACGTCTGGGTTGCCGCTCCGCTGCGCAAGCTGATCAAGGGGAGCCGGCGGATCGCCAACTGCGACGATTTCAACTATCGCATTCACTTGCGAACGCATGACGAGTTCGCCGAGCTGGCCGAAGCCTTGAACGCGATGACCACCCGCTTCCAGGAGATCCGCCGCGATCTCGACGCCCAGGTGCAAGCCCGCACGCGCGAGGTGGTCCGCAGCGAACAGCTCGCCAGCGTCGGCTTCCTGGCCGCTGGCGTATCGCACGAAATCAACAATCCGCTGGCGTCGATCGCCTGGTGCGCCGAATCGCTCGAGTCGCGCCTGCGCGACATCCTTGAGGATCAGGCTGGCAGCGAGGACGACCCCAACAGCGAGATCGCGATCCTCCGCAAGTACCTCAGCCGCATCCAGTCGGAAGCTTTCCGCTGCAAGGGCATCACCGACAAGCTGCTCGACTTCTCCCGGATGGGAGACATGCAGAAACACGAGACCGATCTCTGCGAACTGGTCGAAGGGGTGATCGACATGGTTCGCCACCTCGGCAAGTACCGCGAGAAGCACATCGAGTTCAACTGCCAGCAGCAAGTGCTCGCCCCGGTCAACGCCCAGGAAATCAAGCAAGTCGTCCTCAACCTGATCACCAACGCCCTCGACAGCCTCGACCCCGGCGGAACGGTCTGGGTGGAATTGGGCGTGCAAGGATCGAGCGCAGAGCTTATTGTCCGCGACAACGGCTGTGGCATGAGCCCCGAAGTGTTGCAGCACCTGTTCGAACCGTTCTTCACCCGGCGTCGCGACGGCAGCGGCACGGGACTGGGCCTGTCCATTACGTACCGCATCGTGAACGACCACGGCGGCGAGATTCAGCCGCACAGCGATGGTCCCGGCAAGGGATCGCGCGTGCGAGTGAGCCTGCCGCTTCGAGTGACTGAGAAGGCGTCGTATGAAAGAGAATCTGAAAAGCGACTCCAAGCCGCTTAACCGACTCAAGATCCTGTTTGCCGACGACGAGCCGGCGCTGCAGGAGCTGATGAGCCTCGAAGTGCCCCGCTTGGGTCACGACGTGACGGTCTGCCCCGTTGGGGCGACGGCCGTGGCTGCGCTGGAGCTGAACACGTACGACTGCATCATCGTCGACCTCGATATGCCGGGCATGTCGGGCATTCAGGTGATCGGCAAGTGCAAGGAAATGTCCCCCGATACCGACGCCGTGATCCTCACCGGCAAGGCGTCGTTCGAATCGGCCCGCGATGCGCTGCGCTACGGCGCGTTCGACTACCTGACCAAGCCCTGCAAGCTCGTCGACCTGAAGACGCTGCTCCAGCGTGTGGCCAGCAAGCGTGAATGGGTCAATCGTTGCCGCGCGCTGAAGCATCAGCTCGAGCGCGTGCAGGGGAAGACCGAACTGGTCGGCAACGGCCGGGCGATGGGAGCGGTCAAGAAGCTGATCGAGAAGGTCGCTCCGACGACCTCCACCGTGCTCATCCTCGGCGAAACGGGAACCGGCAAGGAACTGGTCGCTCGCGCCGTCCATCAGCACAGCCTGCGGGCCGATCGGCCGTTCGTGGCGATCAACTGCGGCGCGCTGCCCGAAAACCTGATCGAGAGCGAATTGTTCGGCCACCGCAAAGGGGCGTTCACGGGAGCGGACGACAACCGCGTCGGCCTGTTCGAAGTCGCCCACGGCGGCACCTTGTTCCTCGACGAAATCGGCGAGCTCCCCAAGTCGATGCAGGCGAAGCTGCTGCGCGTGCTCGAGAGCGGCGAAATCCGCCGTGTCGGCGACAACAACGCCTTCGAGGTCGATGTGCGCGTGGTCTGCGCCACCCACCGCAACCTGGCCGACATGGTCGAGGCGGGCGAGTTCCGCGAAGACCTCATGTACCGCATCAACACGTTCGAGCTGCACATTCCGCCGCTCCGCGATCGCCTCAGCGACATCGAAGAGCTCGCTTGCCACCTCTACCACCGCTTCCAGCCGGGAGCCAAGGCCGGGGACCAGCTCTTCACGCCCGAAGCGATCGAGATGCTGCAAAAGCACACCTGGCCGGGCAACATTCGCGAGCTGGCGAACGTCATCGAGCACGCGACGATTCTCTGCGACCGTCCGCCGATCACCCCCGAGCATCTGCCGCAGCGTTTTGCCGCCCGCAAAGGCGCCACGATCAAGCCGCGGCTCAGCGTGCCGATGTCGCTCAGCGAACTTGAGATGCAGGCCATTCACGAGGCGCTCGAGCGCCATCAGGGCAACAAGCCCGAAGCGGCCAAGGAACTGGGCATCAGCCTGAAAACGCTCTACAACAAGCTGAACCAGACCGCCGGCCTCGAAAAGTCGGCCTGAACAGCCGCCACAAAGTAGTCGACACCCTCCGTGTGCCGACAGCCCCTCGAACCGAAACTTTTCGTACTGTCGTGCTTTCGTGATTCTTTCAATGAGATCACGAAAGCACGAGAACACGAAACGGAACGGGCATTAGATTTCTGCCATCGGCTGGCTACATTGCTTTCCCATGAAACGCGATCCGGCAACTTCCCGATCCCTCTCCTTGCGCGAAGCGGCCGCGCGTCGCCTCAACCGTCAAACGGCGGCCGTCGCCGAGGCCCTCCAGGCCTGGAAAACGCTGCGCAAGGCTGAGAAAGAGGGCGAGGACTCGTCGGCCGCCATGGCCGAGCTCCGGACGGCGCTCGATCGGCTGGAGTACGAGTTCGAGCAGGCATGAGCGGCGAGGCGTCCGCCCCCCACACGCTCCTTGCCGATTTGATGTAATCGACACACGGAGTGTGCCTGCTACGCCGGGGCTGAAGATTGACCGTCCTGGGCCCCCCGGTACAATCTGGTCTGGAATCGTTCGCAACGTGACGCGCCATCTCGTTTCGCATCTTGTCCGCCGGTCTGAGTTGGGTGTTGGATCGCCCGGACCAAGCCTTGGGTAGGGTTGGTCGACAGGCAAGCGTGTGTCCCGTCGCAGCGCCGTGGCAATCGCCGGCGCTCGCCGCTTGAAGTCGCAGGCGCTGTAGCCGATTGCGATTTTTGTCGGTGATTCAGTCCTTATTTGCCCAGGGCGATCCTGCCTGTAGCTGAATTCGCCAGAGTTCAGACCATTCAAGCGTCCCGTTGAGGGGCGTCTGAATTCTGGCGAATCCAGCTACGGAAAAGCGCAGCAGCCTAGGCCGGATCGGCAGGGATGTACTTTCAAACCGCCCCAGATCGAGTCGTCGTTCACACGCCGGCCAAGCTCAACTTGTTCTTGGAAGTGCTAGCGAAGCGGCCCGATGGCTTTCATGAGATCGAAACGCTCATGTCGGCGATCGATCTCTGCGACACGCTGACGGTGACTCCGCGCGACGATGGCGAGATCCGCCTGGCCTGCGTCTGGGCAAGTGGGGCGAAGCAGAGAGACTCCGCAGGGACGGAAGCTGGCAGCCAGCAGGGGCACAGCTTGGAAGACTTGCCCGAGCCGGGCAGGAACATCGTCGTTCGGGCGCTTTCTTTGCTGCAACAGCGGGCCGCCGTCGGCCGTGGGCTCGACGTGGAGCTCGTCAAACGCATCCCCGCCGCCGCGGGTCTGGGAGGCGCTTCGAGCGACGCGGCCGCCGCCTTGCTGGCCGCTAACAAGGCGTGGGGCTTGAGTTTGCCACTTGAGGAGCTGGAGGCCATCGCCGCCCAGATCGGCAGCGACATCCCGTTTTTCTTCAGCCGCGGGTCAGCCGTCTGCCGCGGTCGGGGAGAACAGATCGAGGCGATCGAAGCGCTCCGGCTGCACGTTGTGGTCGTCCGTCCGCCAGAAGGGTTGTCGACACCGGAGGTTTATCGCCATTGCCGACCCGCCGAAACGCCTGCCAGCAGCCTACCCCTGCGAGAGGCGCTGGTTCGTGGCGATACCCGGGAAGCGGCCCGCCTTATGCTGAATCGTCTACAGGCTCCAGCCGCTGGGCTGAGCCACTGGATCGTGCGACTTCAGGAGGAATTCGAAAGGCTCGATTGTGTGGGGCACCAGATGAGCGGCAGCGGTTCGAGTTATTTCGGTATCTGTCATCACGCCCGGCATGCCCGGCGAACAGCCGCTCGGCTGCGAGCCCGGGGCCTCGGTAGCGTGCATGCGGCTGCAACCGCCCGTTGGGGACATGCGTTGCCCGCCGGCCCAGCCAGCGCGTAACACCCCCAACTCATCGACGCCGGATCAAGAATTAAGCAACCTAGGGGCAACACAAGGGTCAGCCAAACAACAGCCGGTAACAACAGCAGAGCAGGGCCGCCCGCCAGCGGTGGCCCCGCCTTGCCGCCCGCGAAGGAATGCCAGAACCAGGGCCGCCGGCTGGAGGACACGAGACATGGAAATCACTGAGGTACGCGTCAAGCTGATGGAGGATTCGGACGATCGCCTGCAAGGCTTTTGTTCGATCACCTTCGACAACTGCTTTGTCGTGCGCGATCTGAAAATCATCGAAGGCACCAACGGCCCCTTCGTGGCCATGCCCAGCCGCAAGCTCACAAGCCACTGCCACAACTGCGGCAGCAAGAACCACCTCAAAGCCAGCTATTGCAACCAGTGTGGGGCTCGCCTGCGCGAAGATCGCACTCAGCGCGACCAGGAGGGCCGGGCGAAGCTCTACGCCGACATCGCCCACCCGATCAACTCGCAGTGTCGCGAGATGATCCAGAACCGCGTGATCGCCGAATTCCGCGCCGAGGTCGAGCGCTCGCAGCAGCCAGGCTACGTGTCGCGCTACGACGACGATTACGACGACGACATCGACACCGGCACGCTCACCGCCCAGCACGAAGCCCGCTCGGCGCCACCGCCGCCCGAACCTCAAGCCGAAGACCAACCGCCACCGGCCGCCACCGCATCGCCTCCCGCGATGCCCCCCGGCAGCCATCTGGAAGGCCCCGAAACCCAACCGCCACCGCCGCACATCCCCACCTCGCCCACGCCGGGGCAACAACCCCAACAGCGCGACCAGCGCAGCGAACAACCGCCCAAAAAGAACGGCGGCAACTTCGGGGCAGGGGTGTTTGAGTAATTAAAGTCGTCCGCACACTCCGTGTGCGG
>JAEZAS010000306.1 GCA_023430365.1 Planctomycetota bacterium
CTCTAGGCGCTCCACGCCCCTCGCTTTGCTCAGCGAGTGCCATCCCAGCCGGCGAGCGGGACGCG
Source organism: Planctomycetota bacterium (assembly GCA_023430365.1). Lineage (GTDB taxonomy): Bacteria > Planctomycetota > Planctomycetia > Pirellulales > Pirellulaceae > JAEZAS01. The sequence continues at coordinate 66 of JAEZAS010000306.1, forward strand.
TGAGCGTCCCGGTAACTTCGTCGGACCATCGCGCGCCGTTCACCGGGAGACTTACGTCTCCCGCTCGCCGGGCACGGTGGTGGCTCACGCGGATTGTGTGGCACGCCCTGGAACGCAGTGAAGGGCTTGGCTGCCTCGCTCTGAGCGCTCCACGCCCTTCGCTTTGCTCAGGACGTGCCACCCCAGCCGGCGAGCGGGACGCGTGAGCGTCCCGGTAACTTCGACCGTCGCGCGCCATTCACCGGGAGACTTACGTCTCCCGCTCGCCGGAACGGTGGTGGCTCACGCGAATGGGTGGCACGCCCTGGAACGCAGTGAAGGGGGTGGCTGTCTCGCTCTGGGCGCTCCACGCCCTTCGCTTTGCTCAGGGCGTGCCACCCCAGCGGGGCGTGCGACCCCAGAAGATAGCAAGCAAGAATTGCTCTCGACTAACCCAGTACCGCGACGAAATCGTCGGCCAGGCGGTGGAACACTTCGCGGGTTACCTGGGCTGCGATGGGCAGGCGCATTTGGCCTGGCTTGGCCAGGTAGCGCTGCAGCGAGAGGCTGCCCCCGCGCTTGACGAGCAACTCGTAGTAGACGGTCCCCTGCTCTCCCTGACGCGGCGGACTGCTGCGCAGTTGCAGCGTGCAGCTCTCGTAATCGGCTTCGATTGGGCTGATTGGCTCGAGCAGGTAGTTCAGCCGCGAGGACAGCGCCTCGCTGAGCTTTTTGATGTGCTCCATCGAGGCGCCGGCGAGTTGGTCGGTCGTCAGCGCAAACGATTCGAACGCGCAGCCGATGGCGTCGACGGCTGACAGCAGCGATTCCAGCTCCCCTTTGCCCGTATCGACCTCCAGCCGGCCGCGGCCTTGGGCCGCGATGCGGTCGAGTTCGGACGTAATGAGCTGGGCGTAGGTCATAACGGGTCAGTTGGGCTTATCTTCGCTCGTCGTGTGTTCGTAACCGTCGAACGAGTAGGTCACTTTCGTCTCGTCGAGCACCGTTTCGATGTGCACGGGCCTCTTCCAAAGTCTATGGAGGTTGGCAAGCGTGTCCTCGGCGTAGTTCTTTTGCAGCTCGACGCCGCTGAAACGGTGCTCCAGGAACAGTTCGCCGCGGTTCTTGTAGTTGCCGTCCCGCACGTAGATGATCGGCCGGCCCATGTTGGTCAGGTTGAAGAGCAGCCGCTGCTTCACCTGCTCGAACTTGCGGCTTTCGATCTCGTAATAGCCGGAATCTTCGTTGTAGCCGAACGAAAACAGCTTGTACTGCCGGCAGAAGTCGAGCGTGAGGAACTCGTCGATGAACGTCAGGTCGTTGTGCACCCGGCGGACTTCAAAAATCTTGTCGCGCCCCAGGCCTGTCTGCTTGTCCCAGTCGCGCTTGGCGCGGAAGTCGTCGCAGTTGTCGTATTCTTCGCCAAAGCGGCCTTTGTTCCAGCGTTCCTCGATGTCGCGATAGAGCTCGACACCTAGCTTGTATGGGTTCAGCCGGGTGCGCGACCCCGCGAGGGTGCCGGCGCAGTGATCGGCGTAGCAGACCAGGTCGTTGGGCTCGATGCCGTGCCGCGTCATGATCGTGCTGTGCCAATAAGTGGCCCAGCCTTCGTTCATGATCTTCGTCTGCCCCTGGGGGGCGAAGTAATAGGCCTCGTCGCGAATGATCGACAGCACGTCGAGCTGCCAGGCCTTCAGCGGCGCGTTCTCGAGGATGAACAGCATCACGTCGCGCATCGGCTCCGGCGGAAAGTTTTCCTTCCGTTGCATGTCCTTGCGCTTCTGCTCCAGTTCCTCCTCCATCGCTTCCTTCGGATTCACGAACGAGTCGAGATACGGCTTGCTCTGAAAGCGGGTGGCGGCGAGCGGGTGGGCTTCTTCCTCGGTGGCTCCGGGGAAGGCGTATTTCGGAGGATCGTCCCGCCGCTTGATGAACGGCAGGTGGATGTCGATCAGGTCCTCGATGCTCAGGCAGGCGTCGATGAAGTTCTCGACCTCTTCCACGCCGAACCGGTCCATGTAGTCGCGGATGCGATTGCCATGGTTGGCCATCTCGTCGATCATCCGCCGGTTGGTCTTGCTGAACCAGTAGTTGTTCTTGAAGAAGTCGCAGTGCCCGTACACATGGGCCATCACCAGCTTGTGATCCGTGATGCCGTTGCTGCCGAGCAGGTAGGCGTAGCACGGATCGTTGTTGATCACCAGCTCGTAGATTTTCTGCAGGCCGTAGGAATAGCCCTTGCTGAGCTGTTCGTACTCCATGCCGAATCGCCAGTGCGGATAGCGCGTCGGGAAGCCGCCATAGGCGGCCACCGCGTTCAGTTGGTCGGCGTCGACCACTTCGAAGATCGTCGGGAAGAAGTCGAGGCCGTAGCTGCGCGCATGACCTTCCATCTGCTCCTGGATCTTCACCAGTTCAGGCGTGAGTTCGCGAAAGCGATGGAGGGTGACCATGGGTTTATGATTTCGGATTTATGATTTGGGATTTGGCGGGCGGGAAAGCTCGAAGGTCGAACTTCAAATGTCGAGGGAAAGTCCAAGCACGAAAATCAAATGAGTTGTGTGAGACGCGTGACCCTCTTTGTCTTTCGGGCTTTGTCTTTCGTCATTCCTTCGACATTTGAATTTCGTCATTCGTCATTTCCCCTTCCCCAGGAACGTCTTGATCGACTCATAGATGCCGTCTTTGTTTTCGATCTCGGAGAGCACGAGCGTTTCGTGGTCGTGACCGAACGCCTCTTCGAGCACGCGGAGGTATTCGCCGCTGCCGTAGGGGCTGCGGACCTGGCCGTAGCAGAACAGGTTGCACTGCGGCATGATCTGTTCGCGGAGCATGCTGAGCGCTGAGCGGTTGTCCTCGCCCCAGTTGTCGCCGTCGGAGAACTGGAAGCAGTAGATGTTCCACTCGGCGGGGTCGAACTTGTTCTTCAGCACCTCCTGCACGACCTTGTAGGCCGAGCTGATCCGCGTGCCGCCGCTTTCGCGGGTATGGTAGAAGGTGTGCTCGTCGACTTCCTTGGCGGCCGCGTCGTGGATGATGTAGCGGCGTTCCAGGCCGTCGTACTGGCTGCGGAGCCAGGTGTCGATCCAAAAGGCCTCGGTGCGGACGATCTCTTTTTGCTCGTCGGTCATGCTGCCGGAGACATCCATCACGTAGAGGATGACGGCGTTGGCGACCGGTTCCGGCACGCTTTCCCAGGAGCGATAGCGGCGGTCGTCGCGATACGGGATCACCTTGGGCTCGATCGGCCGGTAGGTTCCTTCGCTGATCTGGCGGCGGAGGGCCTGGACGTAGGTGCGGCGGAAATGGCGGAGCGATTCGGGGCCGACCCGTTTGACGCTCGTGTAGCGGACCTTGTCCTGCGTGATGTTGGCTTTGCCCTTGGGTTCGATCTTGGGAAGCTGCAATTCGTCGCCGAGGATCGCGGCCAGCTCTTCGAGCGAGATATCGACCTCGAGCACATGCTGGCCCGCTTCGCTACCCGCCTGCCCCTGGCCGTCCTGGTCGCCTTCGCCCGGGGCGATCGGCTGACCGGCTTCGCCCTCCCCCTGGCCGACGCCGCCGCGGCCGTTCTGACCGTAGCGGAAGTGCGGCACGTCGAGCTGCGGCAGCGGAATGCTGACCAGATCGCCCCCCTTGCGGCCGATCATCTCGCCGTGGGTGACGTACTTCCGCAGATTCTGCCGAATCTTGCCGCGGACAATCTCTTTAAACCGCGACGAATCGCGGTCGATTTTCATGACCATCGTGGAGCCTCTCCACCTCAATGTTCCATGCGGAACCTCGGTGTAGGGAATGTCGAAAATCAAATGTCGAAGGAAAGTCAAAGCACGAAAGTCAAATATCGCAATGTCTTTTCGGGCCTTGACTTTCGTCATTCCCTCGACATTTGAAGTTCGTCATTCGTCATTTCCGCTTCACGTCTCCTCGCGCGTGGATGCTCCACTTGCGAGGCACGGAGGCGGAGCCTCCGGTTAGTTCCGTCCCTGGCTGGATCCTGGTACGGAACGTTCTGAACTGTTTACTGAAAACTGTCTACGGTTTACTTCCTCTTCACATCGCCGCGCGCGAAGATGCTCGCCACGTAGTTCAGCACGTCGGTGGCGCTTTCTTCGTCGTAGCCGAAGTCGCGGATCAGGCGGCCTTTGACCACGTCGATCTTTTTCTGCGTGTCCTGGTCGACGACCTGCGACACGAGGCTCGTGAGCTTGATCGTGTCCTTCTGGTCCTCGAACAGCTTCAACTGCAGCGCCCGGTACAGCCGTTCGTTCGTCTTGTAGTCGAACGTCTTGCCGTCGATCATCAGGGCGCCGATGTAGTTCATGATCTCGCGGCGGAAGTCGTCCTTGCGGCTTTCGGGGATGTCGATCTTTTCCTCGATCGACCGCATCAGCCGTTCATCCGGCTCGTCGTACTGACCGGTGAACTTGTTGCGGACCTTTTCACGCTGCGTGTAGGCCTTGATGTTGTCGATGTAGTTGGCGCACAGACGCTTGAGGGCGTCCTCGTCCGCGGCGATCGCGCGCTGAACCTCGTTTTTCACGATGTTCTCGTACTCTTCCTTCACCACACCGAGCAGCTCGCGGTAGCGGCCGCGAGTTTCTTCGGCGGTGATGAGCGAGTGGTGCTTGAGCCCCGCTTCGAGCTCGTTCAGCACCATGAAGGGGTTGATCGAGGTCGAAGCGAGGTGCGAAACCAGGGCGTTCGAGAGCTTGTCCTGCACATAGCGGGGCGAAATGCCGTGCAAACCCTCGCTGGCGCACTCTTCTTTCAGCTCCTTGATATTTTCCTCGGTGAAGCCGGGGAGCGACTTGCCGTTGTAGAGCTTCAGCTTTTGCAGAAGCGTCAGGCTGGCGTTGTTTGGCGGCTCCAGGCGGGTTAGCACGGCCCACATGGCGGCCATTTCGATGGTGTGCGGGGCGATGTGCTTCCCCTTCACCTTCCGCGCGTTGTAGTCCTTCTCGTAGATCTTGATCTCGTCCGACAGCCGGGTGACGTACGGGATGTCGATCTTCACGGTTCGGTCTCGGAGGGCCTCCATGAACTCGTTGTTCTGCAGGCGGCGATATTCCGGCTCGTTTGTGTGCCCAATAATGACCTCATCGATATCGGTCTGGGCGAACTTTTTGGGCTTCACCTTGTGCTCTTGGCTGGCGCCGAGCAGGTCGTAGAGGAAGGCGACGTCCAGCTTCAGGACTTCGATGAACTCGATGATGCCCCGGTTGGCCACATTGAATTCGCCGTCGAAGTTGAAGGCTCGCGGGTCGCTGTCGCTGCCGTACTCGGCGATCTTGCGATAGTTGATGTCGCCGGTCAGCTCGGTGCTGTCCTGATTTTTTTCGTCCTTCGGCTGGAACGTGCCGATGCCGATCCGATCCTGCTCGGAGAGAACGATGCGCTTCACGCGAACATCCTGGACGACTTTCGTCCAGTCGCCGTCG
>JAEZAS010000333.1 GCA_023430365.1 Planctomycetota bacterium
GTGCCCCGGGCGATCACCTGTCCTCCCTCGCTGCCGGCGCCGGGGCCCATGTCGATGATGTAGTCGGCTGCTCGCATGAGCTGCAGATTGTGTTCCACGATGATCAGCGAGTGGCCGATCCCCAGCAGGGCGTCGAAGCAGTCGAGCAGTTGCACCACGTCGGAAAAGTGCAAGCCGGTCGTTGGTTCGTCGAGCAGGAATAGCGTCCGACTGCGGGTCGCTTCCGACAGGTAGGCGGCTAGCTTCAATCGCTGCGCCTCGCCCCCCGACAGCGTGTTCGCCGGCTGACCGAGTTGCAGGTAATCGAGTCCGACGTCGATGAGCTGCTTGAGCTTGGCCTGCACCTTCGATTGACCGCGGAAGAACGTGAACGCTTCGCGGACCGTCATCTCGAGCACGTCGGCGATGTTCCGGCCGCGATACTGCACCGAAAGGATTTCGCGGCGATAGCGAGTGCCGCCGCACGTGCCGCACTTCATGAACAGATCGGGCATGAACTGCATGTCGATCTGCACATAGCCTTCCCCCTGGCAGGCGTCGCAGCGGCCACCTTCGATGTTGAAGCTGAAATGTCCGGGGCCGTAGTTGTGCGTGCGGGCCTCGATCGTTTCGGCGAAGACCGCGCGAATCGGATCGAATGCCTTGATGTAGGTGACCGGATTCGAGCGGGGGGAGCGACCGATCGGGCTTTGATCGACGAGCACCACGTCGTCCACCTGGCCATCACCGACGACGTCGTCGTAAGGGAGCGGCTTGTCGCAGTCCTTCCGCTTGCGCTTGCAGATGGCGCCGTAGAGCGTGTCTTGCACGAGCGTGCTCTTGCCTGCGCCGCTGACGCCGCTCACAACGCACATCAGGCCGAGCGGAAACTCGACCGTGAGATTCTTCAGGTTGTTGCCCCGCGCGCCGCTCAGCTTGACAAAGCCGCGCGACGTCGGCCGGCGGCGCTCGGGGAGCGATACACCCCGTCGGCCCGCGAGGAAGTCGCCGGTCAGGCTCGCTCCCGCTTCGAGCATTTTGGGTAGCGTTCCCTGGAACGACACTCGTCCGCCGTTCTCACCCGCGCCGGGGCCGATCTCGACCAGCCAATCGGCTGCCCGAATCATTCCCTCCTCATGCTCAACCACGACGACCGTGTTGCCCCGATCGCGTAGCCCTTCGATTGCCTGAATCAGCCGAGTCACGTCGCGTGGATGCAGGCCCACCGATGGCTCGTCGAGCACATACAGCATGTTCACCAGGCTGGAGCCAAGTGCCGTGGTGAGCGCCACGCGCTGGGCTTCGCCGCCGCTCAGCGTGCGGAGCGTCCGGTCGAGTTCCAGGTAGCCGACTCCCACAGCATTCAAAAAGCTCAAGCGCGAGACCACCTGGTCGAGCATCACACGGGCGAGCTTCCGCTGATAGTCGCTGAGCTCCAAGGCGAGGAAGAAGGCCAGCGCATCGTCGATCCGCAGCTTCGTCACTTCGGCGATGTGCAGCCCCGCGATCTTCCAGGCGAGCGCTTCGTCGTTGAGCCGATTGCCCTGGCACGTCGGACAGACCCGCGAGCTGCGCCAGCGGCTCATGAACACCCGCAGGTGCATCTTGTACTTGCGTTTCTCCAGCCAGGCGAAAAAACCTTCCAGCCCGCCGAAGTTCCGCTGCGGAACTCCTTCGCGAATCAGCCGCACCTGCTCGGGTGTGAGTTCGCTGAACGGCACATCCACCGGAATGCCGTACGACGAAGCGAGCGCGAGCAGCTCTTGAAGCTCGTGGGCATAGGCCGGCGTGTTCCAGGGAGCGATGGCGCCGTTGCGAATCGATTTCGAAGGATCGGGGACAATCAGCTCCATATCCCAGTCCATCAGGTTGCCGAACCCTTCGCAGGTTGGGCACGCTCCGAGCGGGCTGTTGAAGCTGAAACGCCGCGGCTCCGGCTCGGCGTATTCGAGATCGCACCGCAGACAGCGAAGCTGGCTCGCGAAGCCGATGCGTTGGTAGCTGCGCTCGTCGACGGTGCTCGCTACACCAGCCTGAAGCCAGTGGAGCGACTCGCCCGCGTCGGCTGTGGCCTCAAGGGGCTCGACCAGTACGAAGCACTGCCCGCCACCTTGTTCGAGCGCCGTTTCCAGCGAGTCTCGCAAGCGCTGTTCGGAGGCTCCGCCTGCCGAAAGGCGATCGACCACTACATTCAACTCATTCCCTGCCGCTCCCTCAGGCAACGCGTCGGTCGCCAGGTTGATGGTCTTACCCGCCGCAATCACGCGGGTGAAACCTTGCTCCTTCAGTCGGCCGATCGCTTCGTCGGAATCGCCTCCGGCGGGATGCACGACGAATCCGACCATGTAGCGTGTGCCGGCCGGCAGAGTGTTCAACTTGTCGGCGATCGTCTGCGAACTCTCGCGCGTGACGGGATGGCCGCATTGTCGGCAGAAGAGCTGGGCGATCTTGGAGTACAGCAGCCGCAGATAGTCGGCCGTCTCGGTCGCCGTGCCAATCGTCGATCGGCTGGAGCGGGAGGAATTTTCGTGCGTGACGGCGATAGCGGCCGGAATGCCGTCGATCCGCTCGGCGGCCGGCTTCTCGAGTCGTTCGAGGAACTGGCGGGTGTAGACCGAAAAGCTTTCGATGTAGCGTCGCTGCCCTTCGGCGTAGAGGGTGTCGAGGGCGAGGCTGGTCTTGCCGCTGCCGCTGACGCCGCAAAACACCACCAGCTTGCGCAGCGGAATATCCAAATCAACCTGTTTCAGGTTATGGACTTCCACGCCTCGCAGTTCGATATGCTTGCCGCTCAACCGCCCGCCCTCACCTGTCGACGTCCTCGCACGCAAAACAATCCTGTATCATAGTGGAGACCCGCCCGTAGGGTAGGCTTCCAGCCTGCCCGTCCTGAAGAATGACCAATGACCAAATCCGAATGACCAAAGGGGTGATCCGCTGATCACTATCTTTTGGTCATTGGTGCTTGGTCATTGGGATTTTGCCACGGGCAGGCCGGAAGCCTACCCTACGTCCGATGCCGCAAAAGAAACCCTTCAACCCGTTCTACGCCGCCCTGGTGGTCGTGGGGATCGCGTTTGCCATTACGGCTTGCGCCTATGGCGTGATGACGGTCCGCCTGCTCGATCCGCGGATGGCCGATGAAGGGGGGATGGTCGGCCTGATGGATCGCCACGGCCTCAAGATGCTCGTCGGCGAATTGAGCGTGCTGGCGGTGCTCACCGTGGCGGCGATCACGAGCGACGACTACTTTGTCCGCCGCGCCCAGCGCCTGAGCGACGACGAGTCTTAGCTCAGCGTCGCGTAGGTCTGCCAGGCGAGAACGCAGGCGCCGAGCGCCATGCAGTACCAGGCGAACCAGTGCAGCCGGCCACGCTGCAGCCACAGGTTCAGCCACCAAAGCGCGACGAGCCCCACGACGAACGCCACGCCGCCGCCGATCAAAGCGTGAGCTAGCGGCAAAGGGGGGCCGGAGGGCTTGAGCATCTGCTTCAGAATCTCGAGCACGCCTGCTCCGGCGATCGCGGGAATCGCCATCAGAAACGAGAAAGTCGCGGCCGATGATCGCGAAAGTCCGCGGGTCACGCCGGTCGAAATGGTCGTCCCGCTCCGCGAGATGCCGGGCAAGATGGCGGCGGCTTGAAACATGCCGATCCACCAGGCGTCGCCGATCGACATCTCGCGATAGTCCTTTCCGTCGGCGGGAAATCGCTTCAGCCACAGCAGCGCCAGCCCTGTGACCGGCAGCATGAGTCCCGCGAGCCACACGCTTTCGAGCACTGGCTCAAAGAAAAACTTGATCGGCACACCAACGAGCACGGCGGGAATCGTGCCAACGACAATCAAGCCGAGCACGCGTCGATCTTCGCCCAGCAGTCGTAGCGCTCTCCGCCAGTAGAAGACGAGGATCGAGAGCAGCGTGCCCATGTGCAGCACGATTGTCATCGCCGCAATACCGGGGGGCGGCGTGGAGCTGCCGTACAGCAGCGGCGCAACGACGACCAGATGCCCATCCGAACTGATCGGCAGGAACTCGGTCACGCCTTGCACGGCGGCCAGCACGATGATTTGCCAAAGGTCCATGGGATCCGACTCTCGTCAGTCTCGCACTCTCGTTACGACGCTCTGCGTCGTAACGCCAGTCTCGGACGCTCCGCGTCCTGTGTCGTCAGTTAATCGATGCACGGCTCGCCGCTAAGCGCGCACGACGCAGAGCGTCGGCATCTACGTTCACGCGCAGATCGCGGGAACGAGCAAACGCTGCGCAGCATGCCAGCATCGCATTGCAATCGAAAAATCTACCTCGTGAATCGCGGCGCGACGTCGCAAACACTCCGGCCGCCCCTTTGATGCGGATCGTCAAAGTCGGCATAATAGGTCCCCCGCGACGGAACAACGCGGTGAGTGATGAGAAGAGGTTCGTGGCGGCACAAGGAGCATCATGGACAAGAATCTGAGTCCAGCGGCGCTGGGCATTTCGGGGCGGCATACGGAACTCGTCGAAATCTGTCTGACGCATCGCTTCCGTGGTTTCGACATCGACATTGGCGAACTGGTAAAGCGAGCGGAGAGTGGCGGCATTGAGTACGCCGTCCGCTACCTGGCAGCCGCTCCGGTTAAGATCGGCGGCTGGCAGTTGCCCATCGATCTGGATGCGGGCGATGATGAGTTCGCCTCGCAATTGGGCAAGCTAGCGTTGCCGCTGGACGTCGCGTCCGCTCTTCAGGCCAATCGGGCGCTGCTAACTGTCCCCGCCCATAGCGCCGAGCGTCCTTTCCACGAGAACTTTGTTCGCGTTGGTGACCGGCTCAAGCAGTTGTCAGCTTTGCTAGCAGCCAAGGACGTGCGTGTAGGGTTGGAATTGCAGGCGTCTCCCAGCGCTCACGATCCCTCGCAGTATCAATTCATTCAACAGGCCGAGGGGATTTGCCAGCTGATCGATTTGGTCGCCTCGGAGCGTATTGGCCTGGCGCTCGATACCTGGGAGTGGCAGGTTGGCGGCGGCACGCTCGAACGCCTGCGTGCATTTGGCGGCAAACGCATCGTGGCCGTTCGGCTCTGCGACTTGCCGGCCGACGCCGATCTGAAAACGATAACCGATGAGCAGCGGTTGATCCCTGGCGAGGGAGGAGGCGTCGATTTTTCGGCGGTGCTCTCGCTCTTGAAAGAGGAAGGCTACGATGGGCCGGTCTCCATCGCCTGCCATCCATCGCGGCATGCTGGACAAAAGCGCGAGGCGACGATTGCCAGCGCCTCGGCCGTGCTCGATACTCTCTTTGCGGCGGCGGGCGTCGCTTAACCTTCAAGCTGTCGATGTTTCACTACGATCGCGGGCTGAAAATCACCGACATCGATCTCGCGGTCGATTTCACCCGCCGACAGCCGCGGGGGTTCATCTCGCACGCCCATCGCGACCACATGGCGGCGCACGAACTCGCGTTCGCCACGCCCGCCACGTCGCTCCTCTATCAATACCGCTTCGGCAAGCGACAAACCAAGTCGATGCCGTATGGCCAGCCGCTCGAGTGGGACGACTTTCGCCTCACGACCCATCCAGCCGGCCATGTGCTCGGCAGCGCCATGCTGCTGGTGGAGACCGAGCAGAAGAAGCTGCTCTATACAGGCGACTTTAAGCTCGGACCTTCCTCGACCGCCGAACGCGCCGATCCTCCCAAGGCGGACGTGCTTGTCATGGAGAGCACCTACGGCGACCCTGCCTATCGCTTGCCGCCGCGCGAGGAAGCGATCGAGATGCTTCGTCGCGTCGTCGAATGGGTGCTTAACGACGGCCGGACTCCCGTCGTCCACGCTTACGTCCTCGGCAAGAGCCAGGAAGTGACTCGCATCCTGAGCGATCTAGGATTTCGCGTGCTCCAGCATCCGCTGGTGCATGCCATCAGCCAAATCTACGAGCAATGCGGCTGCTCGCTGGGCAACTATGCTCTCTACGACGAACAAGCCGTTGCCGGCGCCGTCGTGGTGGCCCCGCCCCGACCGCAGAAGCAGGCTCGCTTGCAGGGGCTCCTGCGTCCGGTGGCGATTGGCGTGACTGGCTGGGCGGTGCAACAGCGATATCGGTTCCGGCAAGGCGTCGACTACGCGGTGCCGCTCTCCGATCACGCTGACTACGACGAACTGGTGGCCTGCGTCGAGCGCGTCGAACCGCGCGAGATCTACTGCACGCATGGTCCGCAGAGCTTTGTGCAGCGGCTGCAAGCCCTCGGTTTCAACGCCTATTCGCTCGATGCGCCACAGCGGCAATTGCGGTTGTTCTAGGCCGAAATCGCTCTGCTTCCCGGTAGCTGAATTCGCCAGAATTCAGACAAACCAAGCGTCTACTTGCAGGGCGTCTGAATTCTGGCGAATTCAGCTACGGGAGAATGCATGCTTCCCGAGGCAGGCTACGGACTAGCCTGCGTGATCGTCGAGCCCGTGCCCCAGGTGTAGTTGAAGCTGATTGGGAAGACGCGGTAGATGCCCTGGGTGAAAACCAGGTCGATCACGTCGTCGGCCTGCTTGATTGCCGTCTTGGGAACGACCACGAGATCGCTGTCACGAATCCAGATCTCGTCGGCCGGGGCTGGGCGATGCCCCGACAACGCTCCGGACAGGTCCAGCTTCGTGGCGAGCAATCGCCAGTCCTCGGCCCGGCGGAAGACGATGATCTGTCGCGTGTTGCCGCCGTTGTTCCAGCCGCCGGCGAGTGCGAGGGCGTCCATCGCGGTGGTGGGCCCTTGCAGCTCATATCGGCCTGGGCTGCGGACTTCGCCAAGCACAAACACATAACGTGGCGCCCGGGCGAACAGATTCGGCGTCACCTCCAGGCCGTCGACGATCTGTGCGTACCGCTCGTTCACCTCGCGCTTGATCTCTTCGAGCGTCAGCCCCTGGGCTGGCACCTGATCAATGCCGGGCAGCGAAACGGTCCCTTCGGGATTCACGCGAACGCTGCGTCCCTGACCGCCGCTGAAAAAGCGGTTGTCCACTGCCGCTTTCAATTGCTCGAGGCGCGTGTTCGTGCGCACCGGCGAAACCAGGATGTCGGGCTTCTTGTAATACTTCTGATACCGCTCGTTCAGGATCCGCTGCAGTTCCGCCGTCGTCAGCCGGCCGGCGTGTATCTCGCCGAGCAGCAGCACGGTGATGGTGCCATCGGGTTGCACAGTCACATCGCGGTTGATCGTGGGATCGACGAGCGATTCGATCTTCACCACGTCGCCGACTTGCAGGTGGTACGGTTTCGACGATTCACGCTGCATGAGCACGTAGATGAACTCAATCTGATCATCCACGCGCAAGCGATACTCGGGCACATGCGCCAGCCGGGCCGGCCCGATGTATTCGCCTTGAGCGAACGCCTGCCAGGGAATCGGTCCCCAGTTGTTCCAGCGAGGCTCGCCGCAGCCATCGCCCCAGCGGCAATCGACGCCATCGATCCGTCGTTCGCACGCGTCGCCACAGGGAGCACACGGCGCCGGTCCATAGTGCTGGCAGAGCTGAATCAGTTGCTGAGTCAGTCCGGCGGGCACGTCGCGCGTGATTTCATCGCTTTCCGAGTTCTTGCCCTCAGGCTTGCGCAGGTCGATCTCCAGCCAGGCAGGCTCCGCCGTGGCGCGCTGGATCGGAGCGGCTTCTACGGTCTTCTTCGGCGGGCGATGCCCACCGATCATGCTGACCACGGCCAGGCCGCTGACCAGCACAGCCGACAGGGTCACCACCGCCCAACTGCGTTGGGCCAGCGAAGTGCCGACGCTCGGATAGCGCTGCATGACGATTACCTCCGCGTGGTGTTTCCAGGTTGGGCAGGTCGGTAGGCAGGGGCGGCTGCCATCGCATCGGGGCCGCCGACCGAGTTGAACTCGCGCGGGCCCACCCAGGTCACCGGTTGATCGCTGCGCGGTTTGCCAGCCGACTGAGCGATCAGCAGTTCTCGCTCATACGTGGCTTTGCGGGCCAAGTCATGCTCGCCGAGTCGGCTGTGCACGACCGCGAGATTCTGCCAACCCTCCGGATGCGACTGCATGCTCACGCTATGGACGAGCACCCGCCGGGCTTCGGCCAACTGGCCAAATTGCGCGAGAAGCACACCCAGTTCGTTCGCCGCCAGATAATTCCGGTCGTCCGCCTGCATGGACGCCTGGAAGAACGCCATCGCCTTGGGCGTCTGGTGCGAACGGTCGTCGCTCGAATCGCGGGCGAGCGTCATGTGGACCTTGCCCAAGCCGTAGAGCGCTCGCGAGCCGGCCGGTGTGCCCGCCGCGGCGATGGCGAATTGTTGCTGGGCAAACGCATAGTAGTGCTGCAACGCAGCAAGCGACGAGACGCCGTCGAGCGGCTTGCCCTTGAGCACCGGCGTCCGATGAGCGAGCACAATCCCTTCGACGTCGAGATCGTGCTCCAGCGTATCGCTACGCACGTAGAAATCTTCCGCTTCCTTCATCGCATGAAAGCCGGCGGCGAGCGCCTGGCTGCGGCGGTTGTCCCGTTCGAGCGTGTCGACGGCCTGGGCGATCATTCGCAAGGCCTGAATGAGCTCGGCCCGGGCGGCATAGAGCGCCCCGCGGCGGGCGTAGCGAAAAGCTTCATCCACCCGCAGTTGTGCTTGCTGTGAAACAGGGGCAAGAGCCGCCAGGTCGAGGGCCGCCGGTGGACGGGGCTCCGTCCGCGGTTCGACAGCCCGAGGAAGCGGAGTCGGCGCGGCTGGCTGGGCTGGCGCCGTTGCCTGCGGCTGGGCCGCGGAAACCTGCCGGGTGGCATCTTCCGCGACGTACTGAATCGGCAGCGCCTGCCAATCGTTGGGGGCGAGCACGTCCGGCCCGACAGGGCCCTCGGCCGGCTGCGGATCGTCCAACGCATACTGCCGCGGCCACGTTGCCGGTTCATACGGCTCACGCGTGTGGAAGCTGTAGCTCGCTGGATTCTGATCAGCTGGCTTCTCGATACCGATTGACTCCGTCAGGGGGGACGAAGAGTCGTTCGGGTCGAGAGTCCGCTTAGCCGAAGCGGCCGGTTCGCTGCGTAGCGACGACAGGCGAGGCGTGGCGGGGGGCAGCGTGGAATCGGACTGCCAGCCGACGATCGCTCCGCCTGCGCTTAAGACGATCAGGCCGATCGGCAGCGACAGGGCCAGGGCAGCGCGCACGTTGATAGGCATGGCTCGTCCGTGAACACAAAACGCGGCAGTAATGTGCGGTCCGTTCGCACGTTCCTACCATCGTCCCGGACCGGCGGGTTGCCGAAGCCAAAGAGAGTCGCGCAGCTCAACCGCGACGGGCCCTTGCCGAACCAATCGGAACGGTCGGCGCTCCTGGCGCGCAACAAGCGGAACGACCGTCATAGGCCGTCCCGCGCGGAAGAATCGAACCAGGCGGCAGAGACCGCGGAATTGGTTCAATGAACAGAACGCGGAGCGTAGGGTAGGAAGCGGAATCGAGCGGCCGAAGACTTGGCTGACCTCCGACCCCTGATCCTTGTCCCCTGTTACCGGGAACTAGCTCTTTTCCAGGCCCCAGTTGGCGATGATCGTCTCGGCGCCCGAGGTCATCTTGCGGATCTTGGCGGCAATGGCGGCCTTTTCCGAGGCGTTCGCCTTGGCGGCCCGACGCTTCAGCGTGGCCAACTTCTTACGGCGGTGGCGGCGCTGGTTCAGTTCCTTGTGACGTTCGATGATTCCGCCCATGTGGCTCTCTCCGTTGTAACTATTGTGCTATCAGCGTCTTGCGACGCCGTAGCGAGCTTGATTTGCAGCTTTGCGCGCGAGGGGAAGCTAGTTTCTATAGCAGTTTGGGCAAACTCCGTCAACGCGACAGGCCCGCGGCCTCCGGATACCATCGGCCCGAAATCGCCTGAAAGCATCGAGGATTTCCGGCGAATGGGATCCGCCGACTAACGTTGGAGATCGGCTCTTAGTTGAGCGGGGCGCCTTGTTGGCGCTTCAGGATCGCCCGCTGCTTGAGCTGCTCGCGCACGGCGGTCAGCCAGCCCTCGGAAGGTGGACCGTAGGGGCGGAACTTTTCGGCAAACCCTTGTTCCTCGCTGTGCAGCAGGGCCAGGTGCGGGCCAAGGCGGCTGGCGGCTGGGCTATCCATCAGGTTGCTGGAGTCCGAGGCGCTCATCTGCAGCAGAACGCGCAATTCCAGATCGCGAAGCGTCCCGCGCTCGAGCCAGCGGTTGACGTTGCCGAAGGAGTCGCACCAGACAATCGCGTGCACGCCGACCGCCGGCCCATCTCGGAAGATCGTGGCCAGTCGCTTGTCGGCCGCCGGTCCCGTCTCGTCGAAGCTCATGCCGAAGTCGTCCGACTTCTTCAGGTCGCGGAATCGAGCGAGGTTGTCGATGACCAGGAAGATCGGCTCCGCGGACGTTTCCCCTGCGGCGACGCGGCGCTCGACTTCCTCGGCAATCTGGGCAATGACAGTCGTTGAATGCCGCGGCGTGACGATCTCGGCATCCAATCCCAGCTGATCGATCAGCGTCTGCCAGGTCGACGTAGGCGCGTCGTCGATCCGGGAGGCGTCGAACAGATAAAAACTGCGTAGTCGCTCGCCGCCGTCCCCTTCGATGCGCCGGCGAACGCTCGCTGTGCTGTCGCGCGTGACTTGAGCGTGCAGGCCGACCACACAGTTGGCCAGCAGCCCTTCGGCAAGTTCCTCCTGCTGACCGACGATCAGCAGGTTGGAGCCCGTGTGGCGACGGAAGGCGACGTTGACCGGGTCCTTGATCGCGACGGCAGCCCCGAGCCAGGCCCGCGGCGCCGACTCGACCGAAACGGGTGTTTCGCCCCGCAGCACCTCGGCGAACACCGGATTGTCGGCCGGATCGGCGGCCACATTGCCTTCGAACACGACCGGCGTCGGCAGCTGCATCCGGCGTTCGAGGGCCTTCTCGGCGAGGCGGCGCAAGTAGGCTTCCCGCTGCTGATCCGAAAGCCAGACGACCTGGAACGGGTGGTTGCCCTCGAAGAGGCCGTTGGCGTCGTTGTAAATTGCTTCGCCCGGCCGGCTGAGCAATCGGGCGGCCGTGTTGTCTTCGCTGAGGATGAGATGGGCGTCGGATTCGCTGCACTGGAGGGCGATGCGAACCGCCATCTGGCCGATCGTGCTGCGGGCGAGCGAGTAGGCACCGGCAAGCGTTTGCGAGCCGAGCAGCACATGGATGCCAAAAGCTCGGCCCTGGCGGACCAGTCGATCGAGCAGCAGGGCCGCGTCGTGCGAGATCTTGTCGTCGGTCGTGAAGAACTCCTGGAACTCGTCGATCACGAGCAGAATGCGAGGCATGACCGCCGTTGGCTGGGCCGTGCGATAGCCTTTGACATCTTGCACGCCTTGCTGGCGGAAGAGATCGCCGCGGCGCTTCAGCTCCAGGTCGAGGCGTTCGAGCACGCTCATGCCGAACTCCCGCTCGCTCTCGATGGCAATCACCCGAGCGTGGGGCAGGCGGTGTTCGGCGTAGGCCTTGAACTCCACCCCCTTCTTGAAGTCGATCAGATAGAACTGCAACTCCTCGGGCGAGTAGTGAATCGCCAGGTTGGTGATCATCGCGTTGAGGAGCGTCGACTTGCCGGAGCCCGTCTTGCCCGCGATCAGCACGTGCTGCGAGGTTCCCTTGCCCAGCCGAAGTGGTTGCAGCTTCTTGGCCCCTGCCCTGCCGAGCGGCGCCTCGATCTCGGCCCGGCTGTCGCAGGTCCACCACTGATCGGTCGGCAGCGTGACGGTTTCGAACGGCACTTCGACGCGGGCCGCGTCCTTGGCGAGTTTGCCGACCGCACGAATGACTTCGGTGAATTGCTCGTCGGCAGGGGGCGATTCCAATTCGAGCGGCAGTTGCGCCAGGTCGGCGTGCTTGGAACGGAAGCGATGCTGCGCTTCGTCCCACACCAGCGTTTCCGCCTGGGATTCCAAATCGGCCAGGTCGAAGTTGCGTGGCAGACGAAGGCGGGTATCGGTGCTGATGAGCGTGTACACACCGCAGCGAGCGCCGCTGCTGGCGATGCTCACCAGTCGCCGGGCCGCCTCTTCGGAGAAGTTGGCGGGAAAGTTTGCCACGACCAGAATCTGCAGCGGCGCGGCGACTTCGCCTGCTTGCTGGTTGTACTGCTGGATCGATTCGAATTCGTTCCGCAGGTACTTCTGGATCACGTTCTCCATGTGCTCGGTCAGATCGGCCAATCGCTGGTTGATGTGTGACGCCTCGGTCCAGATCCGGCTGGCGACGAGTCGCTCGTCGTAGTCGGCCAGGTGCATGAAGGCGGAGAAGTTCTGCCCGAGACCAACCGGATCGATGATCGTGAAACGCACCTTGCCCGGCGGAAACGCCGTAAGCATCCGCAGCATGACGTTTTGAAACAATCGCGTCGCGGCATCGCGGCCATCCCCTTCGGCCTCGACCAAGAGCGACGGCTGATCGGGATACGAAAGGACGGCAGGAAGCTTGAACGTCGCCTGGGGCAACTCAAGCTCCTCCTCTTCCGCCGCCGCTCCCTCCACGGCTGCGAGGTCGAACGTGTACTGGCCGAGCGGCAGGGCTGTTACATCACGAGCGCTGTCCGAGTCGTCCGTTACAGAACCCGTCGAATGGCTCGCCGACGCGGGACGCCAGTTTTCGAGATTGAATTCACTCCACGGCGGATACTCTGCCCCGATCGACTGGTTCATCTGATCGATCACCGCGCGGAACTCGGCGAGCCCTTCGTTCCAGTTC
>JAEZAS010000379.1 GCA_023430365.1 Planctomycetota bacterium
CGTCAGAATTCAGCGACGCTCCGAGCATTAGCCTCTGAGCTTCGCCGCCTCGGCCTCGAGCGCGGCGATCTCTTCCTCGAGCTTTTTCACCTCTCCCGGCTCATCGTTCTGCTGCTTCGCTCCCGCCAGGCGGGGGCGAAGGTTCTGCAACTTCTGGCGGATGACTTCGAGGCGTTTCTTGGCTTTGGCGTCCATGGCGATGTTCTCAAGCGGCTCGGCAGTGTGCGGTATCAATCAAGGTTCGATCTTCAAACGTCGGCGGAGCGATTGTAGCACGGTGATCGACTCCGTGGCGCTCAAGCCGAAGCAGTCATACAGCAGCACGATCGCCTGGTTGTAGCCCCCTTCCTCGATCTCCGAGCGCAACTGCATCGCCCGGCGGATGAAGTCGCAGTCGCGTCGCAACCGATCAGCGAAGACAGCGGCACAGGCGATGGCTCGCGATTCTTCCAGTTCAAAGAGCGCCGCCAACGATTGCCCAGCAGCCAGCAAATTGCCGGCTTGAATCTCGGTTGCAAAAGTCTGGAACGAACGCGGCGCCGAAGGCTCAAACGGCTTGTGCGGTAGCTGAATCACATCCGCTGAGGGCTTTGGCGCCGGCAGGGCAGGGCGGGCCATGTAGACCGGTCCGGGCAAGGCCGCGGTTCCATCGGTGACGATGAGCGGCTTGGCCTCACGATCCGGTTCAGATCGCGACGGTGCCTCACTCACATCACGCTTCGACTCACCCGCGTCTCGCGCCGGCTCCACCTCCGCAGGCAGATTCGAAAGCATCTGGTTCACATGAGCCAGCTTGATGCCGATCTGCTCGTACACGGTCTCGATGTCGTTCATGTACGACTCGCCGCGGGCATCGGACAGGATCTCTTCGGCGCTCTCGAGCACCTGCTCGCTCAAACGGGCGGACAAAATCTCCTTAGCCTCGCGGAGGATCGCAATGGCACGCATCCGATCGTTCATACAATCACCAAGCAAACGGCTGCTTCGCAATTTCCGTAGCTGAATTCGCCAGAATTCAGACGCCCTGCGCCTGGAGCGTCTCCTCGTCTGAAGTCTCGCGAATTCAGCTACCAAGACACACACGCTCCCAACTACTTCCAGCTTATTCAGCCGCCCGATCCAAGTGAAGATCGACGTCGCGCTGCTCGACCGACGTCGTCTCCGTCGTCCGTTCCGACTTCAAATGCCGCGGCGTGAACCGCATCACCCCGCCGATGAGCACCATCAACAGCGCCAGCGCCAGATTCACGTTCAACCAGAACTTCGCGTTGGCCTGAAACTTCTGCGCCGTCGCGCTGCGCCCGGCCAGGACGCTCGCGAAGTAGAAAATCGGCAGCGCCAGGATGAACTTGATCCCGCCCAGCATGTTGTAGCTGACCATTCCGTCGAACTGGTAGCGCGCCGCCAACCCGAGGTTCGCAATGCCGCTGATCAGCAGCATTGCCGCCGAGATCATCACGACCTTCGACCAGCGCGAGCGCACCCGCTCGTGCAAACCTCGCCGCGACTCGTCCTGCAACTCGCCCACCGATGGAACCAGCGCAAAACGCATGAAAATCGCCCCACCCATCAGGGCAATCGCCCCCAGGATGTGCATGTATCGCAGAATCAGCAGCAGGGCAAACAAGGGATCGTCCATCGCAGGCGCCTCAATTGTTGTTGGGTAACGACGACCAAGGTCGTCCGTGGGTTCGGGTCAAACTCAGCGTAAGTAATCTTCCACGGCTAGTTATATCAGACGTTCTCACCCTTAGGCCGGAGCAACGACCGGGCGAGTTCCAGCGCCTCGGCCTTGGTCGATATCCGCCCCTCAAGCTGCGCATCGCGAATCGAATCGAGCAACTCCTTGAACGCAGGGCCCGGCTTCAATCCCGCCGATTTCAAATCGTTTCCGCTCACCAGGGGCGGCGGATTCACTTGCTCGCTCGGCAGTTGCAGGCGCTCCCGGCAGTATTCGACAGCCTTCGTATTTCCTTCGAGCACCGAAACAATCGCCTCGGTGTAGGCAAGGCGCCGTTCGATGTCGGGCGTAATCAGCAAGCGTTGCAGTCGAGGCCAGGCCACGTGGAGGGCGTTACGGAGCACCATTTCGTCGGCAACCAGCCGCATTGCTCCCATCCGTTCCTCATTCGAGAGCCGCCACCGATCGCTGACGGCCGTCACCACAGCCAGCGCGGCTTCATCGACCTTGGTCGCCGCAAACTCCGGAGCGTCGGGATGGGCCGGCCGCATCTCACGCAGGAGTAGCGCCAGCGCCGCCGTGAAGTCGTGCGGCTTCAGCGCCGCCAAGATCTGCAATGTCCGTGGCCACGGTCGATCGGCTGGCCCGGTCAGCGGATCGCTGTCGTCCGGTTCGAGTGCAACCGCCTCGGGCAGCACAATCGTCAGCAGATTCGCCTGATCGAGCAGCCGCACGGCGAGCGCCCGGTTCGAATGCGAAAGCATCCGCCGCATCTCCGCGGCGATGCGCTCAGCGCTAACGATGACCAGGTCGTCCGCCTGCTCGCGAATCGCTACGAGCGTCGCCTGGTCGAGATCAAAGCCAAAGGTCGCCGTGAAACGCACCGCGCGCAGCATCCGCAGCTTGTCCTCGGCAAACCGCTGCCGCGGCTCGCCGATCGCGCGGACGATCCGGCGTTTCAAATCCTCTTGGCCTCCGACATAGTCGATCACCCGCTGCTCGAGCGGGTCATAGAACAGGCCGTTGATCGTGAAATCCCGCCGCTGGGCATCTTCCTCGGGAGTGCTGAACGACACGCTGTCGGGATGCCTGCCGTCGCTGTACGCCGCGTCCCGACGGAACGTTGCCACCTCGATGTGTCCCGCTTCCCTCGGCCCCATCACCGAGATCACGCCGAACGCCGCTCCGATCGGCAGCGTCTTCCGCCGCCCAAACAGCTCCCGCACCTGGTCCGGCCGGGCGTCCGTCGCCACGTCGTAGTCCTTCGGCCGATGCCCGAGCAACTGGTCGCGTACACACCCCCCAGCCCAGAGCGCCTGAAAACCGGCCTCGCGCAGACGCTGGACGACAGCGACAGCGAACTTCCGGGCGGCTTCAGGGTGGATGGTGCTCATCGCAGTTACTCTACCGTCTCGCCCACCGGCGGACTCCGCTACAACGCTTCACAACCGCTCACAACAGGCGTTCACTAGGGCCTACAAGAGTCCTCGACCGACGCTAACACGCTTTCACGATTCCACTTACACCAAACAACCCTCACAAACCCACAACCCCCACTCAGAGGTAGTCGCACAACAGATAATTCGCGCCGCAGCGACAGCTCGACGTCCGCCTTCGCCCCCCCGGCGCCACCGCGCTGGCGCAGCGTGAAACGCCCCACGCCCATCGGTCGAGCGAAGGATTTCGCCGAGCCATTTTACCATCGTTCAACAATTCGTCAATAACGAACGGCGAACCAACCGCCGCCCGCCGTGTCTATTCAGACGTGAGCTTATCTCACGCGCTAGGCGGCACCGGCAAACCGCGAGCGCTGCCACTTGCAACGAGCGTGACGGCAAACAGGGCTCGATCGACCGCAAACCAGCCGATCCCGCACGGCGTGGGCGGTTGACAATTTGCCCCGCGCTGCACAAATTAAAGGACTCGCCACCAATGGCCGAAAACCATCCAGGCGAAACCACAGGCCCCCTTCGTCTAGAGGCCTAGGACTCCGGGTTCTCAGTCCGGCAACAGGGGTTCGACTCCCCTAGGGGGTACTTTCCGATAGCCCAGCCAACCGGCTGGGCTTTTTCGTGCGCCCGCCCGATTCGCCGGCCTCCACGGGAAGGCAACGCTACGGACAGCTCTCCGCGCGTCCTCTCGGTTTCTTTGGGATCACGATAACACGAAAGTACGAAACCACGAAAAAGGGAGAAACGCTCACCCTCTCTGTTTCGTGCTTTCGTGTTTTCGTGATCCTCTCTCTCCTCTGCGTAAATCAGCGCAAGCTGCGGATCCTCCTCCCTCCTGCAAACACCAACCGGCCCTGTTACTAGCGCGTTACCCGATCGCTAATCCGCGAAATCTAGAATGAGCGCGTCGATTCAGGGTTTTTACTCCGGGGAACGCTCTCATGTCCGCCACTTCGTCGCGTGTTCGTAGTCTGCCGCTCCTGTTGTCGGCGGTTTCGCTGCTTCTTCTCGTGTCTCCTGCCTGCGCCGCGGAGCCGCCGAAGTCGTCGGAGTTGGAGCTGAAGACCGAGCGGGTGATCGTCTTCAAGGACGGCTACGCTCTGATCATCAAGCGCGGCGAGGCCACGACCGACGAGCAGGGGCGGGTCTACACCGACGAGGTGCCCGACGCAGCGGTGCTCGGGTCGTTCTGGGCGGTTCCCGCGGAAGGCCGACTGGTGAGCACACTCGCTGGCTGGCGCGAGACGGAGGAGACCGAAAGCAAGGACGTCTCCTGCACCCAGCCAATCGAAATCCTCCTCAGCAACAAGGGAAAGCACGCCAAGGTCGAGTTGCACGACAAAGTCGTCTACAGCGGCGTCATCCAGGAAGTGCTTGTCGAAAAGACCGAAGCCGCCGTCACCGAACCGGTGATCAGCGCGCTCGATTTCTCGCTCCTGACGACCAACAGTGGCGCTGCGCTTCCGCTCCGGGCTCGTAGCGCGATGCCTGCGGCCACCAGCACCCACACGCTCACCGGCATCCGCGGCGAGCATTTTGTCCTCCGCACCGACGAGGGGGACCTGTTTCTGCCGGTCAGCCAGATTCGCTCGTTGGTCGTCAAAGACATGAAGACCACGCTCCCCAAGACCCTGAAGGCAACTCGCCGGACGAAGCGACTCAGTTTCACGTTTGCCGAGAAGCAGCAGAAACGCTCGCTCACAATCATGTACTTTCGCCCCGGCATCCGCTGGATCCCCACGTATCGGGTGCAGCTCAACGACGATCCCAAAAACAAGACCGCCGAGATCGCTTTGCAGGCCGAGTTTTTGAATGAGGCGGAGGGTCTGGAGGACGTGCCGGTCGATATCGTCGTCGGTGTCCCAAACTTCCGCTTTCGCGCGACCCCGAGTCCCCTGGTGCTCGAAGCCGCGCTTCGCAACACGCTCGCCCAGGCCGCGCCACAGCTGATGGGAACCAGCAACTCCCTGTCGAACGCCATGTACGCGCAGCGGTCAGGAGAATTCCGCCGCGACCAGGTCCACGCCACCGAGCCTGCCGAAAGTTCTCAAGTGGAGTTGCCCGGCGAACTCACGGCGGCTGGTGCGCAGGATTTGTTCGTCTATAAGCTGCCGAAGTTGACGTTGGGCTCTGGCGAACGGTGCGCGGCGCCGATCTTCACGACCAAGGCCCCCTATCGCGACGTCTACACCTGGGACGTGCAAATCACCCGCGACGACGTCGAGGCGGCGCCGAGCGGATCGGGCATTCAATCGCCCCTGCGGCTGGCGACGAACCAGGTCTGGCACCAGATCGCCCTGATCAACAACACGAACGTGCCCTGGACGACCGGCGCCGCCATGATCCTGCAAGGTCATCAGCCGCTTGCCCAGGAACTGCTCACCTACACGCCGCCGAAAGAAGAGGTGCGAGTTCCGCTCACGGTGGCCGTCGACGTCCGCGGCGGCCTCAGCGAGAAGGAAACCGACCGCAAGCTGCAAGCGGCAACTTGGGCGGGCTACAACTACGCCAAGATCACGAAGCAGCTGACACTCGATCTGCGCAACAACAAGCCCCACGAGCTCGAAGCCGTGATCACCCTGCGGGTCGGCGGCAAGGCCGAGGAAGCGTCCGACGACGGCCGGATCGTCCTGTCCGCCTTCAATCCGGCGGACTGGCACAACTACCAGGGTCATCCCGCCGTGAACAACAGCTCGACGATCACTTGGAACGTGAAACTGAAGCCCGGAGAGAGCTTTAAGCCGACCGTCGATTATCACTACTACACGCGGCACTAGGACTGCGGGGCGAGTGCCAGGCGGCTTCCCCAAGGAATCGAGCGCGGCGATGCTTGGGAAGCGTCGCCGCCGGCCGCCGAGGGAAGAATCGCCGCATCGCGCCTCCGGAGCGGGACGTCCCGCCCCAACGAACTGCGATTTTCGTAGAATGCCGTCGACAACGCTCCCCGGGAATCGACGGAATCATGGCTAAGAAGAAACAAACGGAATCGTCCCCAAGCGCCACCGAAAGCACGGTCGAGGCGAACGCTCCGGCGACCGAAGCGGAGGCTGCGGAACCGACCCAGCCGCTCGGCGAATTGGCGAAGGAGGTGCAGGACTTCATTGCCCAGCGCGAGCAACTCGCCCAGAAGCTGGCCGAGGAAATCGCCGCCACCGAGCAGAAGCTGGCTGAACTGAAACGGACCGCGGTAATGCTCTTCCCCGAAAAAGAGTCCGCCCCCGCGCCCGCGGCGAAGGATCGCAAGGCCAAAGTCGCCGCTCCCCCCAAACCGGCGAAGCGGAAGGCTGAGACTCGGACAGAACCAGCAAACGTCGACGCGAGCGAGGAAGAGTCCACAAGCCAGACGACTGCCAACGAACCAGCCGGCGATCAGCCTACGGAAAATCCCGAGGGAGAGAGTGCGTCGATCCCCGAAGGGGCGCCGCACGAGCCGCATCTCGATTGAGCGAGGTCTCGGAAGTCGCCTGAACCTCTGTGGAGTCTTACTCCGGCGCCGGTTCGCCCAATTCCGCCAGCAATCGCTCGGCGACTTCGGTCAGGTCCCCCTGAACCGGTTCCACGGAACACTGCCCACAGAGTAGCGCCGCCCGCACCAGCTCGCGTCGGGCGCGTTCCAGCTCAGGATCGTCGTAGCGAGTGACCGCGTGCGTGTTCCAGTCGCTCACCGAGACGCGTCCGCGCGCAACCCGCTGCAAAAATTCGTGGAAAGCGTGGCGGGGGGAGGCGTTGGACAAGGTCATGGCGTCATTCTACCGCGAGTCCCCCACTTGGCGGGCGGAGATCGCAGCCGCTGGGCCGTCGCCCCGATCTAGCGCCCGGGAAGGTGAAATGCCATGCGCCGGCAGTTACAATGCCGCCCGGGCTCGCAGCCCACGCGTTTTGTTCCCGCCTCTGTCCCACCGAAGGAAGTTTCTCCATGAAGCGCACCTCGCTACTGCTCGCTCTGCTCGCCGCTGTGCTGCTTGGCACGCACGGAGTTGCCGAAGACGGCAAGCTCAACACGCCGCCGGAAGGCTACATCGCCCTGTTCAACGGCAAGGACCTAACCAACTGGAAGGGCCTGCTGAAGAGCCCCTACGACAATCCAGCCAAGCGCGCCACGCTCTCCGAAGAGGAGCGGGCCAAGCTGCAGGCTCAAGCCGACGAGGAAATGAAGAAGCATTGGTCGGTGAAGGACGGGATTATCGTGTTCGACGGCAAGGGCCGCAGCCTGAGCACGGCGAAGGACTACGGCAATTTCGAGATGTACGTCGACTGGAAGATCGAACCGGCCGGCGATAGCGGCATCTACGTCCGTGGCGTCCCGCAGATTCAGATCTGGGACCCGAGTCACAAGTCGGCGGGCGGCGTGGGAAGCGGCGGCCTGTTCAACAACAAGACGCACCCGAGCAAGCCGACCGAAGTCGCTGACAAGCCGATCGGCGAGTGGAACACCTTCTGGATCAAGGTCGTCGGCGACAAGGTCACCGTGAAGCTGAACGGCAAGACCGTTGTCGACAACGTCGTGCTCGAAAATTACTGGGAACGCGACAAGCCGCTCTACGAGACCGGCCCGATCGAATTGCAGAACCACGGCAATACGCTGTGGTTCCGCAACATCTACCTGAAGGAACTGCCGTCGGGTCAGTAATGTCCTGAGCAGACGATCGAATCCTAGGACCGCCGCAGGACCGAAACCCACGGCGGTCCCAAGGCCTGATTCACACTCCACTACGCAGCACTCTTCACCGGGTGCTGCGTACTTCGTATCCACACACCGAGATCCGCCATGACGCTCTTGCACTGCCTGCGATCCCTTGCTGTTCTTGCGCTTCTGACCAGCTCGCTCGTGGGCACGACCGCCCGCGCCGCCGATTTCGATGCCGACAAGTTGGCCGACATCCGCCAGCGAATGCAGGCGTTCGTCGACGGCAAGCAGGTGGCGGGGCTCGTCTATGTCGTCGGCACGTCGAAGGGCATCGCCGCGCACGAAGCGATTGGCCTGCAAGACATCGCCTCGAACAAACCGATGGCGAAGGACAGCCTGTTTCGCATCGCCTCGATGACGAAGCCGCTCACGGCCGTCGGCGTCATGATTTTGCAGGAGGAAGGGAAGCTCTCGGTTGACGATCCGGTCGAAAAACACTTGCCCGAGTTCAAAGGGCAAATGATGGTAGCGGGAAAGGACGGCGATCGGGTCGTCCTGACCAAGCCTAAACGGCCGATCACGATTCGCGACCTGCTGACACACACCTCGGGGCTCGCGAATTTTCCGCCGGGCCTGAGCGACATTTATTCGAAGCGCGATCGAACGCTCGCCGAGATGACGCTGGCCGTCTCGCAATTGCCGCTGCAGTTTGAACCCGGCAGCAAGTGGTCGTACTGCAACTCGGGCATCGACACGCTCGGCCGGATTATCGAGGTGCGCAGCGGCAAGTCGTTCGAGGACTTTATGGCGGAGCGCATCTTCAAGCCGCTGGGGATGCCCGACACGACGTTCTACCCGACGAGCGATCAAATGGAACGTTCGGCGACGCTGTATGGGTCGAAAGACGGCGAACTTGTCGACGCCGGATTTACGCTCATCGGCCGCACCGAGCCCGCCAAACACCCGATTCCCGCCGGCGGCCTGTATTCGACGGGGGCGGATCTGGCGAATGCGTATCAGATGATGCTCAACCAGGGCAAACTCGGCGACGCGAAGATTCTTTCGCCCGAGAGCGTGAAGCAAATGACGTCTCTGCAAACCGGCGACATCGTCTGCGGCTTCACTCCCGGCATGGGCTTCGGCTTCGGCTGGGCCTACACCAAGCAGCCGCAAGGCGTGCACGCCATGATGTCGAAGGGAACGTACGGCCACGGCGGCGCCTTCGGCACGCAAGGCTGGATCGATCCGGAGCGGGACCTGTTCCTGGTCCTGCTGTTCCAACGGACCGGCCTAGCCAACGGGGACGCTTCCGACATGCGGAAGGAACTGCAAACGGCTGTCGTCGAAGCGCTCGAGTAGCCACTCGATGATCCAACGCTCTCCCGTAGCTGGATTCGCCAGAATTCAGACGCCCCGCGAGTGGAGAATTGGTTTGTCTGAATTCTGGCGAATTCAGCTACGGGGGATGGCAGCCGCACAATCGGTGCATTCGGCACAATAGTGCGCCAGCGTGTGACGTAAGCTTCAGTGTCCCTTGCAGGGTCGCAGGGGATGCTCCTCGCAAGACTTACGCGCATGTCCACGCCACTGGAACTGTTCTCGCCGGAGTTCTTCACCGGTATCGCTTTTGCCGCGCTCCTGATGTGCGCCGGCCTGGCCGTGGGGCTCTGGCTCGGCAGGCATGGAGGGGAAGTTCGCAAGGACGGCGACGCTTCGCGGCAAGCGCTCGAAGTGGTTTCGGGGCTTACCGGTTGGACCGAAAACTTTGCCGACGATGTGGCCCACTATCGCGAGACGATCGAGCTTTTTGCCCGTCGGCTCGCGGAGTTCGACGAAAAGCCCGATCCCACATCCGCCCACCTGCTGCTGGGCCGTGTGAGCGAAGCCAACGAATCGCTCCAGAAGCGCATCGAAGCCGCCGAACAAGCTCTTCAGAAACAAGCAGGCGACATCAGCGCCTACTTGCAGGAAGCTCGCACCGACGCCCTCACCGGGCTGCCGAATCGGCGCTCGTTTGATGACGAGTTCCAGCGCCGCATCGCACAGTGGCGACGCAAGCGAGTTCCCTTTGCCCTGATGCTGCTCGACGTCGATCGCTTCAAGCTGCTCAACGACACCCATGGTCATCCCGCCGGCGACGCCGTGCTGTGCGAAGTCGGCCGGCTGCTGCGAGAGCATCTGGAAGAAGGGGAAATGGCGGCCCGCTTCGGTGGCGAAGAGTTCGCCGTGCTCCTGGCCTGCGACGACGAGCCCTCGCTCGCCGAGGCCTACCATCGCTTCAGCCGGGCGATCAGCGGCTGCGACGTCCCGTTCGAACACAAGTCGCTCAAGGTGACCGTCAGCGGCGGGGCCGCCATCGCCGAAGAAGGGGAACTGGGTCCTCATCTGGTCAAGCGCGCCGACGAAGCCCTCTACTCCGCCAAGCGCAGCGGCCGCAACTGCGGCTACTGGCACGACGGCGAGCGACAGACGCCCCTGCTGGGCCTCGTGACCGCCGATTTCACCGCCCGGCCGAACCTGGCCGACGATCTGCAACCCATGCCCGCTTCTTTGGCTCGCGAAGCCACGGCGTCGGCGGAATTTCGCGAGGTCTGCTCCGACCTGCGTCGCAAGCTGCAGCAACTCACGATCGGTGGACGCAACGCGTGATCGCTGCGGTTACTCTCGCTCAATGGAGCACCGGGCGAAAGTTCACCGGGAGACTTACGTCTCCCGCTCGCCTAGGGCATTGCCGCGTCGGTTGGCAGCAGCTTCGCCCAGGGGGATTTGGCGACTTCGGCAAAGCTCAAACGCAGCTTGTCCTGCTGCTTGGCGATCTGCTGGTTCAGCTTCTGCGAGAGCTTGCCTCGGTTCTGCTCCTCGAGCTTGTCTTCGACAACTTCTCGCACCGATGAGCTGAGCGACTTGACGATCGGCCCCCGCGCGTTGCTGACCCGCTGCAGGCGGAAGTCGAGGATGTCGACGCGAGCTGTTCGGACTTCAGGAACCAACTGCACGGCCGGCGGCAACTCCGACACGTCGAGTCGCATCGCCAGATCGACCTGTGCCCGGACCGACACGAGCGTTTCGGCGTCGGCGCTCAGGCTGATCAGTTGCACGCCATGCTCCCACTGCGACATTCGCCCAAAGCATTTCAATTTGGCGATCACCTGCACGTCGGACGTGATCTTGCCGCCGCCGATCTCGCGGATGTTCTCGATGCGAATGTCAAAGTGCTTTTCCGGCTGCACGAGATCGACGCGATACTTGTACCAGGTGCCATCGTTGGCCTGCTTCCAGCGCCGCTTGGTCGATAGCCGGCCGTCGTCGGTGGTGATCTTGAGCCCGTCCCAGACCTTCGTTGTCTTGCCCCAGTTCTTGGACTTCTCGTACTTGTCGGGCAGATGCTCGCGCGCCAGCGCGGTGATCCACTCCTGAAACTCCTGCGAAGGTGTGAACTTTTCGGGAACGTCGCTCGGGGCCCCGAGGGCGCTCGGCGGTACTGCGGGAGCAGGGGAGGGGACGGGCGGCGGCACGGGCAGCACCGGTGTGGCAACAATGGGGCGCCGCGCAAGTGGCGAATTGGCGGGAGGAACGAGCAGCGGCGGAGCGCGGTTGATCGGCGGCTCCTGTGCCATTGCAACCGAGCAGAGGCCCAACATCGCGCAGGCCACGCTGAGGTGGGCAAGCGATCGAACCGGGCCGACGATCGAGTGGCTTGTCGCCATAACCACATCCTTGCACGGATTTCCGCTCTCCGAGAGCGAAGGAGCCAGCCCCTAGC
Source organism: Planctomycetota bacterium (assembly GCA_023430365.1). GTDB lineage: Bacteria > Planctomycetota > Planctomycetia > Pirellulales > Pirellulaceae > JAEZAS01. The sequence continues at coordinate 11,523 of JAEZAS010000379.1, forward strand.
CGGCCGCCTGCTCGGCGAGAAGTTCCGCCACTTTTTCCTTCAGATCGGTTGGCGGCTCGTCCCAGCGATAGCGGAGCTTGCCGGTCCGGTCATAAAGCCGAAAGTGCGGCAGCACTCCCTCGAAGTCGAACGCCTTGGGCACCTCGGTGCCGACTCCGTCGTACTTGCTTTGCAGGTTGTCGAGATTCCCAGCCTGCGCCTCCGTGAGAAACTGCTTCACGTCGTTGGCGCTGGCCAGATCGTCGAAGCTCACGGTAACGGCAGCGAGCCCCTCGTCGGCGTGCTTGTTGTGCAGCTCGACGGTCTCCGGAAAGTGCTCCACGCACGACAGGCACCAGGTCGCCCAGAAGTCGACGAGCACCACCTTGCCGCGATGTTTGTCGATCGTTTCCTGGAGCTGATTTTCGTCGGCCAGGACGAGCTCTATCTCGCTCGCGGACGCCGAGGGCTCCGCCCCGGTTTCCTGCGTGGTCGCTGGCTGCGAGTTGGCGCTGGATTGGGGCAGGCTGGTCTTGGTAACGGGTTTGACTTCGCAGCCGACCATCCCCAGAGCGGCTGCCAGGCAGCCGGTGGCCAGAATCAGGTTTCCAAGCGTCTTGCGCATCGTTGTTCGCCTTGTCGTCAGCTTCCCGCCAGTCAGGTATCGAAGAGAGATTCAAGAAACGCAAATCGCCGCCCCCTGCTGGGTCGTAGGGGGCGGCGAGGCGATCGAAATCGCGTGGCGTTTACTTGTTGCGGATGCCGCAGCCGATCGGCCGGGTCTGAGCGGTTCCCGGCTTCTTGCCCGCCAGGATGGCGTCGACGGCGTCGGCGACGTAGTGCTTGCTGGGGTTGTTCTGCCGGTCGTCGAAGGCGCCGACGTACTGCACGGTTCCCTGGCCGTCGAGCACAAAGAGGTGCGGGGTCACACGAGCGCCGAACTCGCTGGCGCTCTTGCCCGTTTCGTCGTAGACGTACGGGAAGGCGAAACCCTTCTCCTTGGCCCGCTGCTTCATCTCGTCGAGGTCTTCGGTCGCCTTGTTGGCGTTGATGGCGACGAAGGCCACGCCCTTGTCCTGATACTTCTTGGCGAACTCGTTGAAGCGGTCTTCGTAGGCCACCGCCACCGGGCAGCTGTTGCAGGTGAAGACGACCACCGTCGCCTTCTTGTCCTTCAGGTCCGCCGAGCTGTAGGTCTTGCCGTCGGTTCCCTGCAGCCCCTTGAGTTCAGGAGCCTTGTCACCCGGGGCGACAACGGCAAAGGCGGGGGAGGCAACAAACGCCATGGCCGCAACGGCCAGTGCAAGAGCTACACGACGAATCATGGTCACATTTCTCCTAGGTAGAACAGTTACCTGGACACGAATCACAGTAATGCCAGCTGGCGGACGCTACTTCGCGGAAGCCTTGTCCGCAGCTACGTCCCTAGTACGTCAGCCGCTGTCAGCGGTTCGACGCAGATCGCCGATCGCGAGGATGTTTGGCGTGGGTTGAGGCAGGCCGCTGACTTGTCAAAACACCAGCAGCGGTCGATGGGTTCGCGATACCGCCGCATTTTACGGCAGCAGCAGGTGAAGTCAAACCTGCGAGGAGGCGCAGAGTCTCGCGGCAGGAAGCTCATCGTAGCTGAATTCGCCAGAATTCAGCTACGGGCGATGATAGCACCGCTCTCTAGTAGCGGATCACCTTGCGGGTCAGCCAGACGCCGATGCCGACGCAGATGAGATTGGCCACCCACACCGCATAAGGCGGCAGTTCGCCCGCCTTCGCGCGATCGAGACCGAAAGCGAGAAACGGATAGTAGACCAGCAGCACCGGCAGGAACACGAGGCCGAACGTCGTCATCAGGTCCGACGTCCGCATCCGAATGGCCAGCGGAGCGCCGACGAGCACGAAGCAAAGACAACTGAAGCCATTCGCCCAGCGGCGCCAGGGTTCGGTCCGCAACCGATGGAGGCGAGTCTCCGCTTTCGACAGTTGCCAGCGCCGGCCGTCCCACAAGCCTTCGTTCAGATTGCCGAAGTCGCCGCTGACGAACGAAAAGCCGATGTCGGCGGCCAGCGATTGCTTGAGCTGAACGATCAGCTTCTCCTGGCGCTCGATTTCGCTTTGAATCTGGCGCATCGGATAGGTCGTTGGACTGCCGGTGCCGACGTCCTTGGTCAGCGCGAGGGTGAGCGGAATTTCGCGCTCGATCGTTCCAGGAAAATGCCCCTGAATGCCGTTGCCAGCGTCGATTTCGCAGTCGGTCAGGATCAGCCGCAGCGTCCCTTTTTCCAGGTTCGAGCTGAGTTCCGCTTCCTTGGCGACGAGCGTCAGGGCCGGCATGTCGTTGCTAGCCTGAAAGTTGATGATCGGGCGCACCAGGCGGCGGTCTTCGACATCTTTGACGATGATCGAGAACCGCGGATTGCTGTACGACCGCTGTGCTCGCAGCATGCCGTAGCAAATTTCTTCGACCGATTCGATCACGACCCGCTGCATCCCCTGCTGCCCCCAGGAGTAGGCCAGATCGTTCAGCCACACGGCGAACAGGCTGACGATGAAGGCAAGCGCGAACGCGGGACGGAGCAGCACCATCGGCGAGATGCCCGCCGACTTGGCGGCGACCACTTCATTGTCCCCCGACATCCGGCCAAAGATCATGCACACCGTAAAAAGCATCGTCCCCGGCACCGCGAAGACGAGCGCGGTCGGCAACACGAACGGAATCAGCCGCAGCGTCGGAACGACGCCGAGGTTCATCTGCATCGCCTCCTGACCGACCACCACGATCACCAGCAGCAACGTCAGCCCAAACAAGGTGACCGAAAACACCTTGGCAAGCTCGATGAAGATGTAGCGGGTGATGATGTTCATGACGGGTCCGGTCAGCAAGCATCCGTGCGGCTGGTCGGCGGCGGCTCGTCGGGCAGGTTTGCAGCCTGTCTGTATCGCACTGCACGGGCAGGCTGGAAGCCTACCCTACGGCGGAGCCTCGGGCGGATAGGAAGTCTAGCAGAGCGAGCGAAAACCTAGAACGACAGTTCTGGGCCGAGAGTGAACGCTTCACAGCGTGCTAGCAGACTCGCCCGGTCCCCCTCTCTCTTCGGGAGAGGGAGTAAGGAAGGTCAGCGGTTTTTCATGCGGGGGTCGAGGGCGTCGCGCAGACCGTCGCCGAGGAAGTTGAGGGCAAACAGGGTCATCGCCAAGGCGAGGCCAGGGAAGAGCACCAGCCACCAGTTCACCTGGATCGGCGTGATGACCTTGATCCCCTCCTGCATCAGCAGCCCCCACGAGACATCGGGCGGCTGAACGCCCAACCCCAGGAACGAGAGAAACGCCTCGAAGAGCATGACGCTAGGAATCGTAAGCGTCAGATAGACGATGACGACCCCCAGGACGTTCGGCACCAGATGTCGAAAGACGATCCGCCCGCCGCTGGCGCCAATCGTGCGGGCCGCATCAATGAACTGCTCGTGCTTGAGCGAAATGACCTGACCACGGACGACGCGGGCCATCGTCAGCCAATAGATGGCTCCGATGACAACGTAGAAGATCATGATCTGGTTGATGCCGTACTGCCCGAGGAAGCTCTTGATCTTGTCCTCGCTCAGCACCGTGATCAGGAAGATCACGACGAAGATAAACGGCACCGAGTAGAGCACGTCGACGATTCGCATCATCACCGAATCGATCAGCCCACCTGCGTAGCCGCTGATAGCGCCGTAGCTCACGCCGATGAGCAGCGACACCAGCGTCGCGACCACGCCCACAATCAGCGACACGCGCGCTCCCCAGAAGATCCGGGCCAGCACGTCGCGCCCCAGTTCGTCGCGGCCGCAAATCGACGGGATGCACCAATCGTCGAACAGCCACAAGCGGGCACTGGTCATACCTCGGGCGAGCCAACCGAGATTGTTCCAGAGCCGGTTGAAGGGATGGCTCCGCTGGTGCGCGGCAATCTCGTCGGCAATCTCCGCTCGCTTCTCCGGAGTGCTCGCCTGGGCGAGTTGCTGGCGGAGCGCCCGAGTTTCGCTTTCAAACTTGCGGACCTGGGCGGCGTCAAACGGCAGCCGAACGGGCAGAACGTTGGGCCGCTGGTAGCTGTGCTGCTCGTCGGCGATCTGCAACTGTGGCGATTGCAGCGGCAGGAGCGGCGTGAAAAAGGCGAGCAGGGCGATGAGGATGAGCAGCACGAGCGAAGCCATGGCCGCCCAGTTGCGGCGCAGTCGACGCCAGGCGTCGCGCCAAAGCGAGACCCCCTTGATGCGCGAGGCTTCGGCGAGCAATTGTTCGTAGCGCTCGCGGGCCGCGGGGCTGGTCAGCGGATCGGCGGCGCCGTCGCCGGGGCGGTCAATCGTAGGAACGTCACTCGTCACGCGGCTACTCCACCTTCACCCGCGGATCGATCACCGCATACGAGAGATCAACCAGCATGTTCATCACGTACACCAGGATGGTCGAGACCAGCACGATGCCCATCGCCAGCGTATAGTCGCGCTGGCTGGCGGCCTCGATGAAGTGGCTCCCCATGCCCGGGATGTTGAAGATGCGTTCCAGCACCAGCGAACCGGTCAGGATGCCGGCGGCGGCTGGGCCAATGTACGAGACGACCGGCAGCAACGCTCCGCGGAGCGCGTGTTTGACGATCACGGTCCGTGGCGACAGCCCCTTGGCGTAGGCGGTGCGGATGTAGTCGAGATTGAGCACCTCGAGCATGCCGGCTCGCGTCAGCCGGGCGACGTAGGCTGTGTAGGGAGCGGCGAGGCAGAGAGCCGGCAGCCAGATGTGGGCCCGACTTCCCCAGCCGGCTGGCGGGAGCAAATGCCACTGGAACACGATGAGCAAAATGGCCAGCCCGGCCAGAACGAAGTTGGGCACAGCAATGCCAAGCGTCGCCGCCGCCATGAACGAGTAGTCGTAGAGCGAATTTCTCCGGACCGCCGAAATCACTCCCGCGGTTGTCCCAAACAGCAGGGCGAACGAAAGGGCAAAAATGCCGAGCGACGCCGACACCGGAAAGCCCTGCGCGATGATCTCGTTCACCGAATAGTCTTCGAGCTTCATCGAAATCCGCAGATCGCCGCGGAGGGCGTCCCAGAGCTGCGAGCTGTACTGCACGAGGATCGGCTCGTTCATGCGGAAGCGGGCTTCCAGGTTGCGCTGGATCGCCGGCGGAACCTTCTTTTCCGCCGAGTACGGCCCACCGGGGACCAACCGCATGAGCACCCAGGTGATCGTAAACACGACCCACAAGGTGAGCAGCATCCAGAGGACCCGTTTTCCGAGCAACACTCCGAGGCCAAGCAGGCGGCGACTCATGGAGCGCCTCCTGCGAGCGAACCTTTCTTGCTCTCCAGGAACCGAGCCTTGGCTTGCTGGTCGACTCCGATCAGCGCCAGCGGATGCAGGTCCTGCACGTCGCTGAAGAAGCCCGTCACGTACGGCTTCACGAGGTTCTTGGAGACATAGAAGTAGATCGGCATGATCGGCATCTCTTCGAGCAGAATCGCTTCCGCCTCACTGAGCATCTGCAGCCGCTTCTCGGAATCGCTCTCCTGGCTCGCGGCGGCGATCAGCTCGTCGTAGCGAGCATTCTTCCAGCCGGTTTGGTTCTGAGGATTGTCGGAAACGAACATGTCGAGAAAGGTGTTCGGATCGGGATAGTCGGCAATCCAGCCGGCGCGGGCGACGCCGTAGTCGAGCTTGTCCTGGGCGCTCAAATAGACGCCCCACTCCAGGCCGCGCAGCTCTGCGTCGACCCCCAGATCGTCGCGCCACATCTGCTGGATTCGTTCGGCGATGGTGCGGTGGGCGTCGAGGTCGTTGTAGAGGATTTCGACCGGCGGCAGGCCTCGGCCGTTCGGATAGCCCGCCTCGGCGAGCAACTTACGAGCCTCGGCAACGTTGTACGACAGCCCCGGCGGGCTCTTATATCCAGCCAAACCCGGCGGTACATAGGTCGTCGCCGGAACTTCGCCCGCGCGGGTGATGATCTGGCAGATGTTGGCCTTATCGATGGCCAGATTCAGCGCCCGCCGGACGCGCGGATCGCTCAGCCCCGGCCGCGTGGTGTTCACCCGGTAGAAATAGACGGTGAGCATCGGCGCCGAGCGAAACTGGTCGCCGAACTCCTTCTTGAGCTTGGGAATGGTCGAGACGGGCATGACCGTGGCCCAATCGATCTGGCCGTCGAGATACATGTTCAGCGAAGTGGTCTCGGATTTGACCGCCATCGCGTCGATCGTGTTCAGCTTGACGCTGTCGGCGTTCCAGTAGCGGGGGTTTTTCTTCAGCCGGATACGGTCTCGGATGCGGCGGAACTCCATCGTGTAGGGCCCGTTGCCGACCAAGTATTCCGGCTTCGCCCATCCCGGCGAGCCGTACTTTTGGACCGTCTCCCGATGGACCGGATAGAGCGTGTAGAAGGCGACAAGCTCCGTGAAGTAGGGCGTGGCCGAGTTGAGCGTGACTACCAGCGTTTTGTCATCGGTGGCCTGCACCCCGACGGTCTTTTCAAAATCGGGCAGCACCCACATGCACTCCTCGATCTCCCCGTCGTGCAATGGTGCGGAGGCTGCGGGCTTCTTCGAGAAGGCGCGGAGTCTTTTTCCTGTGCCCTGCGATTGGTCGTCCTCGATCTCCACGAGATAGACCCAGCGGTCGTTCCAGTCGGCTTCGATGCGACCCTTGCGCTCGGGGGACGCGTCCTTGGGGATTTGCGGCGGATCGGGCTTCAGGATGTCCTTCAACACACCGTGCAGGAGGGTCCCGCGGGGAAAGAGTTGGAGCCGGTTCGGGCGATCGGCGAGTTCGATTTCGACCTCGTTGCCCAGTTCCAACTCGATCGTGTTGTACGCCCGGCCGCCTTTTAAGTAGTAAAGCTGGTAGGCGTATTGGCTGGCCGATTCGGGATGGAGCGTCCGCATCCACGACCAGGCGAAGTCGTGGGCCGTGACCGGGGAGCCGTCGGACCACTGCCGGCCCTCTTTGATGCGGAATGTGTAGACCTTGCCGTCCTCCGAAACCTCCGGCATGTCGGCCATTGCCGGCTGGGGCGTCATCGGGACGTTTTCGTTGGGGCCGTACTTGGTCTCCCACCCCTCCTCAGGAAGGCTGCGGAGCAGGCCTTCGAACAGGGCGTTGATGATGCGGTTCTCGGGATTGCCGGTGGCCCGCGCGGGATCGACCGTTTGCACCTCATTGCCGTTGTCGAAGGCAAAATCGGCGGGGGGAAGCTCCTCGAACGAGATCGACCAGAAGAAGGCGGACGCCAGCAGCGACAGAAAAATGAGCGGAAAGAGCGTGCGCAGGAGGGGCGGCATCGGGATTCTTACGCGGAAATTGCCCTAAGTGTTTGGTGCAACACACGCTCAGGATACGCCCCAGGGGCGGAGCCAACAACCGTGCGGCGGTGCTAAGGGACTGGCTGCTCGCCAAGAGCGCCGAAGTGTCGCGTGCGTGCACTGCCAGCATTTCATGCAAAATTCGCGAGAAAATGCGGCCCACCAGCCATTGCGGGTATTTCCAAATGTTTACGGCTGGGTTTAGAATAACCCGCGCATTGAGAAGAGGCGTTTGTTCACCGCACATTCCCAATCGCCATGTTCTGTGGCGCCGGCGGACAAACATGCGAACAGGCTCGTCTCAGCGTTAGGTTTCGTTTTTTCGCAACGGGGTAGGGTACCGCGCAGCGGATCGCGTTCTGGCGATCGAGGCGGCGCGCGTGCTTTCACGGTGGAAAGCTAAAGCAGCTTCTGCGCTGGACTCGCGCTTCGCGGCCCCGCGTGGGGGAAGTTCGTACCCGTTTGGAGCGTTGCTAGCCTCATGCAGGAACAGTTTGCGAGAGACCCAATGGCCACAGTACTTTCTCGTACGATGCAGAGCGATCATCCGACTTTTCCGACCGATGGCGAGCCGGCGACCGACCACGGCGCGCAGCTCATGCCGCTGCAGGACGAAACCGCCCGGGACCTGGTACAGCTCTTCAAGCTGCTTGCCGACGAGACCCGCTTGCGGATTCTCTATTTCCTCGTCCAGCGCGAGGAACTCAACGTTCGCACCCTCTGCGAACTGCTCGGCCAGAGCCAGCCGGCCGTAAGCCATCACCTGGCGCTGCTCCGCGTGGCCGGCATCATCGAGTGCCGCCGCGACGGCAAGCACAACTTCTATCACGTGCTGCCCAAGCGATTTCAGTCGTATCTCGATACAATCTTCGCCACCTCGCCGCAGCAGGGGCGGAAGATCCGCGTGGAAGATGCCGTGCTCACCTACACTCGCGACGGCGAGACGACGTAGTCGACGTCGCGGGGCACGCTGTCGAGTGAACCACCTCCGGGATGCATCCGGAGGCTCGTGGCGAGACTCATCGTCAGTCCACAAACACAAACTCGTTCAAATTTAGAATCACCCGGCAGGCGTTCGCCAGGCCGAACTGATCGGCGTAGGCGGTTAGCTGCTCGAGCTCTTCGGCGTTCGGTTCCCTGCCGAGAGCCAATCGGAAGGCTCGTTTCACCCGCGCCTGGGTATCGTCCGCATCGGCCGACACGCGGTCGGCGAAGTGCTGGCTCATCCGCACCATGAACTTGTTGTTCATCAGCGTGAGGGCGGAGAGGGCGTTGATCGTTTCGTTCCGCTTCTCGACCATCTGCGAGGGGTCGGCGCAGTCGAGCGATTCCATGAACGGATCGGGCGCCGAGCGGACAATGAAGCGATAGATCGATCGCCGGTGCGTCTTGGGATCATCCGGGTCCTGCTTGTGATATTGGAAGTGAGGCGAGTGCTCCGGCTTTTCGAGCACGAAGTCCCAGTATCCCGGCCCGCCCATCGTTTGGTCGAGCTTGCCGGCGACAAGCAACGTCGCGTCCCGTACGCACTCGGCATCGACCCGCTTTCGGCTCCAACGCCAGAGATACACGTTCGAAGCGTCGATCTTCTCAAACGCTTCGTTAGTGGCCGACGATTGGCGATAGGCGGCGCTGCACACGATCAACCGGTGCAGCTTCTTCAGCGACTGTCCGCCGTCGCGAAACTCGGCGGCCAACCAGTCGAGCAGTTCCGGATGGCTCGGCTGCTGCCCCATTCGACCGAAGTCATTCGGCGAATCGACGATCGCCCGGCCGAAGTGGTACTGCCAGACACGATTGACAATCGATCTCCAGGTAAGCGGATTCCGCTTGTCCGCGATCCAGCGAGCAATCGCCGCCCGTCGCTCCCCTTCCGAGTGCCCCTCCGGCAAATCGAAACGCGATGGCAACCCGGCGACCAGCGGCGGAACGCCCGGACCAACCAGCTTGCCCGGCTTGGTCACCTCGCCGCGAGCAAGGACGCGAATCTCGCGAGGTTTGCCGCCCATAGCGCCCCGGCCGACAAACGTGCCGCTGCCGGTGTGTACCGTACCTGCATAGACAACCTGCCGCGGCGGCAAGGCTGCGATTTGTTCTTCGACCACTTTCAGCGCTGTGCGGTTCGCTTCCAGCTCGGCGGCCAGGCCACCGTCGAGCACTCGCTGCAGGATTGCGTCGCGCTCGGCCTGTAACTGAGCAACTTCCTTCCCGCCGTCCTTGCCGACGCCGTAGTAGTAGCCATCGGTGAGGTTCTTTCGTCCCCAACGGACGGGCGCTTCGATCGAATCGTGCGCCGTGACTTCGCCGCCAGCCGCGATGTTGTGCCCCTCGGGGGAATACACCAGCAGTTCCGCAAGCGCAAAGATGTAGTCGTTCATCCGCGGCGCTAGTTTGGTCGCGGTGACGCGGACGTAGCGACCCTGAACGTCCTTGAGCTTCACCTGCTGCGGCTGCACTCCGGGATTGGGCACGTCGGCCTGCGTGTGATCGACGACGGTCGTCACGTCGGACGCGAACGTCGGATAGTCGCTGACCTCGATTTTGTATCGCACCGGAAAGCCGAAGCCAGCGCCGATGCCGTTGAAATTGTCGTGGCAACCGACGATGACGATCTGCTCGATCGGTTGGCGTTTGCCCAGATCAACCTGCACCCACTTGGCGAGATCGGCCCGGGGCTCGATCGCGCTGTGATAGCCGAACTCGGGACGCTCGCGTTCGGCTGGCTGGGCGCTCAACGCGGCGAGTCGCGCGTCGATTCTGGCAAGTGGTTCGCCGCCGAGGTCTTTGACCTTTTGCTCCAACTGCTTGCCGGCCGCGACCAATTGCTTCCGCTTGCTCTCGAGTTCCACGCGCTGTCGGGCAATTTGAGGATCTGCGTCGTACGGGCGATCGGCCCGATCCACGGCGGCGAACACAGCCTGCAGGCTGTAATAGTCCTCCATCGTGACGGGATCGAACTTGTGATTGTGGCAGCGGGCGCACTGCGTCGTCACGCTGCAAAAGGCGTTCATGGTGGTCATCACCATGTCGTCTCGGTCCAGGTTGCGGGCGATCATGCCGTCAATCTTGTTCTCGGGCACTTCCGCATGGCCGACGAAATCCCACGGCCCCGCGGCAATGAAACCGATCGCCACATTGGCATCCACTGTGTCGGGATAAAGCACATCTCCCGCCAGTTGCTCGTGGATGAACCGCTCGTACGGTTTGTCCTCGTTGAAGGCCCGAATCACATAGTCGCGATAGGGCCAGGCGTTCGGCCGGAGCTTGTCCTTGTCGTAGCCGTGCGTGTCGGCGTAGTGAACCACATCGAGCCAGTGCCGGGCCCATCGCTCGCCGTAGTGGGGCGAATCGAGCAGTCGATCGACGAGTCGTTCATAGGCCCGCGGGTCGGCGTCAGCCTCGAACGCAGCAACCTCCTCGGGCGACGGCGGCAGGCCGATCAGGTCGTAGTAGAGACGGCGAATGAGGGTCCGCCGGTCCGCTTCGGGAGACATGGCGAGCCCTCGCTCGCGGAGCTTCGCCAGAATGAACGCGTCGACGGGCGTACGCACGCCGGCAGCGTCCTCGGCGGATAACTCGGGAACCGGCGGCTGCGAAAGGGTCTTCAGCGACCACCAATCGAGATCGGCCAGGCTCCGGTCCTGCAAAACGTGCCCCGCCGGCCACTCAGCGCCGGAAGCGATCCACTGGCGAATCGCCTCCACCTCTTCCTGGGCCAGCGGCGGTCCCTGCTTGGGCATCTCCGGCTGATCGCCCGAGATGTAATCGAGGAGCAGACTCTCGTCCGGCTTATGCGGAACGATGGCAGGTCCGCTGTCGCCCCCTACGGTCGCTTTGTCGCGAGTTTGCAGCGAGAGGCCTCCCTTGGGAGTCTCGCTGTTGTGGCAGCTCACGCACCGCTTCTCGAGAATGCCCGCCACGCGGTCATTGAACAACGATTCGCTCGCAACGCAGTTCGTCACGAGCAAAAGCGAAGCGGCAAGGCACAGCAGGACACGCATCCGAAGCTCCAAGACCGCGAAGGGAGGGCAGGGCGGAGTCGAAACGGCAGGCAACCGCCATGATAATGCGGGCCGAGGGGCAAACGCGAGCGATTGGACGGCGTCTCCCCGTAGCTGAATTCGCCAGAATTCAGACAAACCAAGTGCTCCACTCGCGGGGCGTCTGAATTCTGGCGAATTCAGCTACGGGTTCTGCTACATCGTGCCGAAGCGTTCGACCGCCGCGAACTCGTCCCGATCGAACCAGATGTGCTTGTTCCAGTTCGCGTCGTCGACGCCCGGAAAATCGGTCCGCAGATGCACGCCGCGCGATTCCTCCCGCGCGAGCCCCGCCTGGATCATCACGCGGGCAATCGTGAGCAGGTTCTGCAATTCCCAGCCGGGCTTGTCGTCGAACTGCCGCGTGAGCACGTAGCGCTGCCACTGATCGACCGCGTCGAGCGCCTCGAGCATCCGCTCGCTATCCCGCCGCACGCCGCAATTGCGCCACATCAGGCTCTTGAGCGAATTCAAAATGTCGGCCAGGTCGAGCGGCTCCACCGAGGGGACGACCACGGGGTTTTCCAAGGGGTACGGCTTCAGCTCGTCGCTCATCTCGAGCGCCTCCGCCGAGGCCGACATGCCCGCGTGGGCCCCATACACGAGCCCTTCCAGCAAACTGTTCGACGCCAGACGATTGGCCCCGTGCAGCCCCGATGAGCTGACTTCCCCGGCAGCCCACAGTCCGGGCAACGACGTGCGCCCCTGCAAATCGACAATCACGCCGCCGATCATGTAGTGAGCGCCAGGGCGGACCGGAATCTTGTCGCGCGTAATGTCGATGCCGAACTTGAGGCAGGCCGCCGCGATGCCCGGGAAGCGTTGCTTGACGAACGCGGCGTCGAGGTGCGTCACGTCGAGATAAACACACGGGTGCTTGGTCTTTTCCATCTGCGTGACGATCGCCTGCGAGACGATGTCGCGCGGAGCGAGTTCGCCCCGCGGATCGTACTGTTGCATGAACCGCACGCCATGGCGGTCGACGAGCCAGCCTCCTTCGCCTCGAATGGCCTCGGTAATCAGGCTGCGACTGCCGCCGGCGATGTACAGAACCGTCGGGTGGAATTGCATGAATTCCATGTCCCGCAATCGAGCGCCAGCGCGGTAGGCCATCGCGTGGCCGTCGGCGGTCGCTACGGCTGGGTTGGTCGACTCGCGATAGATCTGCCCTGCGCCGCCGGTGGTCAAGATCGTCTGCTTGGCCCAGACGAGCATCTTTTCCTGATGCTGATTCGAGATGATCGCCCCTCGGCAAACCCCTTCGTGCGTGAGCAGGTCGATCGTGAACGTGTTTTCCCAGACTCGCACGTTCGGCAGCGCAAGCGTGCGGGCGATCATCGCGCGCATCACTTCCTTGCCGGTCGAATCGCCGAGGGCATGGACAATGCGGTTGTGGCTATGCCCCCCTTCGCGGCCGAGCGCGATCCGCCCGGCGCGCTCGTCGAAGTGGGTTCCCCACTCGGCGAGTTCCGTGATTCGCTTGGGAGCCTCGCGGACGACCATGTCGACGACCTGCGGGTCGCAGAGCGTGCCGCCGGCGACCATCGTGTCGTTGATGTGCTCCTCAAAGCGGTCGTCGGGATCGAGCACCCCGGCGATTCCCCCTTGGGCGTAGTTGCTGTTCGACTGGGCCAGCGCGTCCTTCGTGATGACCAGCACGTTCAACTGAGGATCGATCGCACTCGCCGCCCGCAGGCCAGCCAGTCCCGCGCCGAGGATCAGCACATCGGTAAAGAAGTGCGGCATCCGCCGCGGGTGAAAGGGAACGAGATAACGCGGGGTAACAACCGTCATGGGGGCTCAATGGAACAAGCGAAGCGGCATCCAAGCTGTTGGGGCGACTCTAGGTTGCCATGGCTGGCTTGTCCAGCAGTGAGGACTGCCAGTGGAGTGGGCTTCGATTGCAGGCTGAAATCGGTTCGGTAAAAGTGGGAGAGGTTTGTGATGAGTGGCTTCGGATGATGCCGGGTGGCGGGGCCTAAGCGAAGCGTGGCCCCGTGGGCGCCGGTAAGTCGGGGCCAAGTCGCTGCGCTCCTTAGGCCCCGCCGCCCGATCCGTTTGGCTTCGTCACCCGACGTCGGATCAGTTTAGCGATTTCCCGCCCGGGCTGCTCCCTTGCGGAAGGCGTCGAACTGATCGCGGTACTTGCTCGGCGGCGGGATTCGCGTGCCGGAGTCGCGCAGGTTGCGTTGATCGTCGCTCACGCTCCCTCCCGAACGCTTTCGCTGCTTCGGATCCTTGAGGCCGAGGCTGCGGAGCGCTTCGTTCAACTCGCGGGCGGCATTGGGGTCACGTTCGGCTTCGCTCTTGAGGCGATCCCAGCGGCGAACGAACTCCTGCATCTGCTCGCGCGACATGCCGAGGCGATCGAGCAATTCCGGATCGGGATTGTGCTCCTGCTCCTTGAGCTTCGAGAGGACGAGATCGGTCGCTTTCTTGGCGTACTCGAGGTTGGCCTCATCGGCTTCGGTGCCCGGCCCTTCCGGTCCGTAATCGACCTTCGGCCGATCCCCTTGCTGGCCACCGCCGACGACCGGGCCCGTTCCCCCCTCCGTCTTTTGGCCGGACGAAGAGCCGGGATTGTCGCCCGCCTGTTCTTTCGCCGAGGGATCCCCCTGGCCTGGCTGCGGACCGTTGTCTCCGCTCTTGCCCTGCGGTGGCTTCTGGCGGTTGTCACCCGAGGGCGACTGCGGCGAGCCACCTTTTTCGTTGCCGGCGTCGCTCGGTCGGGATGAGCTTCCCTCGCCTTTTTCGTTGCCGGAGGAGCCGGTCTGGCCGTCGGACTTTTCGCCCTGGCCACCCTTGCTGCCGGTTTCGCCCATGCCAGTTTCGTTGGCGGCGCCGGCGCCTTCGTCGGCCGCACTGTTGCTGCCCGCCGTGTCGTTTCCTTCCTGACCGCCCGATTGGCCGGCGCCTTTGCTGCCACCGCCGCTGCGATCGCCCGAGGTCCCGCCCTTGGAGTCAGACTGACGCTTGCTGCCGCTCGGGGCGCTCGTCTCGCCGTTCTCGGGAGTGGCGTCGGAATCGCTCATGTTCTTCTGGCGATCGCGATTAGTCTCCTGCCCTTGGCCGGAACCGGTCTTGTCGGTGCTGTTCTTGCCCGCGCCGGAGTCGCCATTCTGGCCCGCGCCGGCGTCTTTGGGTTCACCGGAGCCTTGCTTGTAGCTCTGCGGGTCCCCTTTGTCGGTCCGATTGCCTCCTTGGGGCCGGCCACCTTCGCCGGGCGCCTTCTGATCGTTGGGGCCTTTGCCTTGAGCGTCGTCGCCGCTGCGGGGGCGCTTGCCCGAGCCTTGCGGATCGTCGGACTTCTCCGTGCCCTGCTCGGCGTTGCCGTCCTGGGGCGAGCCGTCGCTGCCATCGGCTTGCGGCTGGTTGTTCGCGCCGGCTTTAGCTCCCTGAGAGCCTGACTTGCTACCTTTGGAGTTGCCACCCTGGGCATCGTTGCCGCGCGGTTGACCCGCTTCGTCCTTCGACGATTCGCTTCCCTCGCCCGGTTGGTCTTGTGCGACTTGCGGCCGAGTGGACTGTTCGCCGGTGCGCGCCGCATTATTAGCGCCTGGCTGTTGCTGAGCGCCGGCTCCTTGGTCCTGCTGACCTTCGCCCGGCTGACCGCCATTCATCTGGTCGCCGTTTGGCGGATTGCTGTTCTGACCCTTGTTCTGTCCAGCCGGTTGCCGCTGGGCTGAGCCGCCTTGGCCTTGTCCGCCTTGCTCGCCACTCGGTTCTCCCTGCTCGTCTTGCATCTGGTCGAGCAAGCGATCGAACACATCGCCGTCGTGCTCGGGCTTCTGCGAGCCCGCGCCACCCCGGCTGCCGCCTTGCGAGCCCGATTCGCCGCTCGACTGGCCCATGGGTTCGCCTTGCTCACCGGAGTTGTTGTTCTGACCGCCACGCGATTTGCCGCTGGCGCCGCTCTGCCCCGGCTGGCCCTGGCCTGACGAGTCGCCGTCTTGCTGCTCGCCGGAGCTCTGATTGCCGCCCCCTTGCTGGCCGCCTGCCTGGTTGCCGGAGCCGGAGCCCCCTTGGTTGTCTTGCGAAGCTTCGCCACCGTCGTCGCTGCCGCTAGAGCCCTTTTCGCTGGACGAGTTGGAGCCCCCTTGCTGCGACTTGCCTTGCTTCGAATCGCCTGACTCGGAACCTTCGCTCGACTCGCTACTGTTCGACTGACCGCCGCTCTGCGATTTTCCGCCTTGGTCTCCCTGGCTCGACTTCTCGCCTTGCGAGTTGTTGTTGTCCTTGGCGGATTGATTGTCGCGGTTCTGCGGGTCGTTATTCTGGTTGCCGCTGGCGCCGTTCATCGGTGAGCCTTGCTGGCCACCCTCTTCCCCCTGTTGACCTTCGCCCTCCATCGGGTCTTCGTTGCCCTGGTCACCACGGTTGCCCCCTTGGTCCCCCGCGCGCGGCGCCACGATGCGAATCGTGTAGGCTTCGGTCTTGGCGATGTTCGGTTCGGGGATCGGCGTCGGCATCGCGATGCCTTGCACGCTCTCGACCGACGGCACTGCCGTGCGATTGTCTTCGGCGACCGCCCAGAACGTGACGACGTCGCCCGCCTTGAGGTTGAACCGGCCCGGCTGAAAGCTGTAGCGCTTCAACGCCTGCGGCGGCTGACCCTCGGCGGGCTCGATGAGCGCTGGCAGTTTTATGTCGCGCAGCATCGCGTCGCGGCGGACATTGCCGACGAGCTTCAGCGAGCTGAGGCCGAAATCAGGATCGACGGCGCGAACTTCGATCGGCAGGCCGCCATTGGCCGGCACTTCGACTTCGCGCGTTTGCGGGGCGATGATTTCGACTTCCGGCGGCAGGTCGCGGAGCACCTCAATGCCGTGCAGAATCGGCTGGTGGCTTTGCTGCTGCAGTTCGTTGATGAACCGGACCTGATAGGCGCTCCGCCAGGCGGTGCGACGATCGGGACGGGTCTGCAACACGAGCACACCGGTCGCCCGATCTCCTTCGACGCGCAGCGGCATCGTCTCGGCGGGTCCGCCGTCGGGCTGGGGATCGAACTCGATCCAGGCCGTCTTGATCGGCTGGTTGGCGCGGGTGGTGATGGTGACCTTCGTTCCTTCGAGCCCTTTCAAGTCGCCGCGATCGGTCGATTGCTGCCCTTTGCGGGTGTAAGCGGGAAACAGGTAGTCGACCTTCTCGACGACGATTCGCGGCGAGGCGATCACGTTCAGATGAAAGTCGGGCGAGATGGCGTCGCCAGCCTCGATGCGATAGGTCGTGTGTTGTTGCAGCCCGCCGGTCGACGACATGCGTCCCGCCACGCCATCGGGCGGCAAGGAACCTTCGAATCGTCCGCCAGCCGCGGCCGTCATGGGGACAATCTGCTCAGCGACGGTTCCGTCGGCGGTGCTGTAGATCAGGTTGACCGGGTCGCCTTCGCGAACGCCGGTGACCAGCGCCGAGACCTTCGCCGTCTCGCCGATGTACATCTGCGCCGAGCCCGGCTGAACGTCGCCGATCTGCACGCGCGACGGCCGGGCAATGTCGGCCCAGGGAGCGAGCACACGGGCGGCGGTCTGGAACGGGTCCTTCGGCGACGCGATCTTGTAGAGCCCCAGCAGCGCCGTGGCGCCGACGAGCAGGTAGCCCATGCGAATGAGCTTCGAACGATCGACGGCCGCGTCGACCGGAACGGCGGAGATGTCGGTCGCTGCGCGCTTTTCCAGCGCTTCGAGCACGACTTCCTTCACACCGGTCGGCGAGCGACGCAGCAGCAGGAAGTTCAGCAGGCTGTTCTTCAGGCTAGGCGTGCTCTCCTCGATGGCGTGAGCGGCATATTCCGGATTGATGCTCCGCACGAGCAGCGGCAGGATGTAGCGCCAGAAATACAGGGCGACGCCAACCAGCAGGCCGACGAGCAGCACTGCCCGCCCGGTATAGCCCAGACCGACGACCCAATGGTCGATCAGCGAGGCGACCAGGAAGAAGCCCAGCACCCCGACGAGCAGCAGCACGCTGCTGGCGCCAAGTTCGATCAGCTTCACCTGCCGCCGGGTTCGGCTGAGATGGCGGTCGATCGTCCGCTCGTAGTCCCGCCGGGCCTGGAGGACGTCCCGTCCGGACGCCGAGGGAGCACTGCCGTGGGCCGCGCCGGTCGCCATGATTCACCACCCCGAGAAGAAGAGTCGCCCCAACCCCGCGGCCACCGCCAAGGCGTCAGCCGAGAGCTTTCCTAAGTATAGACGACTCAAAGGCAAAGTCGCTCTCCTCGCCCCCCGTTTGGCGGCCGGAAGGGGGGAGAAAGGCACGCATGACCCGCATCTTGCGGCCAGCCCGGTGCGTTTGGAGCGTCCAGACGGGCGGCAAGACACCTGGAGGCGGGGAAAAACGAGCCCAGAAACGCATTCACGGCCGGCCAGCCGAGTCCGCCGCTCCCTGGCACAGTGATTGCCTTGATCCAGGCCAGGAGGAACCAATCATGTTTCCAGCAACGACGAAACGCGTCCAAAATCACACAGCCGACCACGTCAACCAACAAATCAAAGCCGAGACCGACCAACGCATCCGCGAGATTGCCCGCCAAGGGCGAGGCGCGATCAACCAGCGACTCGCCGAACTCGACGAGGAGTGGGACATCGAGCGCACGCTCGAAGCCAACGCCGCCAGCGTCACGCTGCTCGGCTCGGTGCTCGGCCTGACGGTCGACCGGCGTTTCATGTTCCTGCCGGCCGCAGTCGGGTTGTTCCTGCTGCAACACGCCGTGCAGGGATGGTGCCCGCCGATGATGTGGTTCCGCCGAATGGGCATCCGCACGGCCAGCGAGATCGACCACGAACGCTACGCCCTGAAAGCCCTCCGAGGCGACTTCCGCGCCATCACCAGCGACGAACCCAGCGCAGCAATCGTGGCGGCGAGAAACTAATTTTGAGTTGTCAGTTTTCAGTGATCAGTTGTCAGTAATCAGCGGACGGGCATTGCACCCGCCTACTGAAAACTGACAACTGATAACTCGTTACCGCGGATTCATCGGCGTGCCGCGGGGGGCTTGGGCGTCGTAGCCGCCGAAGCGGTTCAGGATGGCGCTGGCTTCCGCGTGGCGGGCGCCCTTCACGGTGACGATCGAGCGTCCCGCTTTGAATTCATCCTGATAGAAGCTGGCGTCTTCTTCGGGAATGCCCAGGCCGATCAGCGCGCCGGCCAGACCCGCCGTGGCTGCGCCTGCGGCGGCGCTCGACAGCAACACGCCCAGCGTGCCGCCGGCAATCGCGGGGCCGATGCCGGGGATCACCCCCGCCAGAATGCCCAAGCCCCACAGAGCGCCAACGCCAGCACCGGTCGCCAAACCAGCAAGCGCGCCTTCGTCGGCCTTGGTGCCTGTGCCCGATTCGGAATCGCCAGCCACCGTGCCTTCTTCGTGCCGGCTGGTCACGCCGATTTCGTTTTCGGTGAAGCCGTTCCGTTTCAGCTCCGCCACCGCCTGCTGAGCCTGGGTGCGGTCCGAAAACACGCCCACGGCCACGTCTCGAGTTCGTACGGTCGACATGGTTGTCACTCCTGCTTGGCTGCACTTCGCCCTGGGCGGCCTCCAACGCGAAAGCAGCTTGCCAGGCGAATCCAGCAACTCGCTGCATTCGTTGTGCCAGCATTGCGGCTTTCGCCGGACCGGGCCGCGCAAGAAGAAGGACGCCTGGCGCAGACGGCGGGAGCTAATCTTCGAAGATCACCGGCGGTAGCACCGGGATGGTACCTTCGACGAACTTCATATCGGTGGGCGTCGGATCTTTCGCCCCCGTTAGCAGACGTCGGAGGACTTCCGTCGTCTCGACGTCGAAGTGAGGTCGCTGTGAGGGCCGGCTGGGGTTCACCACCACCAGCCCCACGCCGAGGACCAGGGACACAATGCCCAGGGACCGCAACAGCCACGCTGCCGAGCGTCCAACCATGGTTCACCTCGCTGCCTGTCCAGATCATGGAACAGTCAATCGACGCCGAACAGGTATTCGACGAAAGCATCCAATGCTTAGACGAGCCAGGCGAGAAAATGTGTCTGAAAATCTCTTAGGTAATATTGGGCTCAAAATTTTCTTGCGCAGCGCGCTTGAAAATCAGCAGCACCTCGGCCGACGCACCTTGCCCCGTGTTGGTTTCAAACGTGCCACACAGCTCCCAACCTTCATTGCCGAGCGAATTCAAAGCCCGGCTGAGCTGATCGCCGTCGACCTTGCCTCCCCAGAAACCGCCGGGGTGGATTTTGAAGGTGTAATACTCCCAACGCATCGCTAGCTCTCCAGTCGGCTATGGGGCGCCCCAGGAAGACGCGCTCGTCATCCCCGTAGCTGAATTCGCCAGAATTCAGCCAGTCTTGGAGCGGCGAGAATCGCGGGGGCTGTGTTACGCCGCCGCAGGAGCAATTGG
>JAEZAS010000381.1 GCA_023430365.1 Planctomycetota bacterium
TGGTTGGCCTTTTACGGATCACGAGTTGGCTGTCGGGCACGGAACTGAGCGAACGTGTCGCGGGCAACGTGTTCCTGATCGGCAGCCTTGGGCTGGGCTCGCTTTTTGTCTTTCTCTACACGCGCTCTCTGAGACGAGCAGCGAGCGACGGACCTACTCCACCGATGCTGGAAATGAAGGATTAGACTCCGCTGGGGCAATTCGAACGGTCCGCGACCTGTCAAGAAAAACAAGATCGGCGTGACGCACCTCCCTTAAGGAGGCCACGGCACGCCGCTTGTTTTTAACTGTTCAATTCAAGCGGATTGCGGTCTCAGTCAGATCCTTCGACCTTCACCAGCTTGTTGTACAAGCCGAGAATCAGGAACGTCGGGGCCCACTGGCCGACGAACACCGACATGTCTTTGCGTCCCATGGTTTGCAGGGCCAGCGACAGACCGATCGAGCCGACGGCGGCCCAAAGGAACGTGTCGGACGGCAGACGGGCAGTCTGCTGTTCGATCGTGCGGGCAATCATTCCCTCCGAGTGATCGTGTTCGTGACGGGGTTGCATCATAGTTGCCATCGAGCTTCTCATGGCAGTCTCCTTGAGAGTGTGATTCGGCTTAGGAATCGGCGTCGCCGATTCATGGTCATTGAACGGCTCAGGTCGCAAACATTGTGCCTCGGCTGACGATTCACTCTCCCTTTGATGGTCGGCGCGCATATAGATGACATGGCAGGTCTGAGGAGCGATTGCAAACTTGCCTCGCCACTAGAGTTTGACTGGAATCCGCATCGGCTTATGCTACTGCCATTGAGCTAGCGACCCGTCTGGCTAGGAACTAACGATGAACATGCATGCACGTTTGCAATTTCGATCGATAGCGACCCGATTTCTCGTAACAAGCCTTGTGGTCGTGTGGCTGGCAGGGAGCGCGGCTGCGGCTGACCGTCCGCCCAACATTGTGATGATCGTCTCCGACGACCACGCCTGGACCGACTACTCCTTCATGGGACACGAGCAGGTGCGGACACCCCGGCTCGACAAGCTGGCCTCCGAAAGTCTGACGTTCACCCGCGGCTATGTGCCGTCGAGCCTTTGCTGCCCGAGCCTTGTGTCCATGATCACGGGGCAATACCCGCACCAGCACAAGATCACTAGCAACGATCCACCTTTGCCTTCCGGAAAGGCCGGGGGCAAGGCCCGCCAGGATGCCAGTTACCAGGCCCAGCGGCAGCGGATGATTGGTTTCATCGAAGACGTTCCCACCCTGCCTCGCCTGCTCTCCGACCGAGGTTACCTGAGCCTGCAAACCGGCAAGTGGTGGCAGGGGCATTTCAGCCGCGGTGGGTTCACGCACGGCATGAGCCACGGCGACGCTGGCAAGGGCGGACGACACGGCGACACCGGACTCGAAATCGGTCGCAAGAACATGCACCCGATCTACGACTTCATTGCCGAAGCCCAACAGCAGCAAAAGCCGTTCTTCGTGTGGTACGCGCCCATGTTGCCCCACACTCCGCACAATCCGCCGGAGCGGATTCTGGCGAAGTACCGCGACAAGACGCCTTCTCTGCATGTGGCAAAATACTGGGCGATGATCGAGTGGTTCGACGAAACCTGCGGACAGTTGCTCGACCATTTGAACGAGCGAGGTCTATCCGAGAACACGCTTGTGGTCTACGTCACGGACAATGGCTGGATTCAGGACCCAGACGCTGCGAAGTACGCTCCTCGTTCCAAGCAGTCGCAGTACGACGGCGGCCTGCGAACGCCGATCATGCTCCGCTGGCCAGGCAAGATTGAACCTGGTAAGTCGGAGGCGCTGGCGATGTCGATTGACCTGGCGCCGACGTTGCTGAAGGCGGCTGGAGTGCAGTCGACCAAGGAAATGCCCGGCGTCAATCTGCTCGACGAGCGAGCGATGGCTGGTCGAAAGCAGATTTTCGGTGAATGCTTCACCCACAATGCGGTCGACATCGATGTTCCGGCGACCAGTCTCCGCTGGCGGTGGACGATCGACGGCAGCACCAAGTTGATCGTCCCCAATTCAGCCAATGAACCGGATGCCGTCGTCGAACTCTACGATCTGGCGAAGGACCCTTTTGAGCGGGAGAATCTCGCCGCGAGCCAGCCCGAGGTGGTTGCGAAGCTGACTAAGGATCTCGACGCGTGGTGGAAGCCAGAGGCCGCCGCCGAAAAGAGCAAAGCCAATTCGGCGGCCAATTAGAACGCCCCGCCGCTTCAATGGCCTCTTAGTCGTTGTTCCCTTCGCGGAGCTTCTGCCGCAAGGTAGTGCGGTGAATGCCTAGCAGCTTCGCCGCAGTGGCCCGATTGCCGCCGGTATGGGCAAGCGTGGTTTCCAACAGCGGCGGTTCGACCAACGCGAGCATCTTGTCGTACAAGTCCAACATCTCCGCGTCAGGATCGGCGGCACTGAGTTGCTGCTGAACCCACGTGCGAACTTCGCTCGCGATCCGCTCTTCGAGCGTTGCGCTGGCTGGGGCGCTGGTGGTTACGGGAGGCGGCAGGTGTTCCGGGTGAATGCCTCCGCCGCGAGCCACGATCGCCGCATGCTCGACGGCGTTGCGGAGCTCGCGCACATTGCCGCGCCACTCGCGCTTCATCAGTTCGGCAAGTGCTTCTTCGGTGAATACGGGTCGCGCTTCTCCAGCGAAACGCTGCAGGAAGTGATTGGCCAGCAGCGGAATGTCGTCCTGCCGCGAGCGTAGCGGTGGCAGGTGAATGTGAAACACGCTCAGCCGATAAAGCAGGTCTTCCCGAAATTCGCCGGCCGCCACCATCTCTGAAAGGGGCCGATGGGTGGCTGCGACGACACGAAAGTCGGCAGCTCGCGGTCGAGGATCGCCGACGGGTGTCACCTCGTGCCGCTCAATCGCCCGCAATAGCTTCACCTGCATCAGCAGTGGAACATCGCCGATTTCGTCGAGAAACACCGTTCCGCCGTGGGCCTGCTCGAGCAGACCCACCCGCGCGGTATCAGCCCCCGTAAACGCTCCTCGGACATGGCCGAACAACTCGCTTTCGATCACGTTGCCGCTCAGTGCGCCCAAGGTGACCGGTATGAAAGGATTTGCGGCCCGTGTCGAATGTTGGTGAATGGCCTGGGCAACCTCTTCCTTACCCGTGCCACTTTCTCCCGTGATCAAGACGGGCGCATCCGTGGCGGCCACCAATGCAATCCGTTTGAACACCGCCTGCATCGCAGGGGACTTGCCTAGCAAACGTGCCCCAAGCGATTCCGCCTGCGGTTGCGTCCCCGGCTTATCGATTTGCTTGCTCGCCAGAGCGCGACGCACCACCTCCAGTGCCTGGTCCAAATGAAACGGCTTGGCCAGGTAATCGAACGCTCCGGCTTGAATCGCTCGCACCGCCGTGTCGAGATTGCCGAACGCCGTGATCACGATCACGGGCACCTCGCTCCCCACACGCTCACGGATCTGCTCGAGCGCCGTAAGGCCGTCGATGTCGGGCAGGCGGACGTCGAGGATCACCGCATCCGGAACTTTCTTCTTCAGTTCGTCGAGCGCCTGCCGGGCGGTGCCGGCAATGCTGACCTGGTGCCCTTCTCCGCTGAGCAGTTCACGAAAGCCCCAGCAGATCGTGGGTTCGTCATCAACGACCAGAACGTGGCTCATGTCCGGGGGATTTCCTCGTCGCGCAAGGCGGCCGTCAGAACAGCGGCTCGCGTCGCAGTGGCTTGTTTGGCAGGGGCGGTTGCGGAAGGAATCGGCCAACGCATTTCAAAAACCGTTCGGCCCTGATCACGCCGCCATTGCAAACGCCCATCATAATTTCGGGCCGTATGCTGCGCCAGGGTAAGGCCGAGGCCCACTCCTTCCGGCTTCGACGTAACGAAGGGCTCGAACAACGCCTGAGCGGTATCGGGCGGTGGACCGGGGCCCGTATCGGCAATGGCCACGACTACTTCCCTGCCCTCTCGCATGGCCTGCAGCGAAACCTCGCCGCCCGGCCCTGCCGCTTCGACTCCGTTGAGCACCAGATTCAGCAGCGCGGCCCGCAGTGAATCGGCGTCGTGTACCTGGGCCGCCTCGTCGTCGAGGTCCGCCTGGGCCGAGTACTTCACTTGCACATGCAGGCACATCGGTTCGACGAGCGAGCCGATGCTGTCCACAATCTGTCGCAAGTCGCCTCCGCGCAATTCCTGCGGTCGCCGGGCCCCCAGGGCCAGCATCCCCTTGATCTGTTCCTCAGTCAGGCTGAGCTGACGAAGAGCGATGTCGAGGCTTTGATCGCCCGCCAACGAACATCGCCGCTGGTGAATCTCGACCCCCATCCGAGCCCCCGTCACCGCATTGCGAAGCTGATGCGCAAGTCCTCCCGCAAGCTGGGCGAGCAGGCGAATCCGCTCGGTGTGTACGATCTCGTCCTGCAGAGCCTGCAGCCGGGCGGCCAACTGATTGGCCGACGACTGCAACTCGTACAATTCGTCATATGGAGGCGCTATCTCAACCTGCTCGTACTCCTGCGAAGCCAGTCGACTGAGCTGCGTGCGGATGCGTCCGATCCGGGCGGCGAAGCGATGGGCGAGAAAACCCGAGAGCACGAGCGCGAGCAAGCTCGAAAGCGCTCCAATCAGCAGCGGCGGCCAGACCGCTTGCCAGCGCGATTGCAGCCAGCGTTCCTCGGGATAGAAGACCAGCAGACGCTCCTGCCCAGGCGCGGCGGATACAGGCACCGCCGCCGCAAAAAAGCGACGGTCCTGCTCTTCGACCATCGGCAGATCCGTGATCCGCTCCACCGAATCCACCGCCGGCATCTCCGTGAAATGCGGTAGCGATGATGGGGGAAACAGAAAGCTCGTAGCGGCAACGGTTCCGTCCGCATTCATCAGCGCGAACTCCGCCCCCGAGAGCCCCTTCACTTGTCGCAGAACACCTTCGGTGTAAGGGATACTCGCGCCGCGGAGGGTTTGGACCAGGTTCTTGAGCTGCTGGGCGTTGTCGACGTTGCTGCGGCGGGCTGCATCCCAGGCCGACGCAAGCGACGTGATCGCTACGGCTCCCACGAGCAGCAGCGAAAACGGCACAAAAATCTGTCGTTGCAGCGACCACCGCACGCCTGGAGCCCTCAATTGCGATCTACTTCCCTTACAGCATAATCGGCCCGGCGCCGGTCGCGTTTATCGATCTTCTTAATCCCTCAAGTTTCAACCAAACTTGCGGCAATCGGCAAGGCTGACTCCGGTTATTTCGCTCCAGTGCCCTGCGATTCCAACTCCAGCCGGGCCAGCACCACGTCGTCGCCGTTGCGATACTGCAGCTCAAATTGGAACGACCGAAACAACTTGAGCATGCGCGTATTGTCGGGAGCTGTTTCGCCAAAAACCCGCGACACGCCCCAGCGGCGAGCGATGTCCAGGCAGCCTGCCGTCAGGCGGTCCCCCAGCCCACGACCTTGCCACTTGTCGGCAACCATGACGGCATACTCCGCATCGGTATGGTCGATGTTCGCGACCAATCGACCCACACCAATCAGCAACGGCCGACCATCCACCTGAGCCTCAGCCGCCAGCGCAATCTCGCGATCGTAGTCGAGGAAGCAATAGCGGGAGGCCATGTCGTGCGTCGCTTCCTTGAACAGGTAGCGGAACCGCCGCCAAAGCGTCTCGGCCGACGAGCGATTGAGCAGATCGATCCACGCGGGCTCGTCCTCGGGCTTCAGCGGGCGGAGCATCACCGGCGTACCGTCGTCGAGTTGCACCCTGCTGGTGAACTCTTCCGGATAGGGGCAAATCGCCAGGTGCCAGGCCCGCTTAGGACCCTGCTGGATCTCGTCGGGGCGAACGAACACGCGGGCGTCGAGCGCAATGGTATCCGTGGCTGACACTAGCAGCGGGTTGATATCCACTTCCTGAATCGCGGGCAGATCCGCGATCAGGTAGGAGAACCGCATGAGCGTCTCAATCAACCGATCGACATTCACGACCGGCCTGCCGCGATAGCCGCGCAGCAGTTTCCACGATCGCAGCGATTCGAGCATCCGCCACGCCAATCGTTCATTGAGCGGCGGTAGCTCGATCGCCGTATCCTTGAAAACCTCCGCCGTCACGCCGCCGGCGCCAACCATAATTACCGGTCCGAAAATTGGATCGCGCTTCGCGCCGAGGATGAGTTCCACGCTGTTGACGGCGGTGACCATCTTCTGCACCGTCACGCCCTGCACATCGGCGTCGGGCCGAAGCGTGCGGGCCGTGCTCACGATCTGTTCGAACGCCTCCTGAACTTCCGCGTCGTCCTTCAGGTTCAGTCGCACGCCCTGCACATCGGTCTTGTGCGTGATCTGCGGCGAGAGCACCTTCAAAACGACCGGATAGCCGATCTGCCTGGCCAGGGCGACCGCCTGCGTCGCCGAGAGAGCCTCGATCGGTCGGCTGACCGGAATGCCGTACAGCTCCAGCAACAACTTCGACGTGTTCTCGCTCAGCAACTCTCCTTCGCTGCGGAGAACTTCGCGGGCGCGTTCGATCAGGTTCTGCCGGTCGAGCGTGAACGTCAGCGGCACGTCGCGCGGTGTCTCGTAGAGCACCTGCTTGCGCTTGGCGTAGGCGACGAGGTTCGAGTAGGCCCGCACGGCATCCTCGGGAGTACGAAAGGTCGGAATGTTCCCTTCATTGAGCAGCCGCACGCCTTCGCGGACTTGTTCTCGACCCATCCAGGCGGTGAGCACTGGCTTATGAGCCCCTTGTGAGGCCTGAACCACGGCGACCGCCGTCTCGGTCGGCTGGGTCATCGCCTGGGGGGTGAGGATGATCAGCACGCTGTCGACGTTTTCGTCGTGGAGCACAATTTGGAGCGCCTGGGCGTACCGCTCCGCCGGAGCGTCGCCGAGCACATCCACAGGGTTGTTGTGCGACCAGGCCGACGGCAGCACTTTGTTCAGTTCCGCCAAGGTTTCTGGCGCAAGCTCCGCGAGCACTCCGCCTCGCGCGATGAGCGCGTCGCAGGCCATCACGCCCGGGCCGCCCGCATTCGTGATAATCGCCAGCCGAGGTCCCTTCGGCGGTTGGCAACGAGCGAGCAACTCGGCGCAGTCGAACATCTCGTCCACGTCGAACACTCGCACAATGCCCGCGCGCTGAAACGCCGCTTCATAAACTGCATCGACCCCCGCGAGCGCCCCGGTATGCGACGAGGCCGCCTTGGCCGAATCGGCGAATCGCCCCGCTTTGTAAGCGACGATCGGTTTGTGTGCAGCGAACGCTCTCGCCGCCGACATGAAATCGCGAGCCTTCGTGATTGACTCCACGTACAAGATGACCGACTCCGTCCGCGGATCGACCGCCAGGTAGTCGAGCAGGTCGTCGAGCCCCACATCGAGCATGTTGCCGAGCGAGACAAACGTCGAAAAACCAATTCCTTCGCCGATGGCCCAGTCGAGCACGGCCGTGCACAGGGCGCCCGATTGTGACAGAAACGCCACCCGCCCCGGTTCAGGCATCCCGGTGGCAAAGCTCGCGCTGAGCTTCAGGTGCGGTGTGATCACACCCAGGCAGTTGGGACCCACGATTCGCATTCCCGGAAACCGGCGCTGCGTCTCGCGAATTTGTTCTTCGAGCAACAGTCCTTCGGGGCCTACCTCGCGAAAGCCGGCGGAGATGATCATCACGCCGTCGATCCCGAGCTCGCCGCATTGCTGGATCACTCCCGGCACCGTCGCGGCCGGCGTGCAAATCACCGCCAGGTCGGGCGGATGGGGCAACGCGTCGAGCGATTTCCAAGCCTGACGACCTTGAACGGTTGGCCGGGTGGCGTTCACCGGGAACACTTCGCCCGCATATCCGAGCGTTGTCAGATTGTGCAGCAGCGTGTAACCCACCTTCCCCGGCTGGTCGCTCGCGCCGACCACCGCCACGCTGCGAGGCTCAAAAATCCGGTGCAAGTTGCGAATCGTCATGAATCACCCTACCCCTGCCTGTGCTTGGAAGACTCCGACTCCGTTGCAAGCTCCATCAACCCGGCAATCTGGATGCCAGCCGCGCTCCCCTGCTCGCGAAGCCCGGATATCACCCGCTGCCGCCTCGCTGGCGGATGGTTCTGGCTTAGTTTGGCCTTTCCTTCCAGCCGATCAATTGGGATGCAAAAGGCCACTACCTGCTCGGCGAGCTTGCGCAGCGACAATTCATCCGCCCCGAGCTGCCACGGCGGTTCGAATGCGGCCTCGTAGTGCGACGTCATCCGGCGGAGCAGCGCCAGGGTTTCATCGACGTCCTCGATCAACTCCAGGAGACCGTAGGCGTGTACGGCGACGTAGTTCCAGGTCGGCACCAGGCTCGGATTGTCGTACCAGCGAGGCGAAATGTAGGCGTGCGGCCCATGGAAGATCGCCAGCACCGGCTGCCCCGCCGCTTGCCGCCAGTGGTCGCTCGCTCGGGCAAAATGCCCCAGGAGCATTCCCCGCGGGCCGCTGTCCCGCTCGAGCAATAACGGCAAATGACTCGCCTCTAGCCCAGCGCCGCCAGAAACGAGCGTGGCGAAGCTGAACTCCTCGATCCAGCCGTGCAGTCGGCTGACGTCGGTCACCGCAAAGCAACTTGGGACGTACATAGCTTCGCCTTTCCAGGCTGCTGAAACGACGT
Organism: Planctomycetota bacterium; assembly: GCA_023430365.1. Lineage (GTDB taxonomy): Bacteria > Planctomycetota > Planctomycetia > Pirellulales > Pirellulaceae > JAEZAS01. The sequence goes on from JAEZAS010000381.1 coordinate 8,604, forward strand.
TTGGACAACCTGTTTTACAACCCCTACAAGACAGCGCCCGCCAGCATCGGTTCAGGCTCTAGACCGTCGCCCGACCAGCCGGCACAGCGGCTGTTTTACAACACATCGGTCAGCTGCAGTTTCAAGGGCAACCCATTTGTCTCCAACGACTTGCCGATTTCGGTCGGGGAAACTCCACAACACCTTTCCCAGGTTCATCGTTTCTCTTCTTTTCGACGTAAGTACCACCTCCGGGCAGCGACGAGTCGCGTCCCAATACAACACTTAAACAACACCGCCTTGCGCGACCTGCCGACCGGCTTCGGCTTCCCCATCAGAGACGAGTCCGGCGCAGACCGCGCAGCAACGAACGCCCCACGCCAGTCGTGCGGCCGACGAGGGGTCACGAAGCTTTATTGTAGTAACTTTTCAATATGTTGCCAAGGGTTGGTTTTCCGGCAGTAGCAATCGGCTGGCTGGCCGTGCCTCGGTCGGTCGGCCCGGCGAACTCCCAGGACTGGAAATCGCTCTTCCACCCCGATATTCTGCGAACCGCTGCCGGCGTCCTGCTGGCCAGTTCCACGCATCGTTTATGACCCACCTTCGAAGAGGAACCTTCCATGCTTTCGTTGTCTCGTAGTTTTGCCGCCTGCCTGGCGAGCACGCTGCTCGCGGCTGGCTTTGCTATTTCACCTGCCACCAGCCAGGCCGAGGATACGGTGCTCAAGAGTGGTGATCGTCTGGTGTTCCTGGGCGATTCGATCACCCAGGGTGGCGCTGCTCCCAAGGGCTACATCAGCGTCTTTCGCAACCTGCTCGCCGAGCGCAAGCCCGACCTGAAGGTCGAAGTCATCGGCGCCGGCATCAGCGGCAACAAGGTGCCCGACCTCGAAAAGCGGCTCGAGCGCGACGTGCTCAGCAAGAAGCCCTCGGTCGTTGTGATCTACATCGGCATCAACGACGTGTGGCACTCGGAGCGCGGCCAGGGCACTTCGAAGGAGAATTTCGAAGCCGGCCTGAACCGCCTGATCGAGCAAATCAACAAGGCCGGCGGCCGGGTCGTGCTTTGCACTCCGAGCGTCATCGGCGAAAAGACCGACGGCAACAACAAGCTCGACGCGATGCTCGACGAGTACAGCGAAATCAGCCGTAAGGTGGCGAGCGAAACCAAGACGCGGCTCCTCGATCTCCGCAAGCAATTCCTCACCTACCTGAAGGAAAAGAACCAGGACAACAAAGAGGCCGGCATCCTGACGACCGATCGCGTTCACCTGAACGAGGCCGGCAATCGCTTTGTCGCCGAGCAGATGTTCACGGCGCTTCTCGGCGGCGGCCAGGCCGAAGGCAAATCGAACGCTCAGGCCGACTCGGGCCGCAAAACGGAGGGAAAAAGCGTGCTACGCCACGTCGTGCTCTTCAAGTTCAAAGACGACGCCAGCAAAGAGCAGGTGAAGCAGGTGACCGACGCCTTCTCGGCGCTGCCGGGCAAGATCGACGCGATCAAGGAGTTTGAGTGGGGAACCGATGTGGGCGTGGAAATGCTCGATCAGGGCTTCACCCACTGCTTCATCGTCACCTTCGCCGACGAAAAGGGGCGCGATGCCTACCTTCCCCATGCCGCCCACGAGGATTTCAAAAAGATCGTCGGTCCAGTGCTCGACAAAGTGCTCGTGGTCGATTTCTGGACGAAGAAATAGAAGTAAGCTTTTAGCTAACAGTTTTCAGTAATCAGTATTCCCGTCGTCAATCGGCGCCCGTCCCAACGGCGGGCGCTGTTGACGCCCAAGAACTGACTGCTGAAAACTGACAGCTGTTCTTTAGATCGCCTCGCTGCCGCGCTCGCCGGTCCTGATCCGCACGCAGTCATCCATCGGCAGGACGAAAATCTTGCCGTCGCCGATCTGTCCTTTCTCGCCGGTGCGGCCACCTTTGATGATGGCGTCGATCGTCGGCTCGACGAAGTCGTCGTTCACCGCAATCTGCAATTGCACCTTCCGCAGCAGGTTCACCTTGTACTCATGACCGCGGTACAACTCCGTTTGCCCTTTCTGCCGGCCGAAGCCCTGGCAGTCCATCACCGTCAGACGAAAGACTTCGACTTCGGTCAGGGCCTGTTTCACATCCTCCAGCTTGCTCGGCTGGATGATGGCAATAATAAGCTTCATGTTGGTCGCTAGAATCTGCGCAAAGGACTGGTGCTGAGGAGTCGAAAAAACTGCCGGCGCTCGGAAAAAACACGCAGCGCCGACCTGCGATTGAATCTAGTTCGCTGCGCGAGGCTGAGCAAGCCGACATGACCGCAGGCGCACACCCTCCCACGCGCCTCGTTCCCACGTTCTGCGACGTGCCGACCCTCAGCGTAACTC
>JAEZAS010000404.1 GCA_023430365.1 Planctomycetota bacterium
CCCCAGGGGACCCCAACTCGGTGAAAAACCCCCCGAAATTTTGAACACCCACCGCCGTCCTAGCGTTTGCGGGACGGCGTCGCCTGTCTGGCCTATGGGACCTAGCCGCGCAAACGCCGAATCTTAATCGCAATGTGTAAATTTGTCAATAGTTTATAATTACGCGTCTCGCGGCGCCGCCTCGCCCAGTGACTAAGACGATGCAACCTCCGCCGTCGTTTCGTTTCCAGGCGCGGAATCGATTGGTCATCGCCCGGCCGACGCCCTCCGAGTCGGCCGGGCACGGCTGGAAAAAACCTTCCGGCGCGCGATACTGACGAAACGACCTGTGGGCCAGCATCGTCTAACCTGCGTACCAAAAGGACTTGGATCGCTCCTCGTCAGGTGGATGTCCCACATTCCGATCGCTCATGGTTGATGCCTCCGCACCGCGCGGTTGAGGTCATGGAAATGAAACGTTCGCTCCTCGTTCAAGTTTCGCTCTCGCTTCTCGTTCTTGTGGGGATGGGCATGGCAGCCGCATGGTCCGCAGCGCCTCCGCCGGGCGACGCCCGCGCACGCTCGCAGCAACTGCTCAACGAAGGCAACTTTCGCGAGGCGTACGACGGCTTTCGCCAGCTCTGTCTCGACAAGCAAACCGACAAACGCGCGGTGGTGAACGATCTGAACCTGGCGATCCAGTGCCTGAACCGGCTCGGCCGGCTCAAGGAGCTGGACGAGCTGATCGAAGCGACGGTCAAGACGCACAGCGACAACTGGCGGCTCCTCCAGGGGGCGGCCCAGGCCTTCATCAACGCCCAGCACCAAGGCTTTCTGATTTCCGGAGAGTTTGAGCGCGGCCCCCATCGGGGCGGCGGCAAGGTGGTCAACTCCGTTGAGCGCGATCGCGTGCGCGCCATGCAGCTCATGGCCCAGGCCGTGCCGCTGGCGCAACAGGACGACCAGAAGCGCGACGTCGCCCATTTCTTTCTCAACTTCAGCGAGATCTTGCTCAATCACCGCGGCATCTACGAAGCCTGGCGGCTCCAGTACCTGACCAACCTCGACGAGCTGCCCGACTACGAAGAGGGCTACTTCTACTACCGCGACTATGCCGGCGCGCCGGTCGACGCCGAAGGCAAGCCCGTGTTCCACAGCGCCCCCAAGAGCTGGGAGGACGCCCAGACCGACGGCGAGCGCTGGCGCTGGTGCCACGAGCAGGCGATCGAAAACTCCCCCGAGATGAAGAACGCGGTGCGGATGCAGTTCGCCAACTTCCTGCACCAGCAGTTCGGCGTGCAGACGCTGAACTACGGCGCCTGGGGCCGCCGGGGCATCGTTGGTCCGGAGGGCGACGACACCGACGAGGACGAGAGCGGGACCTACGCGCTCCACACGCTCAAGGAAAACGAGACGATCGCCAAGCTGGCCAGCGGCATCAAGCGTTTCGAACTGCCCGCTGAGTTCAACTACATCAAGATCTTTCAGCAGATCGCCGACGACCCGAAAACCGGCTATGGCGAAAACTCGCTGAATCAACTGGCCGAAATCTTCTCCAACCGCCGGCAGTATCCGCGGGCGGCCGAATACTGGCGCCGCAGCATCAAGGAGTACGGCCCCGGATCGGGCGATTGGAAGAAAGAGCGCCTCGAGCAGATCGTCGGCAATTGGGGCATGTTCGAGACCGTCTCTTCCCAGCCGGCGGGCCAGGGAGCGACGGTCGACTTCCGCTTTCGCAACGCCAAGAAGGTGAAGTTCGACGCCCGGGCGATCAAGGTCGATCGGCTGCTGGAGGACGTGAAGGCCTATCTGAAGAGCGATCCCGGCAACCGCATCGACTGGAACAAGGTCAACATCCAGAACATCGGCTGGCAGATCGTCCACCAGGATCAGGAGAAGTACCTGGGCGAAGCGGTCGCCTCGTGGGAACTCGACCTCGATCCGCGCGACAACCACTGGGACAAGCGAATCACCGTCAGCACGCCGCTGCAAAAGCCGGGGGCTTACATGCTTACCGGCAACGTGGTCGACGGGAACGTGAGCAAGATCATCCTCTGGGTGGCCGACACGGCGATCGTGCACAAGCGGCTCGATAAGCGGCAGATGTACTTCGTCGCCGACGCCGCCACGGGCAAACCGGTCGCCGAAGCCAACCTCGAATTCTTCGGCTGGCAGCAGCGCCACCTGGGAGGCAATCGCTACCAGGTCACGACGACCAACTTTGCCGAGATGACGAGCCCCGATGGGCTCGCGATGCCCGATCCGCGCGATCTGAAGCCCGATTTCCAGTGGCTGATCACCGCGCGCGGCGGGAAGGACCGGTTTGCGTACATGGGCTTCGAGGGAGTCTGGTACGGCCAGGTCCACGACCCCGAGTACATCCAGGTAAAGATCTTTACGATCACCGATCGCCCGGTCTATCGCCCCGATCAGAAGGTGCAGTTCAAGCTCTGGATCGCCCGGGCTCAGTACGATCGGGAAGACAAGTCGGAGTTCGCCAACCAGTCGTTCCCGGTCGAGATCTACAACCCGAAGGGGGAGAAGATTTATTCCGAGACGCTGGAAACCGACGAATTCGGCGGGCTGGTGGGCGAGTACACGCTCCCCAAGGACGCCACGCTCGGCCAGTACAACATTCAAGTCCCTCGTCAGCGCAAGACTCCTTATTCGGCTATCGGCGGCAACACGTTCCGCGTGGAGGAGTACAAGAAGCCGGAGTTTCAGGTGACCGTCGAAGCGCCGACGGAGCCGGTGATGCTCGGCGAGAAGATCACGGCAAAGATCGAAGCTAAGTACTACTTCGGAGCTCCGGTCACCAAGGCGAAGGTGAAGTACAAGATCCTGCGCAATAGTCACGAGCAGTCGTGGTATCCGGTCGCTCCCTGGGATTGGTGCTATGGCCCGGGATACTGGTGGTTCTCGTACGACTATCCCTGGTATCCCGGCTGGAAGAACTGGGTCGGCTGTGTCCGGCCGGCGCCGTGGTGGTGGTTCCAGGGCAACCCGAATCCGCCGGAGGTCGTCGCCGAAGTCGAACAGGAAATCGGCGAGGACGGCAAGCTGGAAGTCGAGATCGACACGGCGATTGCCAAGGAACTGTACGGCGATACCGACCACAAGTACACGATCAGCGTCGAGGTGCGCGACGAATCGCGCCGCACGATCACCGGCCAGGGTGACGTGCTTGTCGCCCGTAAGCCGTTCAAGGTCTTCTCCTGGGTCAATCGCGGCTACTACCGCGTGGGGGACGTGGTCCAGGCGAATTTCAGCGCCCAGACGCTCGACCACAAACCGGTCCAAGGCGAAGGGGAGCTGACGCTTTATCGCATCACCTACAAGGACGACAAGCCGATCGAAACGCCCGTCCTGCGCGAGAAGCTCAATACGGGGGAGGAAGGCCGGGCAACGACGCAGCTCAAGGCGTCGGCCAAGGGTCAGTATCGCCTCTCGTACAAGTTGACCGACCGCAAGGAGCACACGATCGAAGGTGGTTACATCTTCACGATCATCGGCGAGGGCTTTGACGGCTCCGACTTCCGCTTCAACAACGTCGAGCTGATTCCCGAGAAGGCGGAATACAACCCGGGCGAGACAGTGAAGCTGCAGCTGAACACCGATCGGGTCGGAAGCACCGTGCTGTTCTTCGTCCGGCCGACCAACGGCGTCTACCTGGAGCCGAAGGTGGTTCGCCTGGACGGCAAGAGTACGCTCGAAGAGATCGCCGTCGTGAAGCGCGACATGCCGAATTTCTTTGTCGAGGCAGTCACGATCGCCGGCGGCAAGGTTTATTCGGAGACGAAGGAAATCATCGTTCCGCCGGAAAAGCGGGTGCTGAACGTCGCCGTCACCCCTTCCGAGCCGACCTACAAGCCGGGAGAGAAGGCGAAGCTGAAGGTGCACCTGACCGATCACACGGGAGAGAACTTCGAGGGTTCCACCGTCCTGACGGTGTACGACAAGTCGGTCGAGTACATCTCCGGGGGCAGCAATGTGCCCGACATCAAGGAATTCTTCTGGAAATGGCGCCGCCATCACCAGCCGCAGCAGACCGATAACCTGTCGCAGTACTCGGGCAACATCACGCTGCCGAACAAGCCGGGCATGGATTTCATCGGCGTCTTCGGCGCCACGCTGGTCGACGACCTGGACGCGGTCGCGAGCAATGTGGAGGGCATGGCGGCCGGCATGGGTGGATTCGGAGGGGGCGGCCTCGGCCGGGGCGCCGTGCAAATGCGCGGCGCTATGGCCCGCGGGGGCGCGATGGATGCGGCGCCGATGGCGAAGGCTGCCGGCCCGATGCCGGAAGCCGCGGCTGCGCCCGCGGAGATGGCGCTCGGTGAAGCCGACCGGCAAAACGTCACTGCGTACTTCGCCGCCGACAAAAACCAGGCCGCCGAAGGGGGCGCCCCGCTCGTCGAGCCGACCGTCCGCACCAAGTTCGCCGACACAGCCCTCTGGGTGGGCGCGGTGACGACGAACAAGAACGGCGAAGCCGAGTTCGAACTGGACATGCCCGAGAATCTGACGACCTGGAAGATTCGCACCTGGAGCATGGGCAATGGCGCCCGGGTCGGCAGCGGCGAAGCGGAAGTGATCACCCGCAAGGATTTGATCGTTCGCCTGCAAGCCCCGCGGTTCTTCGTGCAGAAGGACGAAGTGGTGCTGACGGCCAACGTCCACAACTATCTGGACGCTGAAAAGGAAGTGACCGTCGTTCTGGAAGTTCCCGGCGACGTCCTCAAGCCGCAGACCGAAACGACGGTCAAAGTGAAAGTGCCCGCCGAGGGGGAAGCCCGCGTCGATTGGCGCTGCACGGTCCTCAGCGAAGGGGAAGCGACCGTACGCATGAAGGCGCTCACCGATGAAGAATCGGACGCCATGGAAATGAAAATGCCGAGCTATGTGCACGGCATATTGAAGCAGGAAGCCTGGGCGGGGACCGTGCGCCCCGACAAGGATTCGGCCAAGGTGACGATCAACGTGCCCGAGGAGCGGCGCGTGGAGCAGAGCGTGCTGGAAGTGCGTTATTCGCCGTCGCTCGCGATGGCGATGGTCGACGCCCTCCCCTACCTCGCCGACTATCCCTACGGCTGCACCGAGCAGACGCTCAACCGCTTCCTGCCGAGCGTGATCACGCAGAACACGCTCATTCGCATGAACCTCAATCTGGAAGCGATCCAGGAGAAACGCACCAACCTGAACGCGCAGGAGCTGGGCGACGATCGCGACCGTGCGAAGCAGTGGCAGCGGTTCGATCGCAACCCGGTCTTCGACAAGGAAGAGCTCGACCGGATGGTGAAGGAGGGGCTCAAGACGCTCGCCGAGCAGCAGATCAGCGACGGCGGCTGGGGCTGGTTCAGCGGCGCAGGGGAACGGAGCTATCCGCACACGACGGCGATCGTCGTGCACGGGCTGCAAATCGCCAAGGCCAACGACGTCGCCCTCGTCCCCGGCCTGCTGGAGAAAGGCGTCGAGTGGCTGAAGCGCTACCAGGCTGAGGAATTGCAGAAGCTCAAGAACTTCGAGGAGAAGAAGGAAGACGTCCCGAAAAAGCAGTACGCCGACGCGCTCGACGCCTTCGTCTACATGGTGCTCGTCGACGCTGAAGCGGAAAACGCCGAGATGCGCGAGCGGTTGTATCGCGACCGGGTCGAGCTGCCGGTGTACGCCAAGGCGATGTTCGGCGTGGCGGTCGACAAGATCGGCGACCACGAGAAGCGCGACATGCTGGTCCGCAATATCGAGCAGTTCCTCGTCGAGGACGAGGAGAACGAATCGGCCTACCTGAAGCTCCCCGAGAACAACTGGTGGTGGTTCTGGTACGGCAGCGAGGTCGAAGCCAATGCCTACTACCTCAAGCTCCTCTCGCGCGTCGACGCCAAGGGTGAAAAGGCGCCGCGGCTGGTGAAGTACCTGCTCAACAACCGCAAGCATGGCACGTACTGGAACAGCACCCGCGACACGGCAATCGCCGTCGAAGCGTTTGCCGATTACCTGAAGGCCAGCGGCGAGACGGAGCCCGACATGGTCGTCGAACTGTGGCTGGACGGCGAAAAGCGCAAGGAGGTGGAGATCAACAAGGACAACCTCTTCACCTACGACAACAAGTTCGTGCTCACGGGCGAGGAGGTGAAGGACGGTAAGCACGAGATCGAGCTTCGCCGGCGTGGCAAGGGGCCGGTCTACTTCAACGCCTACCTGACCAACTTCACGCTCGAGGACTTCATCACGAAGGCTGGGCTGGAGGTGAAGGTGCAGCGGAAGTACTACAAGCTCAAGCCGGTCGACAAGCAGATCAAGGTGGCGGGCGACCGCGGCCAGGCCCTCGACCAGAAGGTGGAGAAGTACGAGCGCGAGTTGCTCGAAAACCTGGCCACCCTCAAGAGCGGCGATCTCGTCGAGATCGAGCTCGAAATTGAGAGCAAGAACGACTACGAGTACCTGATGTTCGAGGACTTCAAGCCGGCCGGCTTTGAGCCGGTCGACGTGCGGTCGGGCTATTCGAACGACGGCCTCCGGGCGTACATGGAGCTGCGCGACAACCGCGTCACGTTCTTCGTCCGCTGGCTGGCCCGCGGCAAGCATTCGGTCGCCTACCGGATGCGGGCCGAGATCCCCGGCAAGTTCAGCGCCCTGCCGACCCAGGCGGAAGCGATGTACGCACCGGAACTGCGCGGCAACTCGGACGAGATCAAGCTGCAGATCGAGGACTGACGAAAGCGGAGGGCGGAAAGCGGACAGCGGAGAAATTCCCACGCAGATCACTCGTTCCCACGCTCTGCGTGGGAACGGAAGCTTCGGACGCTCTGCGTCCTGCGTTTTGCGATTCTGCTCGGACTTGTTATTCCGCTCGTTTCCGTCGGGGTGAGCGCTTCTTCGCCGGTTTGTTCGCCGCCGCGGTGGCAGCCGCGAGGAGGGCGGAGTCGACGTAGGGCCGCAGCCGCTCCGCGCTTTCGAGCACCTCGAGCGGCACGTCGTAGTAGCTCATCTGCATCGGCTTGTCGGGAAACGGCTTGAACGGCCCGGAGCCGAGCGCCTCGAAGTCGGCCCGATTGCCATCGTCGACCTTCAAGTAGAGCGTCTCGCCGGCCACCAGGGCAAAGAACAACTCGCCCGAATAAACCCCCAGCCCACCAAACATCCGCCGACCCCGAACCCGCGAGGCGACCTGCGAGAGCTGTTCGAGCACGAAACGGCGAAACGATTCGGACATAAAGCGGAAAGCGGAGGGCGGAAAGCGGGGTGTTATTTGGGCTCGGTAGTTCTGGAACGCTTGATGGTGCTGATGACGATGCTCAGAAGCTCGTCCGCTTCGGACTGCAGCAAGACCAGCTTGTTCGGCTGAATGACGCGTCCCTCTGCCAACAACTCCAACCAGAGTAGCGTTTCATCGAGGTCTTGTTCCACGACGCCCAGTTTGACGACAAACTCGGCTGTCGAGCGAGCACGCGACGCTTTGCGAAAGTTCGCGGCGACGCTCGTACCCGAACGAAGCAATTGTCGGCCAAGTGTCTGAGCGAGCGTGTCTTTCGGCAATGAGGCGAACAGACGGACGATCCGCAATGCAAACGCCTTGGTTCGATCGCGCAAGCCGGCCATTCGCATCGCTTAGTCTCGGCTTTCCGCTTTCCGCCCTCCGCTTTCCCCCATCAGCTTGTCGAGCAGCGACAGGACGACCCCGCGGTAGACGCGCTCGAGCAGCGGGTTGTCCTTCATGAGTTGCATCACGCGATAGACGCTTTCTCCCTCGGCGGGGGTCAGTTCCGATTCGGTGGTTCGCCCGGCGGCGTCGAGCAGGATGGCCGTGTAGCGAATGGCGCCCCCGGAATCGTCACGGCGGACATCGTGCAGCTGGGCGGTGCTGAAGTCGAACTCTCCCGCCACCGGTTCGTCAGCGGGGCGCGTCGCCCGCTCGCCTGTCCCCAGCCAGCCCTTCAGCGAGGCGGCGATCTGGTCGACCGACTCCTTCGTTGAGACACCCGCCAGCCGATCGGACAATTCCTCAAGCCGATCGAGGTTGGCGTCGTCGCTCTGCGACTCGGCGGCGGCAATCGAGCGGAGGAGCTCGCCGGTGACGAAGTCAGCCGACCTGGGAGCGTCTGCCGGCGGATCGTGGGCCTCAAGCAGGGCCTCTCGCCAACGTGGATCGTCGACCGCGTCGATCAAATGCGATAGATCGGCGGCGTCGCCCGCGATCCAGGCGACAGGCCCCTCCTCGCCAACATGCAACGCGGGTTCTGAGCTTTGATGGACAAGCGGTTCTGCCTGAAGCTCGATTCCAGCTGTTCCCGCGGCCGGCTGCAGGGGAAGAAACCCATAGAGCAGCTCGACGGCGACAAATCCCACCAGCGCGCCATGCACCGCGGACGAGCAACAGAGGCTCGTCAGCAACCGCCGTCGGTAGGACTCAAGGAAACGGAGCACGGGCGAATTCCAGAGGACAGCCGGAAATCGTCCACCATTATGCCCCGAGGATGAGGGGAGAGCGAGAGCAAAGCGAAATCCCAATGACCAAGCACCAATGACCAATCGGAGAGCCTGAAAGGAATCACCGTCGCTTTGGTAATTGGGATTTGGTCATTGGACCTTTCTTGACGGTCATTTCTTGGCCGCATACCCCGGCGCCGCATGAAACGCAGCCACCTGGCTGCCGTCCTCGGCGTTCCAAATGAACACCTGGCCGTCGAACGTGCCGCCGGCGATCCGCTCGGTCCCGGCATGGTAGGCGGCCGAGAGAATCCAGTCGCTGACGGCAGGGAATTCGCGAACTTGTTTCTGCTCCTTGGCCTGGAACTGGCGGACTTTCTTCTCGGCCGAAGCGGTCAGGAAGAATTCGCCCGCCGGAGCGAGCTTATAAACTTCGCCTCCGAGGCCCGTTTCGCCGGCGCGCTTGCCGTCGGCGATTTTCCAGCGGCGGACCTTGTTGTCGCTGCCGGAGGTATAGACCTGGGCTCCGTCGGGATGGAACATCACGCCGCGAACCGGCTGGTTATGCTCGCTGTACGTGACCAGCAGGTCCCCCGTAGCGGCGTCGAACGCCTTGGCGGTCTTGTCCCGGCTGCCGGTGGCGAGTTTCGAGCCGTCGGGACTCCAGGCCACCGCAAACACCCAGTCGCTGTGGCTGCTGATCGTCCGCTGCTCCGCGCCGGTGGCGACTTCGATGAGGCGAACGGTCGAATCGGCCGCCGCCGTGGCCAGCCGATCGCCGGCCGGGTTGTAGGCCACGTCGAACACCACGTCGCTCGTCATCCCGAGGACGTTTTCGAGTTCTCCGCTCTCCGCATTGAACAGCCGAACCTCGCCGTGGCGGCCCGGAGCTCCGCAAGCGACGGCAAGTTGCTTGCCATCAGGGCGGAAGGCGATCGCATAGGTCCGCTGGCCGACATTGGCAATGCGCTTGATCAGCTCGCCGTTTTCGGGGTTCCAGATGGTGATCTCGTGATAGCCGCCGGCATAGAGCTGCGAGCCGTCGGGGCTGAACGCGAGCGCCGTGACCGGCATCGTCGCGTTATAGGTTTCCGGCGCCGGCGGATGAGTCGGCGCGGGGATGTAGGAGGCGAGCGGCGCCTTGGGATCGGGGCCGTCGAAATTGGCGCCTTCCTCGATCCAGCGCTTCATCGTCTCGATTTGTTCGGCGGGAAGCGGATCGCCGTCGAGTGGCATCCGTTCGCTCTCGTCGGTGCTGACGATCCGCCGAAAGGCCTCGCTGCCGTCGAGATCCTTGGCGACGTAGCCCGGCTGGGTCGAATCGCCCGCGGCCATGACGCGCTCGAACGTATCGATGCGATACCCCCCTTCGGCCTTCTTCGGACCGTGGCAAGCCAGGCAGTTGTTGAGCAGCACCGGGGCAATGTCGCGCTTGAAGCTGACCGGTTCGGCTTGGACAAGCGAACCGCAGCAGGCGATC
>JAEZAS010000428.1 GCA_023430365.1 Planctomycetota bacterium
ACTGGACGACCATCATTCGCACGGCGCTAGCATCGATGCTCGGCGCACTCAGCCTGGCCGCCTCCTTCTGCGAAGACTCCGATCCTCCGAGCGAGACGCAACCAGGTTCCGTCGTGGCTCGCGTAACGGATCAGCCGGCCAGAGCCGGGATTAGCGACGAACCTGCGCAGGCCCGGGCGGCCCCGGAAACGAGTGGCGCCGAGCGACTGAACCTCCCGGCCGCCTTGTCCACGGCCATCCAGGAAGAGCGCCGCTTTCACGGCAGCATGCTGGAAGGGACAGCCCTGCATGATCCGTCGGCGACGGAGGACGATTTCTCCTCCGCCCTGCAACGCGTCGCCCGGGAAAGCGAAACCGTCTCGCCGGAACCGATCCCGCTGGAGCCAGCCTACGCACCCGTTTTTGCTCCTTCGACGGAGCAGGGAGAGGGGAGCGTGTTGCTCCGTCAGGCGGCGCGGGAGCTGGAGCGTCGGGCCGCCGACAGCGAGGACCTGCGCCAATTCGAGGAGGCGGATCGGCTTCGCCGTCTCTGCAATCAACTTCGCCGGGAAGCCCGCCGCTGGGACCAGCGGGCGCAGTTGACGGATTAATCGCCTCCTTTCTGCCCCCGATTCGGGCGCTGGGCGTCTCTTTGATTGACAACGCCCCGGCGCGTCAGCCAGAATAAACATTGGGTAATTTGATCCGATCGCGGCAACCTGCGCAGCCGATTTATTCGGTTGGAGCGGCGTTGTGCTACTGTTGTTGAGAAGAGGCTTCGGGCGGCAAGCGGCTTTTCACGCCGCCTTTCTCGACCAGACGGCATACGCGACTGGGCAGCTTCGCTTTTCTCGTCAGGTCTTAAGAACCCTTCAGGGATCGATTCATGGTTGCGCGCAAAGGCGATTTCACCGAAATCTTGCTTCGTCGGCGGATTATCAGCCAAGACCAGCTTGCCGAGGCCCGGCAAGTCGCCAAAGACAGCAATTCCAATCTGTCCGATGTCATTATCCGCCTTGGATATGCGTCTGGCGAAGACGTGATGCGAGCGGTCGCTCAGGAGCACGGGCGGGCCTATGTCGATCTGAGCGAAGTGACCATTCCGGAAGCGATCATCGAATTGGTCCCCGAATCGGTGGCTCGCGAAAACGCCATCCTGCCCCTCTCTGAGGATGAAGATGCCCTAACCGTCATCGTGAGCGACCCTTACGACATCGACACCATCGAGAAACTGCGGTTCATCCTGAACCGCAAGATCGACATGGCCCTTGCGCCACGCGACAAGATTCTCGAAGCCATCAACAAGTACTACAGCCAGATCGAAGGTGAATCGGCTGACTCGGTGCTGCAAGAGTTTACCGATACGGCGATTGACTTTACGGAGACCGAGCAGACCAAGGTCTCGTCGAACGAGGTCGTCGACGAAAACAGTGCTCCGATCGTCCGCCTGGTGAGCTTGATGATCACCGAGGCCGTCCAATTGCGGGCCTCGGACATCCATGTCGAGCCCTTTGCCGAGATCGTGCGAATTCGCTATCGCATCGATGGCATTTTGCATAAGCGCGATAGCCCGCCCCGCCGTCTGCTGGGTGCGATCGTCTCCCGCATCAAGATTTTGGCCAAGATGGACATCGCCGAACGGCGGCGTCCCCAGGACGGTCGTATTAAGGTTACCGTCGGTGACAAGGAACTCGACCTCCGCGTCAGCATCATCCCGACCAGTCACGGGCAGTCGGTCGTCATGCGGATTCTGGATAAGGACAACATCAAAATTGGCGTCCGCCAGTTGGGCCTGTCGGAAGAAAACTTCCAAACCTTCAACGGGCTGATTCGCCGCCCCAACGGCATCGTCCTGGTGACCGGGCCGACCGGGTCGGGAAAGACGACCACCCTCTACGCCGCCCTCAACTCCCTCAATCGGCCGGACCGCAAGATCATCACGGCCGAGGACCCGGTCGAGTACTACCTGCCAGGCATCAATCAGGTGGAAGTCCGCCACAGCATCGGCCTCGACTTCTCCCGCATCATCCGCGCGATGCTGCGACAGGCGCCGAATATCATCCTCGTCGGCGAGATGCGAGACGAGGAGACGGCATCGATGGGTATCCAGGCCTCTCTGACTGGACACTTGGTTTTCAGTACACTGCACACGAACGATGCGCCCAGCGCTGTGACGCGCATGACCGACATGGGTGTACCGAACTATCTGGTCGCCAGCAGCGTGATCGCAGTGCTGGCGCAGCGGTTGGTGCGTCTGATTTGCCCCCGTTGCAAGCAGCCCACCAAGATTTCTGAGGAAGTTCTTCGGGACGCGGGCATTCCGCCGAAGTTGGCTGCGACAGCAACTTTCATGAAGGGGAAGGGCTGTGCCAACTGCAATAAGGGCGGCTATCGCGGCCGTCAGGGCATCTACGAAATGATGCTGGTGAACTCCAAGATTCGCGAGCTGATCTTCAAGAATGTTTCCTCGACCGACATTCGCAAGGTTGCCATAAGTCAAGGCATGAAAACCCTTTACATGGACGGCGTCATGAAGGTGATGAAGGGTATGACCACCTTCGAGGAGGTCTATCGCAATGCGAAGAAGACCGAGCAGGACGTGCTCGCCTGACCGAGCGATCCGCGCAACCCATTGCGGCACAATGCTTATGATTGATTCTGCTCGGCTCGACGTGCATAATGGTCTAGCGCCAAGTGCTTTTAGGGAGCAATTCTGCTCCCGAAGCCATCGATTCGGGTTCGATTTTTGGTGTTTGGCACGAGTGAGCGGATAATGCTCGCGGACAGAGGCACCTTATCCATCGGCCGCACGTTCGCTGCATCGCCCAAATGCGACGCCTGTACTTTCAGCCGTCGTTGCCCCTATACGGAACAGAGTCAAAAGCTCACCACGGAGTCGATCCGTCTTTTCAGTCCTGGTGACGGCACAAGGCGGTTTCCCATCCGTGCGCTGAGCGCAGTTCGTCTGCATTCGCGCTCCTCGTTGCGCGAATGGCGCTGGAGTTACTGATGGCTGTCATTCTGATCGATAAGTTGCTGCAGGCCGCCGTGAAACAGGGCGCCAGCGACATTCACATCGTGGTCGGCCAGCCCCCCGTGTTCCGGCTTCATGGTCGGATGCGGAAGCTGGAGACGAAGGTGCTCGAGCCCGACGACACCGTCGGCCTGATGAAGAGCATCGCTCCAGATCGCTGCCAGAAGGAGTTGCAGGAACGGGGAAGCGCCGACTTCGGCTTCGCCTTCGGCGACCTGGCCCGCTTTCGCGTGTCGATCTTCAAGCAGCGCGGCAACGTCTCGATGGTGCTGCGGCAGATCCCCAACAACATGCTCACCCCCCAGCAGTTGGGTCTGCCGGACGTGTGCGTGAAGATGGTGATGCGTCCCCGCGGTCTGTTCCTGGTCACGGGGCCGACCGGTTCGGGCAAGAGCACCACGCTCGCCAGCCTGGTGAACTACATCAACGAGACAGTCGACCACCACATCATCACGATCGAAGATCCGATCGAGTTCTATCACTACCACAAGAAGTCGACGATCAACCAGCGCGAGATCGGCGTCGATGTGCCGAGCTTCTCGGAAGCCATCCGCCGCGCTCTGCGACAGGACCCGGACGTGATTCTCGTGGGCGAAATGCGCGATCTCGAAACGATCGAAGCCGCCATCAGCGCCGCCGAAACGGGGCACGTCGTGTTCGGCACCCTGCACACCAACAGTGCTCAGGGCACGATCAACCGCATCATCGACGCCTTCCCGGGCAACCTCCAGGACCAGATCCGCACCCAGCTTTCGACGGCCATCATTGGCGTCGTCGCCCAGACGCTGCTGCCGAAGATCGGCGGCGGCCGCGTGGCGGCCTACGAGATTCTCGTGGTGACGCCCGGCATCGCCAACCTGATCCGCGAAAACAAGACGTTCCGTATCAACTCGGCCATCCAGACCGGCTCGAAGTTCGGCATGCAGCTCATGGACGACCATCTCTTCCGCCTCTGGCGCGATGAGAAGTGCACCATCGAAGATGTGCTGGGCAAGTCGCAGAACCCCGACGAACTCGCCAAGCGCATCCTCAACCACCAGCGCGGCATCATGGAAGACCCGAATGCCGGCATGAAAGGCGAAGACCTCAACGCGGCGCCGAAGGGCGGCCACTAGAAATCACCAATGACCAAGCACCAATGACCCAATGCAATTGGTGCTGGACTCGCAATGGCACTGAATACCGACTGCTCCCACTGTTCACTGAAAACTGCTAACTGAAAACTCCCATCCATGGCTATTCGTCGCATCGGTCAGATCTTCGCCGACATGGGCTTCATCTCCGATGAGCAGCTCGAAATGTTGCTCGAAGAGCAGCAGCAGCGCCCCGGCACGCTGCTCGGCAAGATCGCTCAGGAGATGAGCCTGGTCACCGAGGAACAGCTCGTTCAGGCGCTCGCCGAGCAGATGGGCATGCAGGTCGTCGAGCTGGGGGACATCACCATCCCGCACACGACGATCGCCAAGGTGACGGAAGCCATGGCCCAGATGTATCGGGTCATTCCGATTCACTTCGAGGGGAACCGGCTGACGGTCGCCACCTGCGATCCGCAAAACATCACGATTCAGGACGAACTCCGCTCGCTGCTGGGCTACGACGTGAAGGTCGTGATCGCCGGCGAGACCGATGTGCTCAAGACGCTCGAGCGCTACTACGCCTCGGACAAGGACACGGTCGAGAAGATCATCGGCGAGATGGAGGACGACGAGGAGCTGAAGAAGGCTCTCGAAAAGGCCAACAGCGAAGGCCCCATCGACCTGACCAGCGTCGAAGCGCTCGCCGACAGCGCTCCGGTGCGAAAGCTGCTCAACATGGTGCTGCTGCTGGCGATCAAGGACCACGCCAGCGACATCCACTTCGAGCCGATCGAGGACGAGTTCCGCATCCGCATCAAGGCGGACGGCGTGCTGTTCGAAATGGTTCCGCCGCCGCGTCACCTGGCGTTCGCCATTACGACCCGCATCAAGGTGATGGCCAATCTCGACATCGCCGAACGGCGTCTGCCGCAGGACGGCCGAATCGAGCTGACCGTCGGCGGACACCCGGTCGACCTCCGCGTGAGCGTGCTGCCGACGATGTTCGGCGAGAGCGTCGTCATGCGAGTGCTCGACCGCTCGGTCGTTTCGCTCAACCTGCAAAAGGTGGGCATGGACGCGCCGACGCTCAAGCAGTTCCGCGAAGTGATCGACCGGCCCAACGGCATTGTGCTCGTGACCGGCCCGACCGGTTCGGGCAAGACCACGACGCTCTACTCGGCCTTGAGCGAACTGAACCACATGGAAGACAAGCTGATCACGACCGAGGACCCGGTCGAGTATCAGATCGAAGGGATCGTGCAGATTCCGATCGACCACGAAATCGGCGTGACGTTCGCCGCCTGCCTCCGCGCGATTTTACGACAGGACCCGGACATCATCCTCGTGGGCGAGATCCGCGACCTGGAAACGGCCGAAATCGCCGTGCAGGCGTCGCTCACCGGCCACATGGTGTTCAGCACGCTGCACACCAACGACGCTCCGAGCACCGTCACCCGTATGAAGGACATGGGCGTTCCGACGTTCCTTATCACGGCCACGGTCGAAGCCATTCTCGCCCAGCGTCTGGTCCGCCGCGTCTGCGCGAGCTGCCGCGAGGAAACCAAGTTCACGGATGACGCCCTGTTCGAACTCGGTATGGAAGCCAAGCAGATCGAGGGCAAAAAAGTCTACCGCGGCCGCGGCTGCGACGTGTGCAACAACACGGGCTACAAGGGGCGCGTCGGCCTGTTCGAGTTGATGATCATGAACGACGCCCTGCGCGACATGGTGATGGCCAATTCGTCGGTCGACGACCTCCGCAAGGCGGCCCAGGGATTCGGCATGGTGACGCTCCGCGAAGCGGGCATTCGCTACGCGTTTGAAGGAATGACCACGATCGACGAGGTCGTGCGCGAAACAATTCAGGAAGCCTAAGAGAAATTGATGATTTATGACTTCGGATTTGTGATCTACGCAGGCGCGAAGGCCTGGCCGCATCTCAATCTGAAATCATAAGTTTGAAATCATAAATCCGTTCGGGAGTCGGTTATGCCTACCTATCAATTCGAAGCGATGGACGCGACGGGCCAGGAGATTCGCGACGTCATCGACGCCGCCTCCGAGGACGAAGCCCAGCAGACAATTCGCCAGATGGGGTACTTCGTCACGAAGATCTCCGTCAAGAAAAGCCGCGACGGCGCCGGCGCGAAGGCGGGCGTGGCCGGCAAGAAGAAGCGGGGCATGGCCTTCGGCGGCGCGAGCACCAAGCAGCTCTCGCTGTTCACCAAGCAGCTTTCGATTCTGCAGGACGCCGGCCTGCCGATTCTGCGAAGCCTGCGCATTCTCGAAACCCAGCAGAAGCCGGGCAAGCTCAAGAATGCCCTGGCCGACGTGGGTGACGAAATCGAATCGGGCTCGACCCTCTCCGAGGCCATGGGCAAGAGCCCCAAGGTTTTCAGCCGCCTGTACATCAACATGATCAAGGCCGGCGAGGCCGGCGGCGCGTTGGAAGTCATTCTGCGGCGTCTCAGCGAGTTCCTCGAACGGAGCGAATCGCTGAAACGGAAGGTGAAGGGGGCGATGATCTACCCGGTCGTCGTCGTCATGGTCGCCATCGGCATCTTGACGTTCATCATGCTCAAGATCGTCCCCGTGTTTCAGAAGATGTTCGACGAGTTCGGGCTCAAGCTGCCCGCCGTCACGGTGCTGCTCATCAACATCTCGAACTGGGTGGTCGCTCACGGCTGGTACACCATTCCGCTCATTCCCGTGGTGCTCTGGCTCTTCGTCAAGCTGGTCCGCAAGTTCAAGCACGGTCGGATGGGCTTCGACCTGTACCTGCTGAAGATTCCCATCATCGGCATGCTGGTGGAAAAGAACACGATGGCCCGCACCACGCGAACGCTGGGCACGCTGGTGGCCAGCGGTGTGCCGATTCTCGAAGGGCTCAACATCACCAAGGAAACGGCCGGCAACGCGCTGTTCGAACGCCTCTACGGCAAGGTGGCCGACGCCATTCGCGAAGGTGAAACCATCGCCAAACCGCTCGGCGCCAACGCCCGGCCGGGTTTCCATCCGGTGGCTGCGTTTCTGTGGGTGCTCAGCGGCGCGTTCGTGCCGCTGCTCATCATCAGCATGCCGGGCATGATCAAGACGATCGGCCTCTACCCGCTGGCGATGGGCGCCCTCGGCGGCGGAGCGATCGGCCTGGTGTGGTACCTGCTGAAAATGAACGCCCGCGTGGTTGACGAACTCGTGGTGAACATGGTCGACGTGGGCGAAGAGACGGGCGAACTCGACACGATGCTTTACAAGGTCGCCGACGTGTTCGACGAGGAAGTGACGACGCTGACCGACGGTTTGATGAAGCTCATCGAACCGCTGCTCATCGTGTTCCTCGGCGGCGCCGTCGGTTTCATCGTGATCGCACTGTTCCTGCCGCTGATCTCGCTGATTCAGGGTCTTAGCTAGAAACGGAGTAAACAGTAGACAGTTCACAGTAGACAGTCCGGGCGATTGCGAGAGAGCGTCGCCCCGCTGATCGACGAACTGTTTACTGTGAACTGTTTACTGTGAACTCAATCGGAAGCTTTCCTATGCAAACCAACCGCAGCCGGCAGCGCGGCTTTACGCTGGTCGAAATGCTCGTGGTGCTGGCGATCATTGCCGTGCTTGTCGGCTTGCTGCTGCCCGCCGTGATGGCGGCGGTCAACGCCGCTCGCCGCGGCCAGATGGCGATGGAAATCAGCCAACTGGCCCAGGCGGTGGAAGCGTATAAGAACGAGTTCGGCGATTATCCGCCGAGCTTGGATACGTCGTTGAACTGGAGCGACGCTACGGTGCGGGCCAATTCGGCGGTTGAGCGACACATCCGGAAGTGCTTTCCAAAGATCACCGCTCAAGAGAAAGACGACTTCTACACCAAGATCGCTCCCAAGCTCGATCAAGGCGAAGCGCTTGTCTTTTGGTTGAGCGGCATCAAGAAGAATCCTCGCCAGCCGTTCTTTGGCACGGGCGAAACGTACAAGTTTTATGACTTCGATACGCGCCGCCTGATCGACACCGATGACGACGATATCCTCGGTCTGACCGGCGACGATAGCGACGATCTTGCCGTCTTTCGCCCGAGCCATGCGAAAGACACCTGCTACATCTACATGGATGCCAAGCACTACGGCAACTACACGGCAGCCAACCCAGCCAAGGGCGAGTCCCTGGACACCTCGGTTGAGTTGCAGGTAAGGCCGTACACCCAGCCTGGTGGAACCAAGGGGGTGAACAACACCACCTTTCAAATCATTTGCGCTGGTCAAGACGGCATCTTTTCCGACAGCGTGGCGAGCTACAAGCAGTTCCCCAACGGCGCCAACTACGGCGAAGCCGACATGGACAACATCACCAACTTCAGCGACGGCCGACGACTTGAGGACAACCTCCCCTAGTCAGGCCGCGTCGTCCGAGTAGCCGTCCGCAGGAATCGAGAGAGGCCCAACCATGCAACGCAATCGAGAAACGGCGACCTGCCGCGCGTTCACGGTCATCGAACTGATGGTTGTGATCTCGATCATCGCACTGCTGGCCATCATGACGGCCTCCGCGTTAAGCAATGCTGCCGAGCAGGCCCGCGCCCAACGCACTCGCGCGATCATTGACAAGATCGATCAATTGGTCATGGAGAAGTGGGACAGCTATCGCACGCGGTCGATTCCCTACGTTCGCGCCGCTGACTCGCGTACCACTGCCAGGAATCGGCTCTATGCCTTGCGAGAACTGCAGCGCCTGGAGTTGCCCCAGTGCGCCAACGACATTTGGGACAATCCGAGCTATCTGGCCGGAAATGCGATTCCTGCTGTGAACCGCGGATATCGTCGCCGGTCTCCGCCTTTGGCTTCGTGGAACAGTGCCAACGAGGAATCGGAATGCCTCTATCTCATCATTTCCGCGATGAAGGATGGCGATAAGAACGCCATCGAGTTCTTTAGTTCCTCGGAAATCGGCGATACCGATCAAGATGGCCTGCTGGAAATCCTCGATGGTTGGGGTACCCCAATTATCTTCGTGAGGTGGCCAGCCGGCTTCACGAGCGATGCCACGACTCCTGCTTTGACGCATCAAGTCGCCAATGGTTCGATCGCTCCAGATCCCTTTGATCCGATCAAGGTCGACCCACGGAACACTGGCAGCGACGCCACCAAACATACCTATGCGCTTACACCACTCATCTATTCTTTGGGCCCTGACAAGACGAATGGCATCAATCTGACCGAGCCCAATTTTCAGTATTCCACCAAAACGCCTCCCAATGATCCTTACGAGGCGACAGGTACAGCTCCAAAAATCGGCAGCATAGGAACGCCATCAGCGGTCGTTGATGACATCACCAATCACTACCGCGGGGAATAGTGAGACATGTTTTCCTCCCGAAATGTCGTTGCCCGACGCACTCGATGCGGCTACACGCTCATCGAACTGCTCGTAGTGCTTCTGATCGCGGGCCTGCTGATTGCGACGGCGTTGCCCATCGCGGCCACGATGCTCGACGATGCCCGCGTTCGTGAAGGTTCCCGCGCCCTGAATGCCTTCTTTGCCATGGCCAAGTCGCGGGCTTCGTCCTCCGGGCGGCCGTGCGGTTTGCTGTTGGTTGCAGAACCAATCAGCGGCACGTCCAATTTCCAGGCAACACAGGTCTACATGGCCGAGATGGCGGAGCCCTACGGTGGATCGGGGGTTGCGCCGCTCACGCGTGCCCGGATCGACATCAGCAGCGGTGCACTTGAGCTTTGGACTTGGAACTCGACGACCAGCCAATACGAGGTTGACCCGTCAGGTGACGAGCTGAAGTATCTTCAGGCGATTCTCGGATCAACGGCACAGAGCATTCTCATTCGTTTCGACTTCAAGGGCGATTGGTATCGGCTTTCCTATGACGGCGCAGCATTCACCTATCAGGGTTCTGTGCTCGGAACCACGCTTCCTCCGTCCAAAGCCCTTCCATTTCAGATTCTGCGCGAGCCCCGCACCGTTGGCACCGCCCGCGAAATGCCGAGAGGTACGGCGGTAGATTTTCTGTGGAGCGGTTTCGGACCGGGAGGCACGGGCACGGGACGTGATCGCGGCGCGAGCAACTTGTTTCGTGACGCTTCCAACGGAGTGCTCGTTATGTTCTCTCCGGCGGGCGGCGTTGACAGCGTTTACATCAACGGCGTTGCTCAAAACACGCAGGGAACCCTTCACTTTCTCGTCGGCCGGGCCGAGCAAACGGGAGCTGAAGGCGCCGGTTCGAACCTGGCGGACCCGACGAGCCTGTGGGTCTCCATCGGGCGGTCTTCCGGGATTGCCATGACGACCGAAAACACGCCGGACGACTCGACCAACCCCACATTGCAGCAAGCTCGCTCCGTCGCGAGCAATCGAGAACAGATGGGGGGACGGTAGCGTGAGCGAGAGACGTCCTTCCGCTTTGAGGTTTGCAACCATGATGTTCAACAGGCGTTCTCGGTCAGCGCGGCGCGGTGTGAGCATTCTGGAAGTGCTCTTTGCCATCGCCGTCACCACGATCGGCCTGCTCGGGGCGATCGCCGTGTTTCCGGTGGCCAGCGCCCAGGCGCGCAAAGGACGCATCTCCGACGCGATGGCGGTGGCTGGCATGAGCGCGGCGCACGACTTCGATGTGCGCGGCATGCGCAAGCCGACCAACTGGGTGGCGTTTGACTTCGGCACTGGAGCCGCCGTTTCGCCGGTAACCCAATACGAAAACTACCTCGCCGCTGAGGCCAGCACCCCTGGGAGCGGCAATCCCCAGCATCGCTGGTTCTCCGGGCATATGGCCGTCTGTATCGACCCGCGGTACATCGCCAATCATATGGACTTCAGCACCTCGCCCCCTCGGCTGAAGGTGCAGGGCGCCGCTGCTCAGGCGGCCCGCTTTCCCGGTGGCGAAGCATCGGGCATTCCGCGGATCAGTCTGCTCGGCGGGACCTCGACCGCCCTGCGGGCCGCGGTGGCCGAAGCGATTTTCATGTTCGACGACGACCTCACATTCGGTCGGCCGGATGACTTGTCGCTCAATGCTTACCAGGTCATGGACCGGATCGGAACGACCGACTTCAAGCGTCAGAGCGACGGCCACATGTCGTGGATGGCCACGCTCGTTCCCAAACTGGGCGCGGACAGTGTGGTGGTGGATGAATACATCCTGTCGGTCGTGGTTTTTTACGATCGGCCGCTGGATGAGCTGACCGATACGGCGCAGAAATCGACGACTGAGCTGACTTTCAACATCGGCAGCGGCACCGCCACGGCGTTTCCTGGCGGGGGAATTACGGGCGGCGATGTGCGGCTCAGGGGCGGAGAGACTGAACTCAACCGGATCAAATCGAACGACTGGCTTTTACTCGCAGCGACGAGCAATGGGAAGCCAGTAATGCGATGGTATCGCGTAGTCGATGTCGATGCCGATGCGGTTGTCAGCGGTAGCGAATTTGAGCGTCACGTTACGCTCTTCGGTCAGGACTGGGACACATCGCTGAATACCAACGCGGTGTGGGTGGAGGGGGTCGTCGGCGTGTATGAAAAGACAATCCGATTGGATCGGACCCTCTAAGCAAGCGACGAAATACCTGCCAGCCGTTTTTGGAACAGGCGGCTGACAGAACCGAGGCGGACGGCTGGGAAATGAGAGGCAAGCGACCATGAATGCAATGCTGGATCGTGCGCGGCGGAAACGCGGCATCGTGCTGCTGGTCGTCATCAGTCTGCTGACGCTGTTCATCCTGCTCGGGGTGACCTACACCCTCGTGGCCACGCAGTATCGCGATGCGGCGCTGCACGAATCCCGCCGCGAGTTTTACGGGGACAATCCGGAAACGGAGATGGACCTGGTCCTGGGCCAGCTCCTCTACGACTCCATGGTGCGCACCAGCCTGCAGGGGCACAGCCTGCTCGGCGACCTGTATGGCGTCGACCACGTCACCGGCACCGTGAACTCGGCGTCCGCAGCCTCGGGAAGCGACGGGCAGGTGATGGCGGTGACCTACTCGGCCTTGTCGTCTCCCAGCGATATTCCCGACTACTACGTGGGACGCGTGATCACGTTCACCTCGGGAAATGCGCAGGGAATGAGCTCGCGCGTGCTCGGCTACACACCCTCGTCGAACCTGTTGCTGGTCGATGCTGTGGAAGGTTCGCTGATGCCCAATAATGGGAGCCAGTTCCTGATCAATGGCGCCCCGTTCAACGGCACGGGCTTTGGCTACGACGCGACTTCTCGCACCCTCTCGCAGCTCGACGCGAACAGCCGGCTGGTTTCGCTACTGCCCCACTTCGCCGGTTATACGAACCCGGTCTCGCCCAATTTGGGCGGCACGGACGAAGCCTGGGACGCCCCGGACTCGCAGAACATGGCGCTGGCTTATGTGCCGGCCGATCGAACGAAAACGACCGCCGGTGGTTCGCCCGCGATTGTGCCGTCGTTTCATCGACCGGACCTGGTGCAGTACTGGCAAAGTCAGGTCAGTTCGACCGATCCTGACTACGTCAATGTCATGCGGCAGGTGATCTTCCGCCCGCTGCGGGCCGATCACCCGAATTTCACCGGCAGCAACCCGAACTTTGACCCCGTCGCAGGCCCCTGGGACGTCGACAACGACGGCGACGGAATGGCCGATAGCATCTGGATCGATCCGCAGTTGCCGGTGGTCACGGCGCCGAACGGGCGGCGATACAAGCGACTCGTGGCGATGCTGGTCAAGGACCTGGACGGACGGATCAACGTCAATGCGGCCGGCAATATTTATCAGGCCGAATTGCTGTCAGGCCAACCGGTGTTCCGGGCCGACTATCCGCTGCCGAGTAGCTTCGGTGTCGTTCCCGCGGGAACTCTCCTGCCGCGCGGGATTGGTGTTGGACCAGCCGAGATTGATTTTCGGCACCTGTTCGGCGGTGATAACACGACCTATCGCAATGTCTTGTCGCAGCGCTACGGACCGGATGGGGTTCCGGGCATTGCGAACAACGATCCGCTGAGCATCGTGCGGTTTCACGGCTTGTTCGACGCTTATCCACCCGCTGCGCCGGGCAGCCACGGTTGGTATGGTTCGCCGCCCGACACCTGGGGCCGCTGGGCGGTGGTGAAGACGCAGGCCGGGCATCCGATGTGGTCGATGACTTCCACGTCGCATGGCGAAGGCTCCGATGATCCCTACGAAATGGAATTCGACGCCGCCACGGCCAGCAACGATCGGCCGTACAGCGTCGCGGAACTGGAACGCCTGCTGCGCTACTACGACGCCGACGCTCCCCTGCTTCCGGATCGGCTCGAGACGGCCGGCGGTGGTTACTTGAACGGCGATCGTTTGGCAACGCTCAACGACACGATGCACGCCGCGCGGCAATCGCTCACGACCATCAGCTCTCATCTGCCAGTGGTGGAGACTCCGCTGCCTCCGCATTTGCGACCGAGCCTGAACGCCGGTTATTCGACGGTGCTCGATTTGTACCGGGCGAAGCTCTCGGGCATCGCCGATGCGGCGACGCGCGAAACCGAGTTCAAGAAAATCGTTCCCTGGGAGTTCCGCCACGGTCAGCGGCTGGATATCAATCGCTACCTGGGCGACGGCGTCGACAACAATGGCAATGGCGCCGCCGACGATCGCGCTGAAGCGGCCTCCGGTTCCGAACCGGCCTGGACCGACGCGCCTACGGTGCATAACGGCAGCCTCCCGACCGGGTACAGTGGCATCACGGCACGCCATACGAATGATGCCATTGCCGATCTGAGCAACGCTACTCCCGATGAACCAGCCGACAGGGCTTACGCTCGTCAGTTGCTCGCCCGGCATCTCTACTGCCTGGCGCTGCTGCTGACCAATGACGCGTTCCTCAACAATCCGCCCGATGCGTTCCCCGAGCTGCCCACGGCGCTGTCGCAGGGGGAACTTTCGTCGCTGCTGAAGCGACGTATCGCCCAATGGGCGGTCAACGTGGTCGATTTCCGTGACTCGGACGCGATCATGACGCGTTTCGACTACGACGAGAATCCGTGGGACGGATGGAATCCCGACGGTAGCACGTTTGTTTGGGGCTGCGAAACGCCGGATCTGCTACTGGGCGAGACGCTCGCCTTCCACGACCGCCGGGTGAAGGACACCGACCAAGATCCGACCGAAAAGGATCGCGAAGAGACTAACGACTTCGACGACGACCTCGATCAATTCCGCATGCCGCAGGGCTCGTTGTTCATCGAGCTCTACAACGCGCGCAACAAGCTGAGCAACAACGGCAAATTGCCGAACGAACTATACGATAGCGGCGCCAAGACGCTGCAACTCGGCAAGCAGGCTCCCGACGGACGCCCCGTTTGGCAATTGGCCATTACGCGTTTGATGGGCGAAAGCCATCCTCAGCGATCGTTGACTCCGGACGCCATGACGTCGGTGCATCCGGAAAGCGCTTCCTACGATTTCAGCCCGAGCACTCGGCTGGTCGGTGGGCCACAACCGCTCACGATCGAGCGCTACGTCTGGTTCACCAACGGCGGAGGCGCTGCCGACGCGCAAGGGAATGTTTTTTACAACACCTCGAACCCCACGCTGGAGCCCGGCCAGTATGCCGTGATTGGCCCGCGGGAAACCACGTATCTGGGCTCGCGTGATCCCTCTGCCGGCGGACCGGGAGTGCTCGGGATTTGGGGTGGCAACTCGCAGCAGCGAATCAGTCTGAGCGGTGGCGTCACGATCACCGACACGAACGGGGCGACGACGTCGCTCGCGCCGCCACAGATCGGTCCCGTGGTGCCGATCATCGCCAGCATGCCAGCGCCGGATCCGGCTGCTTATCCGGAGCCGATTGGGCTGAGCATCTCGGAGCCGCTCAAGGCCAACTACTATTCCGCGCCGCCGGCGCATGCGAATCCACCGGACGCTTACGACGATGTCGAAGCTCCGATGAAGACCTTCCTGGACGAGCCGCTCGACTCGCGCGCCAATTTCCCGCTCCGGCGCGAGGACATGCTGGCCACCGGGACCTACGAGAATGTGGCCACCGTTTATCTGCAGCGACTCGCCGATCCGACTCAAGCGTTCGATGCGACCAACAATCCGTACATCACGGTTGATTGGGCGGCCATCGATCTGACGGTTTTCACCGGTGAGGAGAATACCGCCCGCCAGGATGCGATGAATCGTCACGATATCGATCCGGACGATCCGGAGACGCGGGTCAAGGACATTCACTTTGCCGCGCGGCAACGCGGCTATCAGACGGCTGCGCAGTTCGCTGCGGGGACGCCGTCGGGCAATATCTGGCCACCGCAAACGCGTTTTCCTCAGTCGACGAACGCGAGCGCCAGTGCCGAACACTACTTCCGCCATGAACTGAACAGCACGCCCCGGGTGAAGCAAACGCTGGGCTACGTCAACTCGACGGTCGGCACGCCGCTGCCAGCCTCTGGTGGGATTAGCGCCGGCGATCCTAGCGTTCCGCCGCCGTGGTTGGTGTTCAACAATCGTCCGTTCAGCAATCCGATGGAATTGCTGCTGGTGTCGTCCGCATCCCCCAGCCGATTGCTGTCGGAAATCAGCCCGGGGCCGCTCGTGCCTGGCAACAACGTTTACGACGCTGCCTCGCCGGCGAACTTCCGCGGTCGGTTCGGGCATTTGCTCAATTTCTTCTTCTCGACGGAATTGGGCAGCACGACGCAACTGGGCAGCGACTTCGGCCGCTTGCTCGACTACGTCGAAGTGCCGTCGCCCTTCACGCACGTCGATCGTTATTACAACCCGAGCGTCTTTGCGAGCTCGACTTCGTTCAAGCCGCCGTTCAACCGGTTGTCGCGCTTCCGTGATCCCGGCCGCATCAATATCAACACGGTTGCCGACGATCGAGTGCTTGAGGCGGCCATCAAGGGAATGGGGCTCAGCTCCACCGAGGAGCAAAACCTGATCAGCCAGATCATGCAAACGCGCAATGGTCGGGCGGGAACCTGGTGGGACTATACGAACAATGGCAGTTCGCCCCTCGCGATTGCCAACCCGTTCCGGCCCACCGACACCGCCGATCTGATGCCGTATGACCCGGGCGCATCGGGCGTCGATCTGCGACAGCGGTTCCCGGCCCAAGCGACGCTGCTCCGCAGCACGACCATGGGCACCAGCACACCGTCGCAGCCCCTCTTTGCTCAAGATCCGGCCACCGCCGCCTACCCCGAGGACAAGCCGAACGAAAACGCCTACTTCAAGTTCCAAAAGCTGCAGAAGATTGGCAACTTGTTCTCGAACCACTCGAACGCCTACGCCGTGTGGATGACGGTAGGATACTTCGAGGTCACCGACTTTGGCGCGGTCGACGTCGGGCATCCGGACGGCCTGCAACTCGGCATGGAGCTCGGGGCTGACACCGGCGAGATCAAGCGGCATCGGGCGTTCTACATCATCGATCGCTCGATTCCCGTGGCCTACGAGCCGGGGAAGAAGCACAACGCCGATCGGACGGTGTTGCTGCGGCGGTTTATCGAGTAGCGTCCGGGATCAAGACATGTAGGGTGGGGCGAGCCCGTAGGG
>JAEZAS010000290.1 GCA_023430365.1 Planctomycetota bacterium
ACATTGCACAGATGCTGGTGCAGACGCCGCGGCCAAAGCAGGCTGACGACGGTGAAATTCTCGTAGTGACTCTCCGCCAGCTGGCGGCAATAGCGCCGCGATTCGTCAAGCGACGGCGCGGCGGTCGATTCGGGCCCGAATCGGGCCAATTCGCTCGTCAGGTCCATCGCTTACCGATACACCTGGGCTTGCGGTTTCACATTGCGGATCGATTTCGCTCCTTCGGCGGTCACCTGGGCGCCGTGCAAGTAGAGCGTGGTCAGAAGGGGCAGCCGGGTGAGGTGTTCCACCCCCGCGTCCGTGACCTGCGTCTTCGAGAGCCACAGGACCCGCAGGTTTTCCAGGCCCGTCAACTCGGCGATCTGAGAGTCGGTTACGTTCGTGTGATCGAGACCGAGCGTTTGGAGCTGCTTGAGCTTGCCGAGGTGCTGCAACGAGTCGGGTTGCAACTTCGCTCCCTTCAGCGACAAATACTGCAAGTCGGCCAGGTCCGTCAGATTCGAGAATCCATCCCCTTTGACTTCGATGCCCTGCAGGTAGAGCACCCGCAGCGAGCCGAGCGGCTGCAAATGGCTCAGCCCGGCGTCCGTGATATGCGTATTGTCCAGCCAGAGCGTCTGTAGCTGCGGAAACTTGCGCAAGTGCGCCAGCCCGGCATCGGTAACGTGCGTCTGGTCGAGGCCGAGCGCGGTGAGTCGAGGGAACTCGGGCAACTGCGACAGTTCCCGATCGTCGACCGGCAGCTCTTTGAGCGACAAGTAGTCCAATTGCTGCAGCGGAGCGAGCTGCTCTAGACCGGCCCCGGTGAGGGGGCTTCGGCCGAGATAGAGCTTGCGGAGCTCAGTCAGCTGGCCGATCAGGGCGAGCCCCTCATCGTCGACCGTCGATTTCTCGATGCTCAACCAGCGAATCGGCTCCAGCTCCAGAAGCAGGTCGAGCCGTTGTGATCCGCCCAGCCAACGTTCGGCCAGTCGCACCTGAAAGCCGCCACCAGCCGCCGCCGAGTTGTGCTGGACCGTTCCGCCGTGGAGCTGAATCTGGTCGATGGCATACTGCGTCCAGCCGTCGCGCAGATTCAGCAGCGCCCGCTCGGCGCGCCGGGCCTCGGGCCCGCGGCCGGCGCTCGCGCGCTCCTGAAGCAGCTTGCGGGCCAGGCGCGTGGCCGCCCGGTTGCGCAGATCGGGCAAACGCTGGAGAAGGACGATCGCTCGCGCCCGCGTTTCCGCGTCCGCGCTCACCGCCGCCCCGACGACCGCCGGCACCGCGTCGACGCCTCCCTCCAGGAGCGCGTCAAATGCCCGCTGCCTTTCGCGAAACGAGGCGCTGGCGAGCGATGCCACGTGGTCCTGCCACAGGCTGGCGTCCGAACCTGCCGAGGACGAGCCGGAGCTCGCGGGCGTCTGAGCGCACAGCCTCGCAGGCGCTGGATACAACACCAGCGCGATCAGGGCTATTACGCTCAATCGAAGCGCCCGTCGCATTCGTTCGTTTCTCCGCAGGAGCTTGCGCTAGTCGAGTTCCACCTGATCGCCGTAGTAAGGAACCGACGCGCTGAGCCCCATCTGCGATTGTACGTGTTTGCAGAACTTCACGGCTACGTCTTCTTCGCCGTGCGTGAAGAAGACATGCCCCGGTTTGTCGAAATGGGTCAGCCAGCGAAGCAATCCGGCCCGGTCCGCATGGCCGGAGAATCCATAGATTTGCGCAATCCGAGCCCGGGCGGGATACATCTGGCCGTGAATTCGCACCGGCGAGACGCCGTCGAGAATCACCCGGCCGAGCGTTCCCTCTCCCTGGTGGCCGACAAACAAGATCGTCGATTCGGGGCGGGGAAGGTTGTTCCGCAGGTGATGCTTGATGCGGCCCGCGTTGCACATGCCGCTGCTGGCCATGATGATGCACGGCTCGCGGACCTCGTTGATCCGCTTCGACTCTTCGGCCGTGCGGCACATGGTGAGCCCTGGAAATCGCAGCGGCGGAACCTTGGCGGCGATCAGTTCGTTCATGTCGGCGTCGAACAGGTCGGAGTGCTGGGCAAAAATGCCCGTCACGTCGACGGCCATCGGGCTGTCGAGATACACCTTCATCGGCGGAATGCGCTGCGCCTGCACCAGCCGGGCGAAGAAGTACATCAGCTCCTGCGCCCGCTCGACGGCAAACGTGGGGATCACCACGTTCCCGCCCCGGCGATGCGTGCTGTTCACCACATCGGCCAACTGCGTGGCGATGTCCCCCGCCTCCCGATGATTCCGATCGCCGTAGGTGCATTCCATCACCAGGTAGTCCGCTTGGGCGATGAGCGTGGGATCGTGAATGATCGGCTTGTTCCACTGGCCGATGTCGCCGGAAAAAACGACCCGCCGGGTCTTATGTCCTTCGGTCAGATCGACCTCGAGCATCGCCGAGCCGAGCATGTGCCCGGCGTCCTGAAACGTGACGACCACGCCGTCCAGAATGGGCGTCGGCACGCGGTACGGAACGCTCTGAAACTGCGGCAAGCAGCGGTCGACGTCTTCCGTCGTATAGAGCGGGATTTCGGGATGCGGCCCTTTGCGTCCTTCGCGGCGATGACGTTTCGCCTTGTACTCGGCGTCTTCCATTTGGATCTTCGCCGAGTCGCGGAGCAGCACGTCGGCCAAGGCGGCGGACGCGTCGGTGGTATAGATCGGCCCGCGAAAGCCGTCGCGCACCAACTTTGGGATGAGCCCCGAGTGGTCGATGTGCACATGCGTGAGCAGCATGGCGTCGATTTCTCGGGCGGGGATCGGCGGCTCATTCCAATTGCGATCCAGAAACTTCCGTTCCTGGAACATGCCGCAATCGACGAGCAGGCGTTTGCCGCCAATTTCCAGGCAATAGCGCGAGCCGGTAACCTGGCGGTTGGCCCCCCAAAAATGCAGTTTCAAGCGTCCGCTCCCTGAGGATAGAGATTCCATGCTGGGCGAGCGCACATTGTAGCCGACGCCGAACGCCGCGCGGCACTATATCTCCAGCCCACTCAAGCGCCTGCTCCTGCGCCAATGACGCAGACCCGGCTACTCGCTCTTTTGCGGCTCCAGGACGAGGAACGTCAGGCAATTGGCCTGCAGTTCGGCTTTTAGCGTGAGCTGGCCCCGGTCGTCAGGCGTTGTGGCGCCCGTTCGCGTGGGGCGAAGCTGTGAGCGCTGCTTCAGATCCTCGACAACGTCCCGCGGCAGACCTGCACGCTGGCCGGGGCGCGAAAAGAAAACGGCTTTGATGATCTCGCTCGCCGCATCACGCACGCGCTGGTCCTTGCTGCCGTCCGACAGGCGGGCGACGGAGGCGAGCAGGGCGAATTGCTCGGCTGGCTTCAGCGTTTTGACCTCGCCGAGCGCGGCGAGTTGCGTTTCGACATCGTCCTCGGCCAGGCGCCGCGCCAAGGCATCCGCGGCCGCGCTGCGCGACGTTTCGCCGGTGGCGGCTTCGCGGAGTTCGCGGACCTGCTCGAGGTAGGAATTGTGCTCGGCGTCAAAGCGATACTCGGTCAACTGCATCTGCTCACCGGCTGCGATTCCCTTTCCCGAGAGCGAAAGCTCGACCTCGAACCGGGCCGTCGAC
The DNA here is from genome assembly GCA_023430365.1 of Planctomycetota bacterium. Lineage (GTDB taxonomy): Bacteria > Planctomycetota > Planctomycetia > Pirellulales > Pirellulaceae > JAEZAS01. The sequence continues at coordinate 3,580 of JAEZAS010000290.1, forward strand.
CGCGACTGGGTATCTTCCAACTGGTGCGAAAACAAAGCGAGGCGGACAACGCCTTGCTCGTCGCGCGAGGCAAATCCGCTGACGACATGTCCCGCCAGGTCGCGTCGCTTTAGCAGCCAGTAGTCGTCTCCCATATCGGAGAGCAGATTCAGGGCGTGAAAGACCGGATTGGCGATCGTGACCTGCCGGTCGGCCTTTCCGTCGCCGTCGTCATCGCAATTCAGAACTCGCGTGATGGCGTTGGTGCCGGTCAAGTCGTGCGGCGGCGGCCAGACGGTGAGCAGCGTTTCGCCGAAGGCATAGCGCGGGTCGTCCGCCGCCCGGTCCAATTGCCGCGACGCCAGATCGACGCACCAGGTCGGAAAATAGCCGTTCCCCAGGTAGCTGTCCGCGGCGGCTTCGTCCGGAGGCGGGTTCCACTCGGGGCACGCCTCATGCGAGTTGACCCACAGCCGGGCGTAGTAGTCGGCGTCGATTTCAAGGGCCATTTCCTTGGCCCGGGCCAGCTTGGCGTCCATCACCTGCGAGTTGTTGTAGGCGTGAATCGAGACGAAGTCGCAAGGCGTTCCCTTGCCGCCATGTGCCCGGCAAAGCTCCTCGACGCGCCGCGAACGCTTGCCCTCGAGTCGCTCATCGGCATAGGCGGCGTTCAGCGGCAGCGCTCCCTGGGACTTTGCCGTCGGCGAGCAATGGGCGAGGAACTCCCTCAAGCGCAGGTTCGGCCCAAATATGCCTCCCAGTTCCAGACCGCCGATGAACACCTGGCTGGAATCGTACCCCCGATCCTCGAACGCTCGCAGGACTCCGTCGACGGTGTAATCATAAAACCGCTGCAACTCGTCCCAGCTTGTTCGCCAGAAAATGGGGCCGAGGTCGGGCTCGTTAAACACGCTCCAGGTAAAGGTGAGCGAATCCTCGCCGTAGCGATCGATCAGCTGTCCGGAGATTTCCCGGACTACCGCGTGCCACTGCGCGTAGTCCTTGGCCGTGGTCCAACTGCGTCCGTCAACCGATAGGTCTCCGGCCGCGTCGGCGAAGTTGACGAACAACCGCCGGCCGTGCTTCCGATGCAACAGATCCCATTCCTTGTCGAGGCGGCCCCAGTAGTAGCAGGGTGTGCCATGGGGAGCGAACTTCCGCAGGTAGCAACCTCCCGGCGGGA
>JAEZAS010000291.1 GCA_023430365.1 Planctomycetota bacterium
CAAAGAGCCCTGCTGGCAGTTGCATAATCCTGTAACAGCTCCCGGAGAATGCTCGAACGATCGGTCTACTTCGTTTGAGCCTGGGAAGAGCTGAGATTGGCGAGGTCGGTTGTTTGGGGGACGCAAAGGCGCTAAGACGCGAAGGCGCAAAGGAGGAAATGATGGAGAGAGCGAGGAGGCACACTTTAGAGAATTCTGTCCTTCGGACCGCCCTATTCTTTTTCTCTCTTCGCGTCTCTGCGTCTTTGCGCCTTGGCGTCGAGAAACAACCGACTCCAGCAGCGTAGCAGCGACCTTGCGCTGGTCTCCGGGAGCTGTTAGCTCCCGGCTGTGGGGGTCTGGTTTAGCTCAGGCCGTGGATGACGACGGTTTTTAGTTCGGTCATTTCCTGGATGGCGTACTTGGGGCCTTCTTTCCCAAACCCGCTTTCCTTCAGTCCGCCGTAGGGCATCAGGTCGGCGCGCCAGGCGGGGCCCCAGTTGATGTGCAGGTTGCCACTTTCGACGTGGCGGGCGAATTGCATGGCGGCGTCGAGGCTTTGCGTGAAGATGCCGGCGCTCAGCCCAAAGCGCGAGTCGTTCGCCAGGCGGATCGCCTCATCAATGCTGGGGGCGCGGAGCACGGCGACGGCAGGGCCGAACAGTTCATCCTTGCTGACGCGCATCTGCGGCAATACGTCGGCCAGCAGCGTCGGCTGAAAGAGATTGCCGCTGCGATCGCCCCCCGCCACCACGCGGGCCCCCTGCTCCACCGCTTCGGCGATCCACTCGCCGACGCGCTGCGCATCGCGCTCGCGGATCATTGGGCCCATCTTGGTGGCGTCGTGCAGCGGATTCCCCGTCGGCAGCGAAGCCACGCGGGGCTTGAGGACGTCGAGCAAGTCGCCATAGACCGAGTCGGTCGCGATGACTCGCTGCGCCGAGATACAGACCTGTCCGGCGTTGCCGTAGCCGCTGGCGAGGACCGCGTCGGCGACCTTGTGGAGATCGGCGTCGTTGAGAATGATCAGCGGGCTGTTGGAACCGAGTTCCATCGTCACGCGCTTGATCCCCGCGACCTGGCAGATCGTCTTCCCGACTTCGACGCTGCCGGTGAAGGTGATCTTGCGCACCCGCTCGTCGCCGCAAAGCGCGTTGCCGAGGTCGCGACCGCCGCCGGTCAGGCAGTTGATTCCCAGCGGCGGCAGTCCGGCTTCGAGCAGGATCTCGACCAATCGCAGCGCCGACAGGGGCGTGTCGCTGGCTGGCTTGAGAATGACGGCGTTGCCAGCCGCCAGGGCTGGACCGACCTTGTGGCAGACCAGGTTGAGTGGAAAGTTGAACGGCGTGATCGCGACGACCACGCCGCAGGGGACGCGGAGCGTGAAACCGAGCGTCGAGTGTCCCCCCGGCGCGCCGTCGAGCGGCAACGACTCGCCGCCGATGCGCTTGGCCTCTTCGGCGGACAGCTCCATCGTCTCGGCGGCGCGCGTGACTTCGAATTTGCCTTCGGCAAGGGTCTTTCCCTCTTCCTGGCTGATCAGCCGGCCGAGTTCGTCCTGCCGGGCGAGGATGGTGTCGGCGGCGCGGCGGAGGATTTGAAAGCGTTCGAGTGCCGGGAGCGCCCGCATCACCTCCGCTCCGCGGACTGCCGAGGCGAGGGCCGCTTCGACGTCGGCAGGGCTGGCGCTGGGGACGGTGTCGAGAACCGATCCGTCGAACGGGTTATGCACCTCGATTTTGTCGTCACGGTCGATCCAGTTTCCGGCGACGAACATCCTCATCTGCGGCCTCCTGTCGAAACTGTTTTCCGTTGTGCGGCAACGACTTGCGACCCAATCCGCGCGGCGTGTGACCGAACGTGTCACAGGGCTGCGCGATAACACCAACGTCGAGCGAAGAGCAGCACACCAGTGGCCAGCCTTCGCTCCTCCTCGTAGCTGAACTCGCCCGAGTTCAGACAAATTCCGCCTCCACTCGCAGGGCGTCTGAATTCTGGCGAATTCAGCTACGGCGGACCCAGACGCAAGCAGAATTCACGTTCAAAACGGAGTTTGAGCCATGACCGAGTATGTCGTCCAGTCGGGATCGTTGAAGATCGTCCTCGTTGCCGAGACCGCCCTGGAGGCCGCGATTGAAGCGGTGTTGCGGTGGGGGCACGGCGAAACCAGTTCGGCCGCCGAGCATCGGGCCGGGTTTGCGGAGCGGATTGTCGTGCAGCGGGGCGAACGCGGCGGCCGGCGTCAGTTCCCGACGTTCAACGTGCTGGCCTATGCCCGCGGCGAGAGCGCCAGCCAGGCCTGGCGGGAGTTGCTCGAGCGAAACGTCGGCAGCCCGAACTAGCCAGCCATAGGTCAGGCGCCCAGTGCCTGACAGAACCGAGCCGAGCAGCACATCAGAGCTGGCCCTTTGCGGCAGTCCTCATTCCGTCAGGCACGGGGCGCCTGACCTACGAACGACCCAACAACCCATCACGAAAGAACATAGCCATGGCCAAGTTTTATATTCAGTCGGGTGACTATCGTCTGGTGGTTCAAGCCAACACGGCCCGCGGCGCCGCCCTGTGGGCGGTGCATCGGACGCTCTCGCAAGTTCTCTCGTTCACCGACGAACCGCTGGCCGGCAAGGGCGCGGAAGCTCCGGCGGGTCGGCTGGGGGAAACGGTGACGGTGCACGAGCAAGGTTTCGACCGGCCGGATGGCCAGCGTTACGAAACGTTCGGCCTGATCCACCAGTGGAACCAGCTGATGACGGCGCTCGATCGGGTGCAGCAGGAACTCGATCCGCCGGTGGCGGCGGCGAAGTAGAAGAATTTGACGAGGCAGTCGCGAGCGCCTACAATTTCAAAACTAGACACAAGTTATATACAACAAAAACATCTTTATGTCAACATCTCTTCCCTTAACTGGATCGGCGGGTCGAGCGACGGAGACCGAGAAACGAAAGGCTAGGGAGACGCGGGGTGTTCAAAATTAATCGGGGTTTTTCATCGAGTTGGGGTCCCCTGGGACCGGGGTGGGTGGTGAAAAACCCTCGGAAATTTTGAACAGGCAGGTTGGTGGTCGGTTTTCGAAGTGAGGAACGATCCAGCGATCGAGTGGCGGGGCTTAAGGGGGTGGTTGGAGCCGTTGGATGATCGGTGGGACTCTCTGCCTAGGGAAGGTGTTTCATGGCGGAGGCATTTGGAGTTTGGGCAGTTCTCGGCGTGGTGGCTGGGTTTGTCTGAATTCTGGCGAATTCAGCTACGGGGGTGTGGGCGCGGATCGCTAGGAGAGGGCGGCGAAAACCGCCGCGAACTGGCGATGGGCGGGCCGAGGTGGTAACGTGGTCGGTCGACTGGCCCGCCCTGAGGAGTGTTGGAACGATGCGTACCCTGCTGATCGCCTGCCTGACTGTTGTTTGCTCCACCGCCTCGCTGGGGGCTGCCGAGCCGATCACCGTGCACAAGCGGTCGCGGGTGGAGCAGGCGGATGGCAGCTACGCGGTGCAGACGAAGGCAGAGGCCTGGCAGCCGGAGCAGACGGCGATCATCGTCTGCGACATGTGGGACGCCCATCACTGCCTGAACGCCGTCCGCCGCGAGGTGCAACTGGCGCCGGCGATGAATCGGATGCTGTCGGCGGCGCGTGATCGGGGCGTGTTGATCATTCATGCCCCGAGCCACTGCATGGACGCGTACCAGGATCATCCGGGGCGAAAGCTCGCCCAGCAGGCGCCGAAGGCGGACAACCTGCCGCCGGCGATCGATGAGTGGTGCCGGCACATTCCCGCCGAAGACAAGGGGAAGTATCCGATCGATCAGACCGACGGCGGCGAGGACGACGATCCGGAGGAACACCGCATCTGGCAAGAGAAGCTCGCGGCGCTGGGTCGCAATCCAAAACAGCCGTGGAAAAAACAGATCGACCTGCTCGAAATCAAGGACGGCGACGCCATTTGCGATTCGGGCGTCGAGATCTGGAACCTGCTCGAACAGCGCGGGATCAAGAACGTCGTGCTCTGCGGCGTGCATACGAACATGTGCGTGCTCGGCAGGCCGTTTGGGCTGCGGCAGATGAGCAAGAACGGCAAAAATGTCGTGCTGCTGCGCGACATGACCGACACGATGTACAACCCGGCGAAGTGGCCCTACGTGAACCACTTCCAAGGGACCGAGCTGATCGTCGAGCACATTGAGAAGTTTGTTTGCCCGTCGATCACGAGCAGCGACATCACCGGTGGGCCCGCGTTTCGGTTCGCTCAGGACCGTCGCAAGGTGGTGATGGTGATCGGCGAGGATGAGTATCGCACCGAAATGACGCTCCCTGCCTACGCCAAGAGCGACCTGGAGCCGCTCGGCTTCGATGTGACCATCATTCACTCCGATTCGAAGGACAAGAACAACTTTCCGGGACTCGTCGAGGCGCTCGATGGGGCGGATGTGCTGCTGATCAGCGTTCGCCGCCGCACGCCGCCGAAGGAACAACTCGACGCCATCCGCAGCCACATCGCCGCGGGCAAGGGCGTCGTCGGCATTCGAACGGCCAGCCACGCCTGGTCGTTGCGGTCGAAGGTCGACAACGACAAGCTGGCCGAGCAAGGACTGGATAGCTGGCTGACGTTCGATCCGGACGTGTTTGGCGGTCGCTACACGAACCACCACGGTGTCGGGCCGAAGACGTCGCTCAAGATTGCCGAGGGGGCGGCCGAGCATCCGATCCTGCGGGGCGTGGATGTGGCGGCCATGATCGGAAACGGCTCGCTCTATAAGGTGAGCCCGCTCGAACGATCGACGACGCCGCTGCTCATCGGGTCGATTCCCAATCAGCCGGAGGAGCCGATTGCCTGGGTCAACGTGACGCCGAGCAAGGCCCGCGTGTTCTACACCTCGTTCGGGCATATTGACGATTTCGAGGATCCGAACTTCCGCAAGCTGCTCGCCAATGGGCTGATGTGGACGATTGCTCCGCAGTATGTCGGGCAGGATTCGCTGAATGCGTTGTTGCCGAAGTAAGCGGTTGGCAAGGCTGCTGAGGCAGTTTCCTGGTAGCTGGATTCGCCAGAATTCAGACCTATGGAGCGTCCACTCGCGGGGCGTCTGAATTCTGGCGAATTCAGCTACGTTCGAG
>JAEZAS010000478.1 GCA_023430365.1 Planctomycetota bacterium
ATACAACCCACCCTACGATCAAACCGGCAATGCTTACTTGGCGGGCTTGATCTTGATGTTGCGAAACGCGACCGGGCCGTGGTCACCCTGGAACATGAGCGGGCCGGTCGGCGCTTCCTTGCCCGTGACGCCGGACGGCGTGGGGCCCTTCATCTCGATGTCTTCGTGGATCACTTCGCCGTTGAGCGTAACTTTCACGAAGCGAGCATTGGCGACCTTCTTATCCCCCTCGAACTTCGGCGCCTGGAACACGATTTCCATCGTCTGCCACTCGCCGGGCTTCTTCGCGGCGTTCTTCCGCGGAGCGGCGGCGTTGTAGAGCCCGCCCAGGTCGCCCGGGCCGATCTTGTCCTTGCCGTAGCTATCGAGGATCTGGACCTCGTACTCGCCCATCACGTAGACGCCCGAGTTCGAGCCTTGGGGCACCATGATGTCGAGGCTGATCGTGGCGTCGCCGTGCTCGGCTTCGGTTTGGATATTCACGCTCGTCGCGGCGTTGATCAGCTGGGCTGGGCCCTCGCCACGTTCGGAAACCTTGATCGCCTTCGGGTTGTCGTCGGCGAGCGAGGCGTAGCCGACGACCCACTTGCTCTTGTCGGCCGAACCTTTGAACTTCCAGCCGGTCGTGTCCTTGCCGTTGAACGGCGTGATCGGATCGGCTGCGAGACCGAGAGCGGGAACAACCAGGCAAGCAATGGCAACCAAAGAGGCCAGGCGAAAGCGGAGCGTCATGGAGTGTGTCCTTGGCGGGGTGAGACAGGGGGGACGAACGCCCGCATTCTAGACGACGCACCTGACGCTCGAAACTAGCGCCGCACGTTAGCCTCCCCGTAACTGAATTCGCCAGAATTCACACGAGCTAGTGCAGAGGCCAAGAAACAAAACATGCCCACACGGGTGGTGGGCATGTGGTTAAGCGAAGCTAACGCAAAGAAGATCAGTTGGACTTCGACGTCGTCCCTGGCGACTTCGTCGTGCGGCGGGCGGCCGATGTGGCTGCCGGAGCCGTTGCGGTTGGGGCGATGGTGGCCGACGCTTCGGAGGTTTCGGTGGTCTCGGTGGTTTCCGCGGCGGCGGCAGTCTTCGACTTCCGCTTGCCGGCGGCATCGGCGCGCAGCTGGTAGAGCTTTTCCTTTTGTTCGTCGGTGAGGACGCCTTCGATCTCGCTGTCGCGCTGCTCCTGGAGCGACTTCACCTGCTGCTCGAGGGCTTCGAGCTGGTCGGCGTACTTCTTTTGGATGGCGTAGATATTCGTCCGCTGCTTTTCCGTCACCACTTGGGCGAAGTAAGGCGGCAGCCGGCCTTTGGCTTTCTTGGCGGCCTTCTCTTGCCCGACGAGGATGGGCTGGGCGACGAAGGCGGTCAGGAGGGACAGAGCCAGGGCAGTCGCTCCCACGGTGCGAAACATCGAGCTCGACATAAAACGGACTCCGAAGGGCAGATGAATTATGCCTCGCAGATCCCCTGTTCAGGGCGTTAATGTACCCAGGAAGGATACTGCGTCAATCGTTTGTAAGGACCAGATTTGGGTTTGGGTGACGGGGCGTTGTCACCGTAGACAAGCTTCCAGCTTGTCCGTGAGGGGAGCGGGATAGGGCTGCAGCCCTGCCCGTAAACCAGAGCAGGAGGTGGCTGTTGTGATTTGACTAACTTGCGATAAGTTGGTAAATTTGCTGGTTGGTGAGCAGTTCGTTGGCGTGGGCGGGGATAGCGGTCCTGGTAGAACCGCGACTTACGCCGAGGACGCCAGATGCCAGCTCACCGGTTGGTGTTCAAAATTTCGAGGGGTTTTTCATCGAGTTCGGGTCCCCTGGGATGGGGTTGGTGGTGAAAAACCCCCGGTAATTTTGAACAGGCAGTCAGCTCGTGGGTGTTGTGGCTCGTGGCGTAATTGGCGGTTGGTTGTTTTCTGGCGCAAAGGCGCGGAGACGCCGAGGGAGAGGGACGAAGGGGCAAAGAGGCAAAGAGGCAAAGGGGAGAGGTGTTCCTTGGCTGGTCTTCTTGGCGGCTTGGTGGCTTGGCGTGTTTGCGTTTTGAAGACGACCGGCATTGTCTGGTTGGTTGGTCTGAATTCTGGCGAATTCAGCTACGTTTGGCGGGGTGGGGCAACCCAGCTTGCCTTGTGGCGTGGGGCTTGATTTGTTAGCTTAAGTCGTTTCCCTCGGCCGATTGTCGCCGGACCCATGTAGGGGCTGGCCGGTGGGGGAGAAGGCATAGCGCGGCGTTGGTTGGCGGTTTGCTAGGAGCGGAGTGCTTGCGGGTGCAGGCCTTCCGAACTCTGGCCCAGTCCCGAAGGGAGTGGGAACGCTTCGAACCTGAAGGTTCGCGGCCAGCAGACACAACAATCGACGTGGCGGCGCAAGGTTTTTAGTAGTCAATGGTTAATCGCAATCTCATTCGTTCTTTGGAAGACGATCCGGACATCAGCGCGATGTACGAGTCGGCCCTGGCGACCTTCGAGGACCAGGAGCTCGATCCTGTCAGCGAGACCGGGGATTTTGACGTCAACAAGATCGTCGAAGGACGCATTCTGCGCGTCGGCGACGGCATGGTCCTGGTCGACATCGGCTTCAAGAGCGAAGGGAGCATCCCGCTCGAGGAGTGGGAAGAAGGGGAAGAACCCCCGCAAGTCGGCCAGCTTGTGCGCGTGCTCATCGAGGACCTGGAAGACGAACAGGCCCAGCCGGAAGACGGCGGCATGGTGCGCATCAGCAAGCGCAAAGCCAAGAAGATGGACGACTGGAATGAGATGATGTCGAAGGTGAAGGAGGGCCAGGTCGTCACTGGCACCGTCACCCGCAAGATCAAGGGCGGTCTGCTCGTCGACATCGGTGTGGCCGTCTTCCTGCCGGCCAGCCAGGTCGACATCCGTCGCCCGAGCGACATCGGCGACTACATCGGCCGCACCGTTCAGTGCGAAGTGCTCAAGATCGACGAAGCTCGCCGTAACATCGTCGTCAGCCGCCGCTCGCTCATCGAGCGTCAGCGTGAAGAGGACCGCGAGAACCTGCTGAAGGAGCTCGAGGTCGGCCAGGTCCGCAAGGGCGTCGTGAAGAACATCGCCGAGTTCGGCGCGTTCGTCGACCTGGGCGGCATCGACGGCCTGTTGCACATCACCGACATGAGCTGGGAACGCATCGGCCATCCGAGCGAGATGGTGGCGATCGACCAGGAAATCGAAGTGATGGTTCTGCACATCGACCGCGAGAAGAAGAAGATCGCGCTCGGTTTGAAGCAGAAGGGCAACAACCCGTGGGACAACGTGATCGAGAAGTACCCGGTGAACAGCGTTCACAAGGGCTCGGTCGTCAACGTGATGAGCTACGGCGCCTTCGTGAAGCTGGAACCGGGCATCGAAGGCCTGGTGCACATCAGCGAGATGTCGTGGACCCGCCGCGTCAATCATCCGAGCGAGCTGGTACAGATTGGCGACGAGATCAACGTGGTGATCCTCGGCGTCGATCGCGACGGCCAGCAGTTGTCGCTCGGCATGAAGCAGACCCAGGAAAACCCGTGGACCAAGGTCGCGGAGAAGTACCCGGTCGACGCGATTGTCGAAGGCAAGGTTCGCAACCTGACCAACTACGGCGCGTTCGTCGAGCTGGAAGAAGGCATCGACGGCCTGCTGCACGTTTCGGATATGTCGTGGACCCGCAAGATCAGCCACCCGAGCGAAATGCTCGAGAAGGGCCAATCGGTCCGCTGCAAGATCCTGTCGGTCGATCAGGAACGTCGGCGTATTGCCCTCGGCCTGAAGCAGCTCGACGAAGATCCATGGTCGCGCGACATCCCGGGCCGGTACTCGCCGGGCCAGAACGTCGAAGGCACCGTGACGAAGATCACCAACTTCGGCGTGTTCGTGGGCCTGGAAGACGGCCTCGAAGGCCTGCTCCACATCTCGGAACTGGCCGACCATAAGGTCGAGAATCCCGAAGACGTGGTGAAGGTCGGCGACAAGATCGAGGTGAAGGTGCTCCGCGTCGACATCGACGATCGCAAGATCGGCCTGTCGCGCAAGCGGGTCGAGTGGAGCGAAGCCGAGGCCCTCGAAGGCATCCCGGCCGAAGCCACTGGCGGCGAGCAGCCCAAGAAGAAGGCTCGCACGACCGAGCTGAAGGGTGGTCTCGGCGGCAGCGGTCCGCTGATCCAGCCGCCGAGCGGTTCGTAAGCCCCTCGGCTGCCACGCAGCGAGAAATGTTTGCTAACTCCAAGAGCCCCCGGGATAATCCTGGGGGCTCTTTCTTTTCTTGCGATCGCTTCGTCCATTCATAAGGAGGCGGAGATGGTCCGTCGCTTCGCAGGGTTCGCCGCCGCGACGCTGTTCGCGGTGACCGTGGGTAGTGGGTGCTCGTCCTCCGAGTCATCGACAGCGACTGCCGAGGCGGTCGAGGCGTCGCCGATGGTTCCGCCCGCGCCCCCGGGAACGACTTCCACCGAAAACGTCGCGTGGCAGTCGCCGCCGCTGCCAACCAAGGCCGCCTCGCCGCCGCCTGTCTCGACCGAGGTTCCGCCTGGGTTTGTCGAGGTCGTTCCGGAATCGAAAGCTCCGGCCCGAGAGGAAGCCTTTGTTCCCGTCGAGGCGCCTCCCAAGGAGGTGTCGCCTCCTACTACGTCCACAACGACCGAGGTCGAGCCATCCAGGAGCGAGCCGAAGGAGGAGGAGGCGGAGGAGCCCGCGGTTCCAGAGGCTCCGGCGGACGCTGGCACTCCGGCGATCGCTCTCTTCATGAAGGCCAACGAAGTAACGCTGGCGAGGATGAAGGAACTGCAGGCGACGCTGGCCTCGGTGGAGGACGACAAGTCGGCCCGGGAGGCCGCCGCGAAACTGCCGGCAATCACCGACGCCTTCATCGCCCAGTCGAAGGTTGCCACTGGCCTGTACGTTGCCCTCTCCGACGATGATCGGAAACAAGCGATTCAAGTGCTGCAGCGGGAGATGATTCGCCGGATCCAGGAGGAGAAGATGGAAAAGGCGCCGGACGACGACCTGATCGAGCTCTGCGAGAAGATCGCCCGCAGTCCGCAGCGGCCGATCATGCACGACTCGATTGTCCGGCTGCGGGACATCATGCTCGATCAGCACTCGATCTATGTGCCGGTCCTCGTTCGAGAGAAGCTCGCCAAACGGCTGGGCGCCAAGGGGAGCGACCTGCCTCGGTAGCTGACCTGCCTCGATAGCTACAGCCGTCGAAAAGAAAGCGGGCGTCACAACCGTCAGCACCCGCCGCGGCAGGCACAAGTGGAACTGGCTCGCGCGTGCTTCGCGGCGAACCTTCTGCGACCGCGCTCGGTCCTCTCATGCGGCGAGCGCGGAGCAAACCGATTCCGCGTTACAACGGGGCCTGCCGGTGTGCGTGGCAGGGAGCGCACGACTGGCAGTGGCCGTGTCACGGTCACAAGCGTCGCAGTTCGTCGACTTTCGCATAGCATGCAGTTAGCGACTACGCCAGTTCGATACCTGGATTATCCCTCGACGCTCCTGAGAGGCATGATCAATGGCTTCGGTGAACAGTAAGAGTGGCGCTGGCAAAGGCCGGGCAGCCGTGAAGAAGAGTCCGTCGTTACAGACCCCGCTCGAGACGTACCTGCGCGAGATCAACGAGACGGCGTTGCTCTCGGCGAAGGACGAGCAGGAACTGGCGGCGGCGATCGCGCAAGGCGACGTGCGGGCACGCGACCGCATGGTCCGCGCGAACCTGCGGCTGGTCGTGAACATCGCTCGCGGCTATACGGGGAAGGGGCTGAGCCTCCAGGATCTCATTGAGGAAGGGAACCTGGGGCTGCTGCGGGCGGTGGAAGGGTTCGACCCTGCCGTCGGCACAAGGTTCAGCACCTACGCCAGCTACTGGATCAAGCAATCGATCAAGCGGGCGCTGATCAACTCGGCAAAGACGATCCGTATCCCCGCCTACATGGTCGAACTGCTGAGCAAGTGGCGCAGGGCCAGCGCCCGGCTGACCGAGGAACTCGGCCGGACGCCCACTCCTGAAGAAGTCGCGCGGGTGCTCGGTCTGCAAAAGAAGAAGCTGCCGATCATCAAGAAGGCCATCCGCATCTACAACAGCACGCCGCAAACCGACCAGGCCGAAGCCGGCTGGTCGCTCGGCGAGATCGTGATGGACGAGCGGCTGAAGAACCCCGAGGACGAACTGGTCGAGCACGACGTGCTCAAGAGCGTCATGGAGATGCTCCACACGATGGACCCGCGGGAGGCCACCGTGTTGAAGATGCGGTTCGGCCTCGGCGACACCGAAGCCCACACGCTGAAAGAGATCGGCGAGAGCCTCGGCCTGACGCGTGAGCGCGTCCGCCAGATCGAGACCGAAGCCCTCAGCAAGCTGGCCGATGGTCTGAAGGACCCGCGGGAACGGCAGATCGAAGCGGAAGAGGCGATGCTGGACTAGGCGGCGATGGACCGATCGCTGCGGCGCTGGACCGGACGGCGGGGGATAGTTGAACTGTCGTGTGCGGGATATTAGGGTAGGGCGACAAACTTCGTCCCTCTCTTGGAGTCACCGCTACGATGAACGCATCCCGCCGTTGGTTGATCGGTTTGATCGCTCTTGCCCCGCTCGCCTTGGTCCTGCCGGCTGTCGCGCAGGAAGGCAAGCCGAACGACGCCGTTGTGCCCGTCCCACGCGAGGGCGGCTGGGTCAAGCGTCACGAGTCGTTCAACGAGCGGGTGAAGAAGGGGAACGTCGACCTGATCTTCATCGGCGACTCGATCACCCAAGGCTGGGAAGGCGCCGGCAAGAAGGTTTGGGAAGAGTTCTACGGCAAGCGGAACGCCGTGAACCTCGGCATCGGCGGCGACCGCACGCAGCACGTGCTCTGGCGTCTGGAAAACGGCAACATCGAAGGCATCAAGCCGAAGCTCGCCGTGCTGATGATCGGGACGAACAACTCGGGGGCGAACAGCTCGGAGCAAATCGCAGCCGGCGTGACGGCGATCGTCGAAAAGCTCCGCAAAGAGCTGCCGGAAACCAAAGTGCTCGTCCTGGGCATCTTCCCCCGCGGCGCTGACAAGAACGACGCCAAGCGGAAGATCAACGAAGGCGCCAACGAGCGGATCGCCAAGCTCGCCGACGACAAGCACGTCTTCTATCTCGACATCGGCAAGAACTTCCTCGAGGATGACGGCACGCTCAGCAAGGAAGTGATGCCCGACCTGCTCCATCTGAACGAGAAGAGCTACCGCACCTGGGCCGAGTCGATCGAGCCGAAGGTCAAGGAACTGCTGGGCCAGTAGGAGCAGCCTTGGATGTCCCAGCCGTCGCGAGTAAGTCGCTACCGAGGTTGCCTGCTCGGGCTGGCGTGCGGCGACGCTCTGGGCACCACCATTGAGTTTTCCCCTCCGGGGACCTTCGAGCCCCTTACCGACCTGATCGGCAAGGGGCCGTTTGGTTTAGAGGCGGGGCAGTGGACCGATGACACTTCGCTGGCGCTGTGTCTTGCGGAAAGTCTTCTCGAGCGTCAGGGATTTGATCCCGTCGATCAGCTCCAGCGATACGTACGCTGGTGGCGCGAGGGCTATTGGAGCAGCACCGGGCATTGCTTCGATATTGGAGCAACAACCGCTTGGGCGCTTGGCAACTTTCTTAGGACGGGCGAACCCTATGGGGCGCTGAATGGGGATTCGAGCGCGGGCAACGGGTCGATCATGCGACTCGCCCCGGTTCCCATGTTCTTTGCCTCCGATTCGAGGCAGGCGATGGATCGGGCAGCCGACAGCTCTCGCACCACCCACGGAGCGGTCGCCGCGGTAGAGGCCTGCAGGTACTTTGCGGGCTTGATCGTGGGGGCGTTGCAGGGGAGGTCGAAGGACGAATTGCTCTCGCCCTGTTTTTCGCCCGTTGCGGGCTACTGGGATGAGCATCCGTTCCAGTCGGCGATCGGCGAAGTCGCTGCCGGCTCCTTTCGAGCAAAGCAACCGCCCGAAATCAAGGGAACCGGATACGTGGTCCGCTCCCTGGAGGCGGCGCTGTGGGCATTTCACCGCTCCGATAGCTTTCAGGCTGGTGCGTTGCTTGCCGTAAACCTGGGCGACGACGCCGACACCACGGGGGCCGTCTATGGTCAGCTGGCGGGAGCCTACTACGGAGTGGAGGCGATCCCAGCCGCGTGGCGAGAGCGGCTGACCAGGTCAGACGAAATCTTAGGACTTGCCGACCGTCTTTGCCCCGCCTCGATTTGACGATCTTCGGTACAATGGCTCGATGGCCCTCATTCAAAAGTCTCAACAAGTCCCCCCCGATTCGCCGCTGATCGGTCAACGGATCGACCGCCTGGTTCAGCAGCTTTGCGAGTTGCCCCGGGGCGATATCAACGCGCTCTTCGAGAAGGGATGTGTCCGGGTTAACGGGGCCCTCTGCATGCAGCCCTTTCAGCGGGTGGCCGCGGGCGATCAGGTCGACCTGCGCTACGACCCGGGACAGCGCTATCACGCAAAGAAGAAGTCCAAGGCCAAGCTGGGATTCGAGCTGCTCTTTGAGGATCGGCATCTGCTGATCGTCAATAAGCCAGCCGATCTGCTCACCGTTCCCACGCCGCGTGGCGAGACAGATACTCTGCTCGACCGCGTGTCGGAATACTGCCGCCGCACGGGCTCCCGAAAGGCCTGGCCGGTCCATCGGCTGGATCGGGGAGTTTCGGGGCTGCTCGTCTTCGGCAAGACCGCCGAGGTGTCGCAAAAGATTCGCGATCAGTTCGCGATGCACAAGCCGGAGCGGGAATACGCCACCATCGTCACCGGCCATGTCGAGGAGCGCGAGGGAACGTTTGAGAGCTTCCTCGCCACGGACAAGGCCCTCAACCGGTTCTCGACCGAGGACGAGTCGATCGGCCAGCTGGCGATCACCCACTACGAAGTGATCAGCTATCTGAAAGGCGCGACGCTGGTTCGCGTCTGGCTGGAAACGGGCCGGCGAAACCAGATTCGCGTTCACTTCTCCGAGGCAGGTCACCCGGTACTGGGTGATCCGCGCTACTCCGCCGAACTCGCCCGCCATCCGCTCTGGAAGTACCGCCGCATCGCGCTACATGCCCGGCGACTCGGCCTGGAGCACCCCGAAACCGGCAAGCCGCTACGGTTCGAATCGGCATTGCCGGCGGAGATGGAGTGGTTTGCGAAGGTGAACAAGTAAGCGGACGGATTCAAGTCGCGGGCTGCAAGTTACAGGTTACAGGTTACACCACTCGTTAGTCGCCGGTGCAACCTGTAACTCCTGTAACCTGTAACTCTCTGCCTCCACCCGGGCGTCAGCCAACCAGCCCGACATTGATGTAAGCGTGAACGTGCGGCGCGCCGCGGAAATGCCACACGAGTGACGGGCCTTCGACACGCCAGATGTCCCACACCTTGTCGTTGTCCAGGTCGCCTTGCTGGTAGAAGGCAAAGTGGAGTTTGTCGAGGCCGCCGCCGGCCTTCACGATCTCCATCACTTCGTCGACATCTTCCGTGCGATAGGGCGAAAGCAGCTTCTTGAGCGTCTTTTCGACCAGTTCCTTCTGATCGCTGCTGAGTTCGCCGACCGAGATGCCCGGGAATTTGCCCGATTCGCCCTGCAGGGTGACCGCCGATTCAGCCGGCGCCTTCGGCTGGAGGGCTTTCTCCGCCTGCTTCGGGTCGAGAGCCTTGAATACCTCGTTCACTTGCAGCGTGTGGTCGTGGTAGAGGTTCTCCTTGGCGCTCTCTTCGCCGTGGCCGTAGACGATCGGGCCCCCGAAGGCTGCCTTGTCGACGCTATTGCCATCGGCCCGCAGCGTCAAATGCCGGCCCGTCAGTTCGAACTGGCACTTGCCGCTTTCTGGATTGCCAAACAGGGCGATGCTGTAGGCGCCCACGCCGCCGTCGTCGTATTCGGTCTGCTTTTGGAGTTTTTCATAGCCGTCGGGAGTCGTGATGTTCTTCACGACTTCCAGAATCAGCTCTCGCTGCTCCTTGGAGTAGAACTTGTCGTCGATCACCGGCTTGGTGATGTGCCAGTTGGCGCTAATCCGCTGGCGCAACGGATGCTCGAACGGGAAGCAAACTTCTTTCTTCTGCGCATCCGACAGCGACGTGTATAGCCGGGCGACCGCGGTCTCTGCGGCGCTCTGGGCAGTAGGAGCAGCAAAGGCCTGACTATTTCCCAGGCTGAGCGACGTCGCACCGGCAATGGCGGCTCCGCCAACCGCAGCAATGAACGCACGACGATCGAATTGCGATTCACAATCGGAACACGGACGAGTGACACGTCGCTGCATGACATGGCTCCTGGGGCAGGACTGTGGGAAGGATGCCGCGCATTGTAAAGGAGTTGCAACAGCCAATCCACTCTTTCCGTCGCAACCCGGCGGAACTTGACGGGCGTGGATCGTCCTGCCATTTCCTACCAGCCGAATGACTGGCGCAAAAAATGAGCCGGCAGGAAAGCTTCCCGCCGGCCCATTTACTTGGCCTGACGTGTTCAGCTAGTGAACTAGCGGCAGCTCACGCAAGCGTTGCCACAGGCGGCGGCGCCATTGCAGGCGGCAGCCTGATACGAGCACGGAACGGCAACCTGCACTTCGCGCGGCACCATCTCGGTCGTGCAGACGCGAATCTCACGCTGCTCGGTCACCGGCACGTTCACGCAAACGTCGATCGTCCGCTCTTCCGGCACACGCCGGCAGACCGTCTGGGTCGATACGACTTCACGCTGCACCGGAACCATAACCGTGTAGGGAACTTCGCGAGTCTGCTGCTCGTTGACCATCTCGCACACACGCTCGGTAATGGTCCGAGTGACCGGCTTCATGACCGTGAAGGGCACTTCGCGAGTCATTTGCTCGGGGACCATTTCGCAAACGCGCTCGGTAGTGGTCCGAACTTCAGGCCGCATGACCGTAAACGGCACTTCGCGGGTCTGCTGTTCGGGAACCATTTCGCAAACTCGCTGCATGACGGTGCGAGTGACCGGCTTCATCACCGTGAACGGCACTTCGCGGGTCTGCTGCTCGTTGACCATTTCGCAGACGCGCTGCGTGATGGTGCGGGTAACGGGCCGCATGACCGTGACGGGCACCTCGCGGGTCTGTTGCTCGTTGACCATTTCGCAGACACGCTGCGTGATGGTGCGGGTAACGGGCCGCATGACCGTGAAGGGCACTTCGCGGGTCATTTGTTCCGGCACCATTTCGCAAACGCGCTGGGTGGTGGTGCGGGTGACCGGCTTCATGACCGTAAACGGCACTTCGCGGGTCTGCTGCTCGTTGACCATCTCACAGACTTTCTGAGTGATGGTGCGAGTAACCGGCTTCATGACCGTGAAGGGGACTTCGCGGGTCATCTGCTCGGGAACCATCTCGCAAATGCGCTGGGTGGTGGTCCGAACTTCCTGCCGCGGGACGCAGACGGTGTAGGTGTAGGGCACCTGCTCCGGCTGCATGCGGCAGATTTGCCGGGGCACCTGTTCCTGCACGACGTTCGGCACCCAGACCTTGCAGCAGTGGGTGTTGCCGCAGCAGTCGGTATAAGTGCGGATCTCGCATTGGCCGGCGTCGCGACAGACGGTTTCCATCACGGTTTCGGTAACCGGCCGCATGACCGTGCGCACGCCTTCGCGCTGCTGCATTTCATTCACGGTGACCGTGAACTGACGGGGCACTTCACGCCAAACGGGACGGTTGACCGTGTAGGTTTCCGTGCGAGTCTGCGTCTCGGGCACCATCTCGGTGATCTGCCGTTCGACTTCACGCCACACGGGACGGCAGACGGTGTACGTTTCGGTAC
>JAEZAS010000120.1 GCA_023430365.1 Planctomycetota bacterium
CGACGGCACGAGGCGACGGCCCACGACGCACGGCTTCACGGCACACGGAGTGTGCCTGCTACTTTGGTTAGAACGAGATCCACACCCGCCATTGCAGCGCGCCGCGCACGCGCCAGTAGAGCGACAGGAACGGGATCAGGGCCGAGGTGTAGAGCATCTCGGCGACGTGCGACGGCGAGAGGGACGCTCCTTGCAGCCGCCGCCAGGCAAATTCCGCCGTCAGGGCCAGCCAAACCAGCATGCTCGCCGCCGCCAGCCCCGGCCAGGCCAGTGCCACGCCGGCGACTGTCGCCGCGGCGGCCCCGATGATCGCGTAGTACCGCCAGGGGAATGGGTGAATCCGTTGCCGGTAGAGCTGCGGGTGTTTTTTGTAGAGGAGCGCGTCGTAGAGCGTCTTGCGATGCATCCGCAGCGACACGCCCCAGGGGGCGGGGCGAACCGGATGGACGACGACGGCGTCCGGGGCGGTCGTGATCCAGAGGCCATGCTCGAGCAGCGTGAAGTGGAGGTCGCTGTCCTCGCGCCAGGCCATCCGAAACCGCTCGTCGAACCCGCCGACCTCCTTGAGCGCCGCCCGGCGGACGAAGGCGTTGGCGGTGACGAACTCCGCCGTCGTCAGGCCGGCCGCTTCCCGCTCGTAGTCGGTGGGCCGATCGGGGATCGGCATTTCCACCGTGCCGGTCGCCGCGTCGGCCCCCTGATGCAGCGCATGCACCCCCGCCTTGAGCCACCCCGGCTGGGGCAGGCAATCATCGTCGGTAAAGGCGATGTATTTTCCACGCGCTTCCCGCCAACCGGTATTCCGCGCCGCGGCGGGACCATGCAACCCGATCACCGGTATGTACCGCACCGCGCACGGCGCCGTGGCGGCCAAGCGCTCGACGAGCGCCCGCGTTGAAGGGAGCGCCGCATCGTCGGCGACGATCACCTCATACTCGGCGGGGTCAAAATCCTGAACCGCGAGCGCCTCGAGGCACCGGGCAATCAGGTCCTCACGCTTGAATGTCGGAACGACAACCGAAACAACGATGGACATGGCAAATCAAAAAAACAGGTTCCAGTAGCCGGAAGTTAACAACTTCCGGAGATTCCTCGCGAGGAGTTGCCACCGCGCAGGTCTCCGCGGATGGCTGAGTCCAACGGCTTTTCTCCGGCGGGCGTTACCCGCCGGCTGTGGGTTCACGTTCGATTCTTCTCCAGCAAGAACGGTCCGATCACCAGCGCGTCGAGCGGCGAGGTCCAAAAGCTCTCCACCGCGTCGCGCGGCGAGCAGACGACCGGTTCGCCGCGGGTGTTGAACGACGTGTTCACCAGCACCGGCACTCCGGTCCGCCGGTGAAACGCCGCGAGCAGATCGTAGTACGGCTCGTTCTGGCTGCGATTGATCGTCTGGATGCGGGCGGTGCCATCGACGTGCCGCACGGCGGGGATCTTGTCCGCCTTGTCGGCGATCACGTCGTACACGAACAGCATGAACGGCGAGACCCGCGCCCCGACGAACCAATCCTTGGCATGCTCCTCCATCACCACGGGAGCGACCGGGCGAAAGTCCTCGCGGTCCTTGATCTCGTTCAGCTTCGCCTGCATCTCCGGATGAATCGGCGAGGCGATGATCGACCGCGCCCCGAGCGCCCGCGGGCCGAACTCCATCCGCCCCTGGTACCAGCCGATAACTTTGTCCTGCACGAGAATCTCGGCAGTCTCTTCGGCGACATTGCTGAGCCGGCGATACGGCACCTTCGTCCAGCGGAGAAATTCTTCGATCTCCTGCTCCGTGTAGCTGGGCCCCAGGAACGCGTGATCCATCACGTACTCGCGCTGCGTCGCTCCGCGCTCGCGGGCGTCGACCCACAGCGCGGCCCCGAGCGCCGTTCCCGCATCCCCCGCCGCCGGCTGAACCCAGATTTGCTTGAACGGCCCACGGTCGCGAAGCCGCGCGTTCATCACGCAGTTGAGCCCCACGCCGCCGGCGATCGCCAGATTATCGACCTTCGTCACCCCATGCAGCCAATGCGCCAGGTGCAGCACTGTCTCTTCGAGCACGACCTGCAGCGAATGGGCCAGATCGTAGTGCCAGGGGTCGAGCGGCCCGCCCCGCAGCCGCCGCGGGCCAAACCGCTCCTCCAGCCGCAGCGGCTCGATCGCAAACGTCCCATCGGGCCCCAGCTGGATCATGCTCCGGAGCTCGTCGACATACCGCGGTTTGCCGAACGAGGCGAGCGCCATCACCTTGTACTCGTCCGACGAATGCAGAAAGCCGAGATAGCCGGTGATCTCCTCGTAGAGAATGCCGAGCGAGTGGGGCATGTTCACCTGACCGACCTGCTCGTAGTGCACTCCTTCGGCCAGGCCATAGGTCGTCGTCGCCTGCTCCCCTCGGCCGTCGAGCGTCATCACGGCGCAGCGGTCGAACGGAGCACACAGATACGCGCTCGCCGCGTGCGAGAGGTGGTGCTTCACGTAGTGCCACTGGTAGTGCGACCGCTCGCGGACGTTCAAAAACCGCTTCTGCAAGTGATGCGGCGCCCCGTCGGCAAGCTGGCCCGGCGCGTTGACGATCGACGCGAAGAAAAGCGGGTCCCACGGCGAACTGCCGAAATCCCCCTGCGGCTGGTCGCCCGGCTGAAGCGGCAACTCGATCGTCGCCCGGCCGCGGGCCTTCTCCATTCCCGGCAGCAGGTACGGATCGTACGAGTAGGCGACATGATCGACGTCGGCCAGGTCGATCCCCGCCTCCTTCAGGCAGTAGTCGATCGCATGAAACGGCAACTCCCAGGTCGAAAACGGCACCGGCCGCTTGCCATGCTTGATGTGCGTGAACCGTTCCTCCTCCGCCGCGGCCACGGTCCGCCCATCCTGCACAAGAGCCGCCGCCTGATCGTGATAGGCGGCATTGATGCCAAGCGTGAACATGGAAAACTCCCGGCGGAAGGAAGGGATTTCAGATTGCGGATTGCGGATTGCGGATTGCGAACTCGGGAACGAGTTCGCAGCGCTGTCACCCAAGAACTGTTTACTGTGAACTGTCTACTGTTTACTCCTCACTGCTCACTGAAAACTGAAACTCGCGCCAGCGGCGGCCGCGGCCGCTTCCTCCCACAACTCCAGCGCCGCTTGGACGACCGTTTCCGGTTCGATCTTTCGCAGGCAGTCGTGGTGTCCCTGAGGGCAGACGCTTTTGAAGCAGTTGCGGCAGGGGACGTCGTGCGAGAGGACGCGTTGCGGCACAAGCCAGGGAGTGTGCTGCGGATTGGTCAGTGCGTACAGGTCGACGACCGGCGTTCCCACGGCGGCGGCCATGTGCGCGGGGCCCGTGTTGTTGGTGAGGAGCAGCGGCGCCTGGCGGATGAGCGCCGCCAGGTGCGGCAGCGTCAGCCGACCAGCCAGCGAAACGGCGCCCTCGCCGACTCGCTCGCAAATCGCGTCCGCCAGCGGCCGCTCCGAGGCTCCGCCGGTCACCACGATCCGAAAACCGTGCTCCGCCAATCGCTCCGCCGCCGCGGCGAACGACTCGATCGGATACCGCCGCGACTCGGCTGTCGCTCCCGGATGAATCGCAATCCACCGCGTCCGAAAATCGATCCCCTGCTCTTCCAACAGGCCCGCCACGTCCCGCGCCGCTCCGCCGGGCACGCGCAGCGACAACCGCTCGTCGGCGGTCCGGACTCCGATCGTCTCCACCAGGTCGAGTTGCCGCGCCACTTCGTGCCGAATGCCCGCCTCGGGCTCGGTTTCCGGCACACGATCGCTCAGCAGCTGATAACAGTTCTCCCGGCAATGCGCCAGCCGCAGCGGAATGTCGGCCAGGTAACAAATCGTCGCGGCCGGCAGCGGATTCTGGCTGAACACGGTGAATATGACCGCCGCGTCGAACCGTTCGGCTCGCAAACGCTCAATCAGCCGCCGCTCGGCCGACGCATCGACGCGCTCGGGCGTGTGCTTCATCCAGATCGCTTCGTGCACGATCGTCTCGTCGATCTCCGGCGCCAGCTGGGCGATCTCTGCCCCGGCGCGAGACGTGAGCAGCGTGATCCGCCGCCCGTCGCCCGACTCGCGCAGGGCGCGAATCGCCGGAGTGGTCATCAGCACGTCGCCAAGCGAGTCGAGCCTAACGCACAAAAGGTTGCGGGCTCGCGCCCAACGGTCCAGCGACATGCTCGCTCCTTGCCTCGGTCCAAATAGCCACTCCCGCCCCCTGCCCGTCCCGACGAATCCGGCGGATGATGTTGGTCGTCGAGCGATCCGCCACGAGCGGCAAAAACTTCACCACGCCGCCAAGCTGCTCCACCAGGCTCGCCTCGGGCAGCGTCTCGCGCGTGTAATCGCCCCCTTTGACGAACACGTCCGGCCGAATCGCTTCGATCAGCCGATGGGGCGTGTCCTCGTCGAACGCAATCAGGTAGTCGACACAATCGAGCGCCGCGAGCACGCCCAGGCGATCGACCAGCGTGTTGATCGGCCGCTCCGGCCCTTTCAATCGCTTGATGCTCTCGTCGGTGTTCACACCCACGACGAGCAGGTCTCCCAACTCGCGGGCCTGCCGCAGGTAGCTGACGTGCCCCCGGTGCAGAATGTCAAAGCACCCTCCGGTCAGCACGATCCGCCGCCCACGCTGCCGCTCCTGTTCGAGCAGCCGGGCGAGTCGGGCTAAATCCGTATGCGGATGCAAATCCCCCGTGATCCGATCGCGCAGATCCTCGACCGAACAAGTCGCCGTCAGATCCCGTTCCACAACCACGCTCGCCGCGAGATTCGCGAGTTGCGCCGCCTGCGCCGTATCGGCCCCCGCCGCCAGGGCGAGCGTCATGGCGCTGAGAAACGTATCCCCCGCCCCCGCCACGCGCGGATGACTGCACGGCGGCGCCGCGATGCGCAGCGGATCGAGCCCCCGCTCCAGGCAGAGGCAACCATCGCGATCGAGCGTCACCGCCACCAGCCGGGCGTTGGTCTTGTCGAGAAGGACCTCGGCCTGGGCCGCCACCACATCGATCCGCTCACAGGCGCGCGGCCCATCGAGATCGAGCAGCTTCAGCGCCTCGCGACAGTTCGGCTTCGCCAGATCGGGGCGAATCGCGGCATAGCGGGTCAAATCCTTCGCATCGACGGCCACGACCGTCCCGGTCCGCAGTTGCCCGAGCCGCTCGATCACGCGCGGCGTCAGCACGCCATAGCCATAATCCGACACGACGACCGCGTCGCACCCCGCCGCATAGCAATCGAGCGCGTCGAGCAGGCACTGCTCGTCGTCCGCCGCGAGCGGCTGGCCGTGGCCCTGGTCGTAGCGCACGACCATCTGCGCGTCGGCCATGATGCGGTGCTTCACCAGCGTCCGCCGGTGCTGCGAGCGGCAGACCGGCGCCGTCTCGATCCCGCGCTCGTTCAGCAGCGCGAGCAGCGACTCCGCCTGGCAATCGGCCCCGGTGGCCGAGAGGAACGTCACGCGGGCCCCAAGGCTGGCCAGGTTGGCGGCCGTGTTGGCGGCGCCTCCGGCGTGAAACTGCTCATCGACCACGTCGATGATCGGCACCGGCGCTTCGGGGCAGATGCGCCGCGAGACGCCGCGCGTGTAGATATCGAGCATCGCATCGCCGATCACCAACACGCGCATTCCGGCAAACCGTTCGAGCAGTTCCGAGAGAGTTGCAGCCACGGTTTCCTCGCTTTCCTGTTCGACCAAGAGTAGTAGGCACACTCCGTGGGCCGTGTTCGATGGACCAGCCACACGTCCATGTGCCGCACTCAAAGTAGCCGGCACACTCCGTGTGCCGTGTTCAAAGTAGTAGGCACACTCCGTGTGCCGTCCTCGTTCCTCACCGCAGGTTCGACGGCACACGGAGTGTGCTTGCTACATCGCAGCCGGTTACTACCGGTTCGTCCTCATCGTTCTCCGCGGCGAGCAGAATCCACTGCGCCGCCGCGTTCATGTCGGCTGCCCGATAGTCGGGCCGGCGAAGCTCGTTCATCAGCCACCGAGTTTCGTTGCCGTTGTCGATCAGCACCGAGCGGCAGCCGGCGCGATGTCCCGCCTCGACGTCGTCGAGGATGTCCCCGATCATCCAGGAGCGGCCGACGTCGATCTGCAGATCGCGAGCCGCCCGCTCGATCAATCCCGGCATCGGCTTGCGGCACCCGCACGCGCGGACGTACTCCGCCACCTTCCCTTGCGGGTGATGCGGGCAGTAGTAAAACCCGTCCAGCCGAACGTCGTGTTCACCCAACAGCTCGGTGAGTCGCAGCATCACGCCCCGCAACGCCTCCTCGCCGAAGAGGCCGTGCGCGACCCCCGATTGGTTCGACACCACCACCAGCTTGAAGCCAGCCTCACTAAGTCGCTTCAGTCCGGTGGCGACGCCCGGCGCGAGTTCGATCCGGCGCGGGTCGACGTTGTAAGGAACGTCGACCACCAGCGTGCCGTCCTTGTCGAGAAAAATGGCCTTGTGGGACATGGGAGGGGTAGAGTTCAGAGGTTAGAGTTCAGGAGTCAGGAGTCAGGGGTCAGAGGTCAGAAGTTGTCGGGTGTGGGTACTGAGTACTCCGTACTGGGTACTGAGTACGGAGTCGCAGGCGTCGGGTCCTCCGTACTGACTACTGACAACTGAGAACTGACAACTGGCGCCGGAGCCAGTAGTTCTTCGTAAACGTCCGCAATCTGCGCCGCGACTTTCTGCCACGTGAACCGCTCGTTCACCCACTGGATGGCTTGCCGGGCGAGTTGGCTTCGCCGCGCCGGGTTGCGATAGAGCATACGCAGCTTGCCGGCGAGCGCTTCGGGGTCTTTGGGAGGCACGAGGAACCCGGTCACGCCGTCGCGCACCGAGTACTTCACGCCTCCGACGCTCGCGCCGATCACCGGCGTGCCGCAGGCCATCGCTTCGAGCGGCGTGATGCCGAACGGCTCGTACCACGGCGTCGTGACGAACACGTCGCTCGCCGAGTAGTAGTACCGAATCACGTCGCGCCCCCGCTGGCCGACAAACGTCACCCGATCCTCAATGCCCTCTTCCCGGGCAATCGCCATCAGCCGGCCGATCTCGGGCGTGATCGCCGGATCGGGCCGCTCCGAATCGCCGCCGACGATCAGCAGCCGGGCGCACGCGTCGCCACCGCGACAGAGATGCGCCAGCCCCCGAATCACGTTGTCGACTCCCTTGCGCGGCACCATCCGGCCGAGTTGCAGGATCGTGAACTCCTGCGGATCGAGCCCCAGCCGCTCGCGAGCGATGCGCTTGTCGATCGGCCCAAACTCACCGGGATCGAAGCCGCACGGCACGATGCGAATCTTCCGCGGATCGGCGCCGTAGAGCGTCACCTGGTCGTCTTCGTCCTGCGGGCATTCGGCGATGATGACGCTCGCCTCGCGCATCGTTCGCTGCTCGATCTCCATCCGCTCTCGCGGAAAGCCGTCGGCCTGGCCTTGATGCAGCAGCCGCACCTTGCCCAAGGCGTGGAACGTCACGACCAGCGGCACGTCGAGCCAACGCTTGAGCTGACAGCCGACGAGCCCCGACATGAAGAAGTTGGCGTGCACGACGTCGTACCGCTGCCGATCGAGCATGAATCGCCGCATGTAGTGGGCGAATTGGTCCATATACGGCAGCAACTGCTCCTTCGGCACATACGTGGCTGGGCCGGCGGGGACGTTGACGATCCGCACGCCGTCCTTCCACGGTTGCACCTCCGGCGCATCGGCCCGATCGCGACGCGTGAAGACGTCGACCCGGTAGCCGGCCCGGGCGAGGTGCCGGGCTACCTGGGCGACGTACACATTCTGCCCGCCGCTGTCGACACTGCCGGGCAGCGCGACGGGGGACGCGTGTTCGCTGATCAGGGCGATGCGTTTCATCGTCATCGATCCATCCTTCGTTCGGCTGCCGGTGTTATTCGGGGTGCCACTGCTGGCTCGTCCAGCAGTGCGAAGCGGGTACCCGGTATCCACTGCTGGACGAGCCAGCAGTGGCACCCGGCCGTTCAACCTTTCTCAGTTCACGTCGTTGCCAGTTCCGGTTCTTCTCCCGGCCGAAGCGATTTTCGGGCGATCGAATCGCCGGCGACCTCCCAGATCGTCTGTTCCCAGTCGCGGGCGAATCGCTCGATGTTGAACCGTTCGAGGGCCGTCTTGCGGGCCGCCTGGCCGAGGCGGCGGGCTTCGCCTGGATCGGCGATCAGCCGCTGCATGTGCGGGATGAGCTTTTGTGGATCGGTCTCGAGATAGCCGTTCTCGCCGTTGCGAATGACCGTCACGATCTCGCACCCCGCCACTCCGACGATCGGCAGGCCGATCATCATCGCCTCGAGCACCGCCAGGCCGAGACTCGTGTAGCGGATCGGGTTGAAGAAGAAGCGATAGCGCGACACAAACTCGGCGAGCTGCGGCGGCGACACTTCCCCCAGTCCCGCGAGGTCTTCCGAGGCCATGCCGACCAGGTCGACCGGCACGTGCGGACGGACCTGCTCAAAAATATCGGCGCCGACCTTCCGGCCGCGCTGCTTCAGATGGTTCACGACGACGATGCCGCGGTCGATCTCGCCCGTGTAGCGAACGTGCTCGGGCACGATGACGCCGTGGTCGATCACCTTCGTCGGCGTCCGGCCGTTGTCGAACATCAGGGCGTTGAACGGCGTGCAGTGGACGAGCAGCATCTCGGGATCGTCGACCCAGTGCCGCTCGTCGGCTGGGGCCTCCCACGGCGGATCGTGCTGCAGATAAATCCGCGGCAACCGCCGCTGCTCTTCCGAGAGAATCTCGAACTGGTCGCGCTCGTAGTGCGAGCGATGCTGAAAGAGGATGCAGTCGAACGGC
Source organism: Planctomycetota bacterium (assembly GCA_023430365.1). GTDB lineage: Bacteria > Planctomycetota > Planctomycetia > Pirellulales > Pirellulaceae > JAEZAS01. The sequence goes on from JAEZAS010000120.1 coordinate 8,801, forward strand.
TGGTTGCGAACTTCGTCGGCCGGGATGTCGATCACGTTGTCGCCGAAGGGAAACGTGCTCCCCCGGCCGCCGTAGCCGCCGTGCCCGGGGTTGCGGGTCGGCAGGAAGAACTGGTGCCTGGCCTGCGACAAGTACCAGAGGTAGTTGCCGTGAACGTGCCAGGTCAGAACGCGCAGTGGTCGCATCCGAACGATCCTTTCCTTCGTGCTGGGACAGTTTGCATCGGGGGAAGCGAGGGCGAATGACTCACTTCATGGCAGTCGGCTGCGAGAGTTCCGCTCAGGGAATCCCTCGGAGATTTCCCGCCGGCTGTTCTCCGGCGAAGGCCAAGGGCAGGTCGAGCTCGGTGGTGGGTTCAATCTGAGGAAGTGGGGAACTCCCCTGCTCGGACAAGATTTGCTGAATCGTTTCGATCACGTCGCCCGGCGACACGTGACGCTCGCAGTGGAAACCGATCGGGCACTCGTAGTAGCCGCACGGCCGGCAGGCGACCGGCTTCATCACGGTGCGATGCATGTCGGCGTCGAGCGGGGCCCAGCGGTCGGGTTGCGAACCGAGCACGACGACGACGCTCGGCGTGCGGACAGCCGAGGCGATGTGCGAGACGCCCGTGTCGTTCGAGACGAGCAAGCGAGCCCCGGTCAGCAGCGCCGCCATGCCGCCGACGCCGGTCTGGCCGGCGGCGTTGACGACGTCGCAGCCAATCCGCGCTTCGAGCTGATCGGCCAGTTCGACCTCGAACGGCGCTCCGGTGAGCACGACGCGAAAGCCCTGACCGTCGAGCCACTCGGCGACGCGGGCGAACTTGTCGAGATTCCAGCGCCGGCTGAGCATCCGTCCGCCCGGATGCAAACAGACATACCGGCCCGCGTGCAGATGGTTTTGCTTGAGCAGCGTGTGCGCTTCTTCGTAGTCGCTGCGGCGGAGCGGAAACTCGAGTTCGTCGCCGCAGTGGGGACCGCCGAGAAAGTAGATCAGCGACGCGAGCCGCTGGATCTCATGCCCCGTTTCGGGCCACGGCAAAAAGCTTTCGGCAGCGGGACACACATCGCCCGGCAGGTAGAAGCCCGCTGTGCGCCGTGCGCCCAGCAACTGAGTGAACGGATTGATGTGCGGTCCGCTGCCGTGCAGCTGGATCGCCAGGTCGAACGGCCGCGCTTGCGCTTCGCCGAGGAAACCGACGATCGCCCGCGGGTCGAGCGGCCGTTCCGGAATGCCCGGATAGCCGGGGAACTCCAGGAAGTCGTCGAGGTACAGCGAGAATCGCGAGACAAACTCGCGGGCCCAGGGCAGGCCGATGAGCGTGATGTGGGCCTCGGGCAAGGCGGCTCGCAAGGAGCGAAGGGCTGGAACCGCACACAGCATGTCGCCGAGCTGCAGAGCTCGAACGACGGCGATCCGTCCTTGCTTGGGCGTGGTCGCCAGAACTTCCATGACCGGTCCTCAAACCACTCGGCCGGTCGCGGCTGTGCCCCGTGTCCGCAGGCAGACCCGGCCGAGCTTGGCCTGGGCCCAATCGCAAGAAGCGTTCCTACCTGTAAAAAAGGCGCAGGGAGTAAAAATGCCGGCGCGTGTAAAAAAGGCGAAGCCGGGCGAAAGCGGTTGACCGTCCGGCAGTTGTTGCTCGGCGGAATCTTGCTCAGAAGTTTCTGCGGAGACATGGCCTCTGGTGGCGGCGTCGCTGCGGACCACAAATTGCTAAGCGCGCTATCGAGTGTCTGCGCGCGCCCGCGCTGGCCGTGGGGCGTCCAAGGCCCCGCAACGGCGCTGGTAAATGGCGTAAGAAACCGCACCGCCGATGGGTACGCTTCCGTACGCTAGTGTGGGAACAGCTACCTCGCGCCTTTGTAAAACTTGCGCCCCATCGATTGGTTGAAGCTGGTCCAGGGGCTGTCGCTGTTCATGTCTTCCTTGAGCATCTGGCCGACGCTGTAGATCTTGGCGTCGAGATTGTCCAGATAGTGCAGCGCGATGGCTTCGAGCGTCATCGGCAGCTTGGGACTGCCGAACTCGTATTCGCCGTGATGGCTGACGATCATGTGCTCGACGCGCAGCGACAACTCGCGGGGGAACGCTTCGCCGGAAAGTTTTTCCGCTTCGCGGACCTTGTCCTTGAGCATGCTGACCGCCATCACCAGGTGGCCGATCAGTTGACCTTCGTCGGTGTAGCCCAGGTCGCGCTCGTAGCTCAGCTCATCGACCTTACCGGCGTCGTGCAGGAACGCGCCGATTCGCAGCAGATCGGCGTCGATCTCGGGATAAAGGGGCGCAACGACGGCGCAGACCTCCATCAGGCTCACGACGTGCTGCAACAGCCCGCCGCGATGGGCGTGATGGTTCTTCACCCCGGCGGGCGCCGCCGTGAACTTGGCCATGAAGGCCTCGTCCAGCAGGAAGCACTCAGCCAGGTTGCGGAGGTGGACGTTTTTCATCCCCCGCAGCAGTTCCGCCAGCCGGGCGGCGAGCTGGTCGAGCTCGGCGGAGCGGACCGTGACGAAGTCGGCCTCGTCGACCGTCGCCGCGTCGACGCGCTCGATCCGCGTGACGATCATCTGCAGCGCGCCGTTGTAGAGCTGCGTTGTCCCTTGCACGCGGAGGTAGCAGCCGTTCTCGAACGAGTTGTAGATCGCGTCGGTCGCGTTCCAGAGCATGCCGGTCAGCGAACCGGAGCGGTCCGACAGCCGCAGTTGCACATACAGATTGCCATTGCGGTTGGCGCGGAGCTGTTTGTCGGCGACCAGAAAAACCTGATCGATGGCGTCTCGTTCGGTGAGCTGATTAATGTAACGGCGAGTCATATCAACCATTTACGCGGCTAAGAAGAGAAGGTATGCTTTCGCCCGCGCACTCGATTCGCGACTCGGCAAACATCCGCAGGCGATTCTAGGGCGATTGTCCAAGGGTCACAAGGCAGCCCTTGGGTGAGGAGTCGGCGCAAGCTTTGCTCGGCTGTCGTTGTTCCCTTGGTTCGTGCTTCGCCGGTTGATCTCCTATGTCTATTGCACGCCAAACCTGGGTTATTCCCACCTTTGCAGGCTGCGCTCTGCTCGTGATCGGAGGTCTCGCCGCTCTGTCGGGTTGCGGGACATCCAAGACGGGGGAAGCAGCCACTCCTCCGCCCCCTCCGGTCACGGTCGCCCATCCCGTCGCGGCGCCGATCACCGACTATCGCGATTTCTCGGGTGTCACCGAAGCGGTGGAGACCGTACAGATCCGCGCGCGGGTGCAAGGCTTCCTGGAGCAGATCCACTTCACCGAGGGGACCGAGGTCAAGGAGGGGGATCTGCTCTACACGATTGATCCCCGCACCTACCAGGCCGAACTGGCTCGCGCCGAAGCCGAACTCACCCGGTTGCAAGCGCAGCTGGCCCTGGCGGAGAACGAAGAAGCCCGCTCGGCCCGCCTTCGTCGCACGAGCGCCGTGACCGAAGAGGAGTACGTGCAGCGCGTCGCCACGCGCCAGCAGGCTCAGGCCTCAGTCGAAGAGGCGAAGGCTGCGATTGAAGTGGCGAAGATCAATCTCAGCTACACCGAGATTCGCGCGCCGATCTCCGGACGTGTCGGCCGGACGTTGCTCACCGTCGGCAACCTCGTCGGCTACAACGAACCAACGCTGCTGACGACGATCGTTCGCCTCGATCCGATCTACGTGGTCTTCGAAGGGACCGAGCGCGGCTATCTGAACTACGAGCGCAGCCTCCGCGAGCGAGGAGCTCCGGGAGAAGAGCCGACGGTTCCCGTGTTCGTCAATCTCGAGGGGGAACAGGGCTATCCGCATCGAGGACTGATCAACTTCCGCGAAAACAGCGTCGATCCGGGAACCGGCACCATTCAACTGCGGGCGACGATTCCCAATCCCGATCGCATTGTGGTTCCGGGGCTGTTTGCGCAGGTCCGCGTGCCGCTCGGCGGTCCGAAGCAGCAGTTGCTCGTCCCGCAAACGGCGATCGGCGCCGATCAGCGCGGCAGTTTTGTCACCATCATCGGCGAGAACAACATCGCCAAGACCAAGACCGTGCAAACGGGCCTGACCGTCGGCGAACTGATCATCATCCGCGAAGGCCTGACCACTGAAGACCTGGTTGTCGTCAACGGAACACAAAAGGCCCGGCCCGGCGCGCCGGTCACTCCCGAGCTGACCCAGCTCTCGCCGCCGCCTGCCGACGAGCTGCGTGCAGCCGCGGAGACCGCCGCCGAAAACGCCGCCACGTCCGAAGCCGCGCCTGCTGAATCGACCGCCACCCCTCGTTGATCGCACACCATGTCGAGATTCTTCATCGACCATCCGATCTTCGCGAACGTGATCGCGATTCTGACGGTCATCCTCGGTCTGGTCGCCCTCTGGGTGCTGCCGGTCGAACAGTATCCGCCGATCACTCCCCCCACCGTGCGCGTCAGCACCGTCTATCCCGGCGCCGACGCCCAGGTGGTGGCCGACACCGTGGCCGCTCCGATCGAGCAGCAGGTAAACGGCGTCGAAGGGATGATGTATATGTCGAGCACGTCGTCGAGCGACGGCTCGTACGCGCTGACGGTGACCTTCGAAATTGGCACCGATCTCGACCTGGCCCAGGTGCTCGTCCAAAACCGCGTGGCGATCGCCGAGCCGACGCTCCCCGAAGAAGTGCGTCGCCAGGGGCTCTCGGTCCGCAAGCAGTCTTCGAACATCGTCCTTTCGATCGCGCTCACCAGCCCCGAAGGGACCTACGACGCGCTCTTCCTCTCGAATTTCGCCACGCTGCGCCTCCGCGACGAGCTCAGCCGAGTGGCGGGGGTCGGTGATGTGAACGTCTCGGGCGCCGGAGCCTATGCGATGCGCATCTGGCTCGATCCCGAGCGGATGCGGGCCCGGCAGCTCACGACGATGGAGGTGATCAACGTCCTCCGCGAGCAGAACGTGCAAGTCGCGGCTGGACGCGTCGGTCAACCGCCGACCGACGGCAAGCAGCAGTTTCAATACACCGTCACCACGCTCGGCCGACTGAGCGAACCCGAACAGTTCGCCGAGATCGTCGTCAAAACGGGCGAGAACGGCCGGATCACCTACCTTCGCGACGTGGCCACGATCGAACTCGGCGCGCAGGTCTACGACCAGTTCTCGCAGCTCTCGGGCAAGCCGTCGGCCAACGTGCTGATCTATCAGTTGCCGGGCTCCAACGCGCTGGAGGTCTCCGAAGGAGTCCGCGGGGCGATCGAACGCCTTAGCCGAACCTTTCCGGACGACATGGACTACACCATCCCGTTCGACACGACCCGGTTCGTCAAATCGTCGGTCAACGAGGTGTATCACACGCTGTTCGAAGCCGGCGTTCTGGTGCTGATCGTCATCCTGGTCTTCCTCCAGGACTGGCGCGCGGTGCTCGTCCCCGCCACGACCGTGCCGGTGACGATCATCGGCGCTTTCGCGTTCCTCTACGCCTTCGGCTTCAGCGTGAACCTGCTGACGCTGTTCGGATTGATCCTGGCGATCGGCATCGTGGTGGACGACGCGATCGTGATCGTCGAGAACGCGGCCCACCACATCGAGCAAGGCTTATCGCCGCGCGAAGCCACGATCAAGGCGATGGACGAAGTGACCGGGCCGGTCATCGGCATCACGCTCGTGCTGCTCGCCGTGTTTCTGCCAGCCGCGTTCATGGGAGGCATCACCGGCCAGCTTTATCGGCAGTTTGCCCTGACCATCGCCGCGACGGCCCTGATCAGCGCCGTCAACGCCCTCACGCTCAAGCCGGCCCAGTGCGCCTCGTACCTGCGGCCGCCGAAGAAGAAAAAGAACATCTTTGCTCGCGGCTTCAATGCCGGGTACGGCTACGTCGAGCGGGTCTACACCTGGATCGTGCGCCAGACGCTCCGCGCGGTGCCGCTGGGGCTGTTGGCGTTCGTCGGACTGCTCGCGCTGACCGGCTGGTGGTACTCGTCGCTCCCCACGAGCTTCCTGCCGACCGAGGATCAAGGCTATCTCATCGTCAGTGTCCAGCTTCCCGACGCCGCTTCGCTCGACCGCACGTCGACCGTCGTCGACCAACTCGACCAGATCTTCGCCAAGACCCCCGGTGTCGAGAACTGGTTCGTCCTGGGCGGGTTCTCGCTGCTCGACGGCTCCGCGTCGTCAAACGCGGCGACCGTGTTTGTCATCCTCAAGGATTGGGAGGAGCGCACGGCGCCCGAGGAAAGCCAGAACGCCATCCTCGCCCACTTCCGTCAGCAGTTTTATGGCATTCAGGAGGCGGTCGTCTTCGCCCTGGTGCCGCCCCCGATTTCGGGTCTGGGCGTCGGCGGCGGTTTTCAGTTGCAGATCGAGGACCAGGGAGACGTCGGCCTCGCCGAACTGCAATTGCGAGTTCAGGACATCGTCGCCGAGGCCAACCAGAGCCCCGAGTTCGCCGGTGTGAACTCGACCTTCCGCGCCGAGGTGCCGCAGATCTATGTCGACGTGAACCGCGTGAAGGTCAAGCGCACCGACGTGCCGCTGGAGGATGTCTTCTCGACGCTGCAGGGCATGCTCGGTTCGACCTACGTGAACGACTTCAACAAGTTCGGCCGGACCTATCAGGTGCGCGTGCAGGCGGCGAGCAAGTTCCGCGAGAACGCTAGCGAGATCGGCCAATTGCAGGTTCGCAACCGCGCCGGACAGATGGTTCCGCTCGGCACGCTCGCCACGGTCGAGAAAACCATCGGCCCACAAATCATCAGCCGCTACAACCTGTTCCCGACCGCGGCGATCACGGGCTCGGCCGCCCCCGGCTATAGCTCCGGCCAGGCGCTGGCAAAGATGGAAGAAATCGCCGACAAGCATTTGCCGCAGACGATGGGCTACGAATGGACGGCCGTGGCCTATCAGGAACAGCGGGTCGGCGGTCAGGCCTACCTCGTGTTCGGCATGGCGACGCTGTTGGTCTACTTCGTGCTCGCCGCCCAGTACGAGAGCTGGATCCTGCCGCTGGCCGTGATTCTGGTCGTTCCGCTGGGCATCCTCGGCGCCGCGATGGCCGTCACGGCGAAAAGTTTCGACAACAACATCTATACGCAGATCGGCGTCGTGCTGATCATCGCCCTGGCGAGTAAGAACGCCATTCTGATCGTCGAATTCGCGCGCGAGCTGCGCGTCGCCGGGCGATCGATCACCGAGGCCGCCACCGAAGCGGCCCGGCTCCGCTTCCGGCCGATTCTCATGACGTCGTTCGCGTTCATCCTCGGCGTGGTGCCGCTCGTCTTCGCGACCGGGGCGGGCGCCGCCAGCCGGCAATCGCTCGGCACCGTGGTATTCGGCGGCATGCTCAGCTCCACGATCCTGGCAGTGTTCTTCGTGCCGATCTTTTACGTGACGATGCAGTGGATCGAAGAACTGTTCCGCGGCCCGCCGAAACAACACGGCCCCACCAGCGAAACACCCACCCCCGCCCCACCCGAAGGCAAATCCCCCGAACCCCACCCGGCGTAGATCGGTCCTCAAGGGTGGCGGGGCCTAAGCGCAGCGTGGCCCCGGTAGCTTGAGTCCCATCTCGGGGGCACCCGAGGATTGGGAATCAAACTGCCGGGCTGAGAGCAACGCAAAGACGCCAAGGCGCAAAGGCCGCCAAGAGGAGACAGGGAAGCAGCAAGCCAAGCGACGGCCTCGCCCGAAGCGCCACTGCCTTTGCCTCTTTCTGCTTTTCCCTTCTTCCTTTGCGTCTTCGCGTCTTTGCGCCTTGGCGTCCCAAAAACAACCAAAGCCAGCATCAGGGTGCCGGCGGGGCCTAAGCGAAGTGTGGCCTCGTTAGGCTTGAGCCCATCTCGGGGCCACGTTGCATTCGCTCCTTAGGCCCCGCCACCCGTCGTGCCGTCGGCCCCCTGCCCTATGCCGCTTTTTGCCCAATCCTTAGA
>JAEZAS010000239.1 GCA_023430365.1 Planctomycetota bacterium
TCTTCGAGCGGCTTGCTGCCGGTGTCGACCAGCATGTAGCCAGCCCAGAAGAAGGGATGGTCGGTTTTCATGCCATCCACGTTGGGGCTCGTTTTCACGCGCCCCTCGGTCATCGGGTCAAGTAGCGCTTCGCGATTGATCGCCACACTCCGCCGCCAGGCCTGGTCGGCCGATTCGTGCGGCAGTTCCTGAATGAACTCGCGCAGCAGGTTGATCGTGCTTTGCCCGCCGACGCGCCAGCGGCTCAGCAACATGGTTCGCGATCCGCTGGACATCATGCCGCACACGGCCAAAAACACTTCCTCGCCATTGCCACCCTTGCGCAAGCCAGTTTCGGCGGCCGTGTGGAAGCCGGGAATGATCACCTGTTCCGGCGCAGACCAGGGCAGCATCATCCATTCTGCCAGCGAACTGCCGGGCCGGCCGCGATCGATCTGCATCGGCGACCAGGCGAACGGTCCTTTTTCCGGCTCGTCGACATCCGTCAACAGCACCAGACGGTCGAAGCGCGAGGCGTAGAGCGACGAAGCGGCCGGCAGAGTGTCGGGGGCCACGAACGAATCCCGGATGACATCCGCCAGTTGGCTGGCGGCCTCCTGGGCGACCTCGATGTTGTCGCGCGGCAGCAATTTGCCCGTCACCAAGGCCGTGCGCATCGAAGTTTTGTGGCTGCGGGCATCGGGCAGCACCAGCGACATCGTCGGCACATAGCGGACGCTCATGCGCGTGATGAGCGACTCCGTACCTTCCTCGGCGGGGATCTGCAGCGCCTCAAACGGGAGATACCACAGCACCCCGTCGGGCACGACGATCAGCTCCTTGTAGCCCGCCCACTCCTCCGCTTTGGCGCTGTTGGTGAGTTGCTTCACGAGTTTGGCAGCCGGCGTCTTCCAGGCGTCGCTTTGCAGATCCTTGGCGTCGATCGGCTGATTGCGATCGAGATGCCCCATCTTCTTGAGCATATCGATCACATCGGCGCGCACCTTGTTCGGCGCCTCGACGGTGAAGTAGGCGTATTGCTTCGTGGTGAAGGCAAAGGCGTGCACGTTGCGCGTCGTCTGGAAATAGACGATCACCAGCCGGCCTTCGGGCAGATCCTTTTGAATGTCGCGGAAGCTGCGCAGCGGCGGGAAGACGAATTCCGAGGGAATTCGGCGCAGGGCAATCTGCTGCAGCATCAATTCCTGAGCAGTGCTTAGCTTGCCGAGTTGTTCGAGCAGCGCTTCTTGCTTCTTGACGTCCTCGTTCTCGGTCGGCAAAGCCGGCAGGGCGTCGAGTTCGGCTTGAATCGCCCGGACTTGCTGCGAGGCTTCGGCAAATTTCGGAAACCGGACCAGCAAATCCTGTCGCTGCAGACGGGCTGTGTCGTCGAGGGCTTCGGCAGGCGCCTCCATTAGCCAGCGGAGAGCGAGGACTCGCCCGCCCAGCGGCATGCTGGCGTAAAAACGGCGTCGGCGAATGCGGTCCGAAATCTCGAGGGCTTTTTCCTGCTCCTTGCGAAGCAGGGCCAATTCGAACCAGTGTTCGTAGGGCATCGGCAACGGCGTAGTGACGACGGTCATCGTGTCGAGCGGATCGACCACCCAATCACGCGACGTCGGTTCACGCAGCACGATGCCGTACAGATTGTCGGCAATCCGCTCGGTCACGCTACCCGCCGTGGCCAGGCGATCCACAACCGCGATCTGGAACAAGCGTTTCGAGGCCTTGCTCTGGAATCCGAGCGCGGCGCTCAGCGCCGCGGTCCCCGCGGTGAGATTGCCCGAATCCATGCCAATACGGGCCATTTGGTAATTGATCCGCGAGCCGGCAACGCCCGCCATCAGGTCCGATCGGCCGGTGTTCGACTTCGCCTGGTTGATCGCCTGGGTAGCCCCCTGCAAATCCCCCATTTCCAGGAGATTTTCCGACAGGTCGGTGAGCAGCGAAACGCTCAGCCGGCGGAGCTTCTTCGCTTTCGCCCAAGCGGCGGCAGCCACCAGGGGCGAATAGGCTCCGCCCTGCCCCGAGACTTGATGCGTGAGAGCGCCGTGGCGGAAGGCCTCCTCCATGATGTCGTACTGATTGAAGAGCGACGCGGTATAGGTGGCTTCGAGGAAGAAGTTGGCGGCCACGTCGTACTTCTCTTCCTCAAACGCGAGCTTGCCGAGTTCGAGCAAGGCCATCCCAGTCAGCGGATGGTCATAAGTGCCCGCGGCGAGAACCGACTTTTGCAGTTCCGAAATCGCTTGCGCGTGCTTGCCTGCCGACGCATAGGCCAGGCCCAGTTCCAGTTCCACCCAGCACTGCGACCAATGGTTCGGCGGACCGGGTCGGCGCGCGAGCGCATCGACGAGTTGCGCCGTCAGCAGATTGTGTTCGCTGGTCGGGCCCATGATCTCCGTTCGCCGGCGAATCGCGGTCGCCGTGCAACGGATGATTTCGCTGACGTAAACGGCGTAGTACTGAGGCGGAGCAATGACGCCGCCTTTCTCAATCACCTTGTCGTTGTCCAGCCGACCTTGCAGGCTTTGATAGCGCTCGGCAACGGCGCCGACGACCGCCGTGCGCGACGTCTTGCCCCAGGTGATTGTGTTTCGCACCTGCGAGGCGGGATCGAGTCCCGGCGGAAACTCGACGCGCAGCATCCAGTCGCGGTGAGCCAAATAGAGCTCGAGCGCCGCGTTGTATTGGTCGAGCGCGTTGCCCAGATCGCCCATCTGGTAATAGCACTCGCCGAGCATCGTGTAGTAGCAGATCGAATCGATCCAGCGCCCCTCGGTGCTGGCGATTCCCGACCGGGCTGCATCGCGGAAGCCCCGCGCCGCCGTGCGGAAGTCGCCATCGTAGAAGGAAGGCATGGTCAGCCAGTACATGTCGACCGGCGCCGACTTGCCGCGACCGATAGGCACCCCGATGACCGGCGGCGGATTTCCTCCTCCGCCTCCTCCCCCACCGGGAGCCTTGCCTTGAGCGAAAGCGCTGCTGGGCACGGTTGCGAAGAGCGCAAGGAGGGCCAGCGCCGCAAGGCCGAAGCCTTGGGGGCGAGCCGACGGAGAACGACCGTTCATAAGCAAAGAGTCCTGCTGAGGTCCCCTGGCAGATGCCACCGGCCGATGCGAATGGATGCGTTGCATCTAGAAACGTACCACGCCGGAGCGTCTTCCATCTTACCCGCGGCCCTCCTGTGGGGCGAGCAACGAACCCGGCCGGTCGCTCGCATGGATTGGATCAGCAATGCGCTTTTTGTGGTTTACAGCGACCAGGTGAGACAGTGGTTATGCGGCGTTAAAGCTAGCCAGTATTTCGTTTGCATCCCCCGATGAAGCTGTCGCGGACCAACCCCAAGAGCGTAATGTCCGGGCGGCTCCATGCGTCCCCGCCTTGCAAATCGCGGCAAGCCTCCCCATGCTGGTGAATCGTTTTCTTGCCGCCAGTGAGGGGTTGCCGTGCATATCGATATCAGTCCGAACAAGCAAGAACTGGGCCGACGGGCCGCACTCGCCGGAGCGGCGGAAATCCGGGCCGCACTCGCCGCCCGGGGATCGGCCAACGTGATCGTCGCCACCGGGGCGTCCCAATTCGACACGCTGGATCAACTCGTCCAGCAGCCCGACATCGACTGGGGCAAAGTCACGTTTTTCCACCTGGACGAGTACGCGGGGATGCCAGACACGCATCCCGCTTCGTTTCGAAAGTACCTGAAGGAGCGGCTCGTCGATCGCTTGCCCAAAGCGCCGGCCGCCTTTCACTACGTTCAGGCGGAGGAAGATCTGGAGGCCGAGTGTCGCCGGCTCGGAGATTTGATTCAAAACCATCCGATCGACGTAGCGTTCATTGGCATCGGTGAGAATGGACACCTGGCGTTCAACGATCCGCCAGCCGACTTTCAGACGCAGCAGCCCTACATCGTCGTCGCGCTCGACGACGCCTGCCGCCGCCAGCAACACGGCGAAGGTTGGTTCAAGACGTTCGACGAAGTGCCGACGCAAGCGATCTCGATGTCGGTCAACCACATCCTCAAGTCACGCATCATCGTCTGCAGCGTGCCGGACGAGCGCAAGTCGCAGGCAGTGGCCAATTGCGTCGAAGGCCCTATCTCGCCCAATGCCCCGGCCTCGATCCTGCAATCGCATCATCACACGACGTTGTTCCTGGATGAGCCAGCCGCGTCGCGCCTCACCAAACGAAACTAGAGCCAATCACCGAAACCCTCGCAGAACCAGCGACTCATGCATACCAACGAACGCCCCACCGTCCTGCTCTCCGCTTTCGGCGACGAAGCCGCCAACCAGAAGACCGCCGAACAGCAGTTTGCCGCGCTCGCCGCACTCGGCCTGCAGTACTATTCGCTCCGTTTCATCGACGCCGGCCAGGGCATCAAGAACGTGATGCAGCTCACGGTGCCCGAAATCCAGAAGATTCGGCACTGGGAAGCGGAGTATGGCCTGAACGTCGCCACGCTCGGCTCGCCGATCGGCAAGGTGAAGCTGCTGGATGTCGAAGACGGCACCAAGAACCGTTTCGTACCGTTCAAAAAGTACTTGCAGGACGAAGTGAAGAAGGCCTGCGAGCTGGCTCACGCCTTCGAGACCAAGCTCATCCGCGGATTTTCGTTCTATCACCCCAAGGGAAGCGATCCGCGCGAGCACTTGGCGCAAACGGTTGACCAGCTCGGACAGATTGCCGAAGTTTGCCACAAGAGCGATTTGCTCTTCGGCCTGGAAGTGGAAGCCAACCTGGTCGGCCAGACGGGCGATCTGCTCGCCGATATCAGCAAGCAGGTGGATCATCCGGCGATGGTGCTGATCTTCGACGGCGCGAACATCGCTACGCAGGGCTTCAGCCCGACCGAGACGTTTGAGCAGTACGAAAAGATGAAGCCCGACATCGGCTGGATGCACATCAAAGACTATCGCCATCCGCAGCGGCTGCAGCGGACCACGCATGTCGATGAAGAGGCGCTCAAGCACTTCGTCCCAGCCGACCGGGGCGACAGCGGCCATGAGATGATCCTGCGCGACTTCCGCGAAATGATCCCGGCCCTGGAGAAGAAGCTGAAAAAGGTCGGCGTGCCGGGCGTGTTTCTCGACCTCGAGCCGCACGTGAAAGGCGGCGGTCAGTTCGGCGGCTTTAGCGGCCCGGACGGTATGGGAGTCGCCCTGCGTGGCCTGTGCCGCGTTCTCGACTACTGCGGTATCGACTACCACCTTCGCGACTTCGAGGACGTGAAGGCCGCCGCGGGGCAAAGCACCCACGGCTAGGTTCCGCGGAGTAGCTAAGACAAGGTTCAGCTACTTGAGAACTAGTTCTGGACCGCCTCGGCGTTCGGGGCGGGCAGATCCATGGTTTCTTCCAAGCCCGATGGGATCACGGCCACGGGCTTCAGCCGCAGGGCATTGGCGATGTGCCACACGCTCGTGGCGATCCAGTAGGCCATCAGGAAAATGCCCACTGCCACGCCGTACCACGGGCCGGTGCCGGAGTGGAAGTACAGCCCCCAGACGGCGAAACCAATCGTCGTGAACAATGCCAGGGCCGCCTTGGCGAGGCGTTGAGCGAACCGCTGGGTGTGCGATCGCTTCGCGTGCGTGGCGATCGCCACCTTCGACGCCGCATTGGCCAGCTCACGCATCGCAGCCAGGCTCATCGTCGCCTCGGGAGCCTGACGCTGCGGCACAAACTCGCCCGGGTCGACCGGATTGGCCGGCTGGAGCTGGGTTTGAGGGGCGGCGGCCTTGGGCTCGGGCTTCTTGGCCTCAGCGGCCGGAGCGGGAGTCGCCGGAGCACGCCAATTCGCCTCCGCATCGTCGCCGCGAACGCGTTTGAGCAGCTTCGACATGTAGGCTTCGATCGAATCTTCTTCTTCGCTCACCGGTTCGGCGGGGGGAGGCGTCACCGGGGTAAAGGTTAGCGGCGCAGGTTCGACGTCGCTCTCGCAGGACGGTTCCGCTTCGCCGGCCGTCGACATAGCGTTGTCGTGCGCATCGCCTTCTTCTTCGGGGCTCTCGCCGAGCAACTGGGCCCGCCAACTGCCGTGCCCCTTGGCTTGCTGCGGCAAGCTTGCTCCGAAATCGGCGGCGGGAGCCGCATCGTGCTCAGCAACCTCTTGCTGTGGCTCATCCCCCTCGTTGGTGACTTCCGCACGCAGCGCCCGCAAGGCGGCGAGTGGATCGTTCTCTTCAACGGCCGGCTGATCGCCGCCGAGCAGCTCATTCCGCCAGCTGCGTGGCGACTCCTCTCGGGCGGACATGACGCTCGCCATGTCCATCGTGCAGCCGAAGTTTTCCTCCTCCGCTTCCGGAGTCGGCAACTCGCTGGGCAGTTCGCTCGGCAACTCGTGGGAGTATTCCGGCTGGCTGTACGCGCTGCTCTCGTGGGAAATGTCCCGCGGCTCTTCGACTTCCGCCATCGACTGCTGAGCGAGCGTCTGGTCGAGCGGGGCCGACTCGCCCCCTTCGGAATTCCACAAACCGGCCTGCATCAGGCGACCGAGCACGGCCGTAACACTGTCTGAATCGCGCGGAGCGTCCTTCGGCATCTCGGCAGCGGCGCCGGTTGCATCGTCCGAGGCGGGCGATTCGACGGCACCGCTCTCGGCATACGGCTGCGAATCCGGAGTCTCGGCTGGATCGCTCCAGTCCTGGCGGGTCGGCAGCGCGGCCGTTTCGCCGTAGTTGGTCGGGGCATACGAGCGGTCGAAGTCGTCAAGTTCCGGCCGAATCGGCAGCGGCATGGTCACATCGGCAGGTAACTCGTTGTGCGGCGGGTTGTACGAGCCGTAGACGGCATCCGGAACGAACGGCGCCTCAGGCAGTGCGTCAGCGGAGGCGAGATTACGCTCCTGCGACTGCCGCTGATGCCATTCGCTCACCTGCCGCTCAAGTTCGGCGATCTGGGCAGCCAATTCTTCCTCTCGCTCCCGGAGGCTGGCTTCCCAGGTCTCACGCTGCTGCTGCCAGACTTCACGCTCGGCAGCCAGCTTCTGTTGCTCGGCAAATAGTTGCTGGCGCTCCGCAGAGACGTCCTGGTCGAAGGCAGCACTCGGCATAGTGCAGGCCAGTTCGTCGGCCTGGTCGCGCTGCTGGGTGATCAGCTGATCGATCTGCTCCCGCAGCTTCGCCTGCTCCTGCGACCATTTCTCTTGGTCTGCGACCAACATCGACCGCAGTTGATCGGCTTCTTCGCGCCACTGCTGTGCTTCACGGCCAAGTCGCTCCAACTCGGCAGCCGCCTGCTGGTGCAGTTCCTCCGACTGCTGCAGCGCCCCGATCGACCCGTCCTGCGACGTTGTGAGCTCTTCGATCTGTCGCTGCAGGCTCTCGAACTCGCTCGACCACTGTGCCTGTTGGGTTTCCAGCGCCGAGTGCAGTTGCTCGGCCTGCTCTTTCCACTGGGCGAGTTCCGCGGTGAGGCGAACCACTTCGTCGGCGGCCTGCATGCGCAGGTCTTCCGTCCGCAGTTCCCGCTGATCGGCGGCGATGCGCGCGGTCGTCAGTTCGCTGATGGTTTGCTTGAGCTCTTCCTGCTGCTCCTGCCACTGGGCCTGCTCGAGCGACAACTGTTCCTGCTGCTCGGCGAGCCGCGTCTGCGAGTCCGACGCTTCGCGCTGGGCCTGGTCGCATTGGAGGGTCAGTCGGCTGACCTCCGCCGCCATTTGCCGTTGCAGTTGATCGATTTGCTCCGCCTGCTGCTGAGCCTGCTCGCGGGCAGCCGTCAATTCGGCCTCGCTGCGGCGTCGATCGGCCTGGCGGGCTTCGGCGTCTTGTTGGCGGAGCGTGCGCTCGCTCTGCAGTTCGCTGCGCAGTTGTTCGATCGTCTTGGCAAATTGAGCCGCTTCGGCGCCAGCCGACTGCTGGGCCGCCTGCAAGTCAGCAGATCGCCGCTCAAGCTGCTGCGCAAGCGATTTAAGCTCCGTCTCGACCTGTCCCCGCAGCGTCGTCGCTTCACTGCGTTCCCGGGCCGCTTGCTGCCGCAGGTGGGCCGCTTCGGCCTGCGCCCGTTCCAGTTCGATTCGCAGCGATGCGACTTCTGTGTCACCATTCGAGCGAACGGTTCGCAGCTCGCTTTCCCGCTGGGCCAGTTGCGTTTTGAGGGCCGTCAGCTCATCCGAAAGCTCCTGGGCGTCGGCAAGCGACTGTTCGCGCTCGCGCTTTCGCTGGGTCTGCAGGTCCGCCAGTTCTTCGCGAAGCTGATCGAGGGTGGCGAGCAACTGCTGGCTCTGATTGGAGGCGGCAGAACGGGCTTCTTCCAGCTCGCGATCCCGCCGCTCCAGCTCCACCTTGAGGAATTTCAACTGCTGTTCAAGCTGCGGCTGCTGCGTGCTGTGCAGTTCGCGAGCGGCTGCCAGCTCTTCGGCGACCTGCTCGAGCCGGGCCTGCAACGCGCCCCGGCGAGCGAGCGCTTCGCTGAGCTCGGCTTGGAGCGTTTCGATGGTCAATTGGGCATGGCGATCGCCGCTGGCCAAGTGTTCCTGCCGCTCGGCCAGTTCGTCGCGTTCCTGACGAACCGCTTCGAAGGCATGCTTGAGCTGTTCAATCTGGGCGGCCGTAGATCGACGGATTTCGTCGGCTTCCTCACGAGCCCTTCGCAATTCGATTTCGCGCTGATCGATCTGCGTCCGCAGAGTCGACTGTTCATCGAGTTCGGCAGCCGTGCGAGCACGCTGGACCGAGGCCGCGCGAAGTTCGCCGCTCATTTGCTCGACGAGCTTCGCCAACTCGCGCGCTTCCTCCTCAAGCTGGATGCGTTCGTGGTCCGCGGCGACTTGCTGGGCTTCATTCAGGCGAGCCGCGTCAGCCGACTTCTGCTGCAGCGCTCGCTGCAACTTCTCCAGTTCCTGGTCCTGGTGCCGGAGGGTTTCGAGCAGTTTGCGCGTTCGCCGGGCATGATGTTGCCGCAGGGCCCGCCGCTGCTGGGATGTTTGTGTTGCCTGGGAAGCAAACGCCCGCTTGTAGGGGCGGAGCCACGGATCGCTGTTGCCGTTATCCGTCGGTCCGTCGGCGTCGGTGCGCCGGATCGAACCTTCGAACTCCGCGTCTGAGACCGAAGCCTCGCTCTCTTCCAAATCCACGTACCGCGTGTGAGCGCCGGAAACGACCTCCAGTTCCAAAGCGCCGATTCGCAAGCGGTCGCCGTCGAATAGCGCCGCCTCATCGAAGGCGGCGCCGTTGAGCAGCACGTGCGGGGCAAAGCGCCGCACCACACAGCCTTCGGGGCCACGCAGCACCCACGCGTACAACGGCAAGCAGCCCGGCGAGCGCAGGCGAAGCGTGCAACCGGCTGCTCCGCCCACCGACACCTTGGCGGAAGTCAGTCGCAGCTCCTGGCCATCGAGCGGACCGCCATGAACCCGCAGACAGAACGGAGGTACCTGGCAACCGAGCATTTCGGGCGCATTGGTGGGACGTTTCGCGTTGGTAACAAGCATCGAACGAGTGCCCTGGTAGGAGCTTTCCGGTAGGAGAAAGCTGGCAGATGTGGACAGACACGCCGTTGCCCCGCGATGTGCCTGTGGGAAGGACCCTACGGCATCTACTGCGCAGGAGGGGCGTAGTCAAAACGCAACATGCCCCTTCCGGCGGCAAGCCGTGCTCGTGCGGCAGAATTTGCCGGCTGTAACGAAAAGGAGTCCAGCCGGCGAGCGAATCTGCCGATTATCGGTGTGCGGCAGATGATGCGGATTTTGAGGCCAGAGCGCCCGCTGGGGCGTGCGGCCGAGGTCCGGTCAACGGCCGAAGATCGCATTTGCCTTGCGCCAGACGTCGCGTGCGACTGGATTGCGGTGAATGCAGCAGCGTCGCACCGGCTCACTGTAACTAGTCTCGCCGAGACGGGTTACGTCGGTCGCGCGGAAGCCTGCCCAGGCTTCACGGGACAAGGTTTTCACGGCCGAAGGTGGCCGGCCTGCGTAGTATTGTCTGGTTTAGGTCGGGTGCACTTCCCTTACGGACCGGCGTCTCCGGTCCAGGGAACGATCCGCCTCCTGAACACCGATCCGAGAGAGTCAACCTATGGTGTCACGATCCAACAACGGCGGTCGCCGTGTCTCGAAGGACGAGACACGCAGTTCTCCCTCTCCCGCCAAGACGGGCGAAGCCAAGGCCGGCAGCGGCGGCGCCGCTCGCAAGGAGGCGGTGCTGCAGCTAAAGCAGATTCTCATCCGCCGCCGCGACGCTCTGCGTAAGGCGCTCGCCGGCGACCTCAGCTCGCTCAAGGAACTGCGTCAGCAGACCTCGGGCGACGTGATGGACGCCGCGATGGACTCGGCCCAGGACGAGATCAGCTCGCAGCTGGCCGAAGTCGAAAGCCGCGAACTGACGCACATCGAAACGGCTCTCGAGCGAATGCGCACTGGCGAATACGGCGAGTGCGAAGGCTGCGGTTGCGCGATTCCTCTCGCTCGCCTGCAAGCCCTGCCCTATGCCACGATGTGCATCGGCTGCCAACGCGAAGCCGAGAAGAATGGCGGCGAACTGGCCGCTGGCAGCCGCTCGCGTGGCTACGATCCGGACGATGTCTCGGCCGAAGAGGTCGACGCCTAGCGTCCGCCGCCCATGAGCTAATCCTGGTTCAACAGACTAGCTCGACGCTCCGCATTGCCAGTCCGCATTGCCAGACTCTGGCTCATCCACTTCGTTCCCACACCGTAGGTGGGAACGACCTGCGAATCTGCGGAGCGTAGTGCTCTATCGGTTTGTTCCGGAGGTGATCTTCGCCTCCGGCAATTGGCGTCGCAGCCTTTGGAAGGGTCCTGCGCATGTTGCTGCGATTCCACTCGTTTCTGGCCGTAGTATGTCTGACCGCGCTGGCGGTTCCTGCTTTCGGCCAGTCGCTACGTCCCGCTTCCGGCTCGAGTTTGTCGCTCAGCGATGACCCGTCGGCAGCCGAGTCGCGAGATCGTCAGTTCGCCGAGCTAGCCGCCGAAGTGGCGCTGCTCGAGCGAGAAGGCAATGTGCTCAAGCGAGTCATTCGCCTGACTCGTCCGACGGTCGTGCATATCGAAGCGCGTCGCGACGACGAAGCCCCCGCCGTGAACCAAAAACCGGTGGAAGAGGCAGGCTCTGGCGTGGTCATCGAAGTTGGCGGTCGGCACTATGTGCTGACGAACCGCCACGTGATCAAGCACTCCAGCCTGCACAACATCAGCATCCGCTTGGATGACGGTCGGGTGCTGAAACCGACTCAGGGCTGGAACGACCGTGAGACCGATATTGCGGTGCTCGCCGTCGCTGCCAAGGACCTGGTCGCGGCCCGCCTGGCCGACAGCAGCAAGCTCGAGATCGGCGACTTCGTCCTGGCCGTTGGCAGCCCGTTCGGACTCAGCCATTCGGTCACCTACGGCATCATTAGCGCTAAGGGACGACGCGACCTGCAATTGGGCGATGATGGAGTTCTCTATCAGGACTTCCTCCAGACCGATGCGGCCATCAATCCCGGCAACAGTGGCGGCCCCCTGCTGAACCTCCGCGGCGAAGTGGTCGGCATCAACACGGCCATCGCGAGCAGTTCGGGTGGAAGCGAGGGCATTGGATTCGCCATCCCGATCAACATGGTGATGACCGTCGCCCAACAGTTGATCACCAACGGTTCCGTCGTGCGGGCCTACCTCGGGGTGCACCTCGATTCTTCGTTCGGTCCCGAAGATGCCATTCGACTCGGCCTCAGCCGCCCATCGGGCGCCCGAGTGACCGGTGTGAATCCTCAGTCTCCTGCGGAAGCGGCTGGGCTAAAGATCGGCGACGTGATCCTGCAATTCGACGAAGTCCGCATCGAAGACGACGATCACCTGGTGAATCTCGTCAGCCTGACGCCCGTCGGCAAGCAGGTCGGCTTGCTGGTGGTGCGTGACGGCAAATCGCTGCCCATGAAGGTCAGTGTGGGCAACCGAGCCGATATGAAGCCGCTGACCGTGGCTCCCCGGTCGCGGCAATAGCCAGATTCGGCTCTCGAGACCTTCGATCGCCACGCCCTAGCGCATCACGGTCGCTTCTGCGCGGGCTTGCAGTTCGACCAGCGCCGTCTTCGCTTCACCGCCCCGTTCGTACTGCACGCTGAGCTTGTCGCCCGCCTTGCGGTTGAAGACCGCGATCATCAGGTCGACAAAGGACGTCACCTTGGCGCCGTCCACCTGCGTCACGAAGTCGCCGGCTTGAAGGCCAGCCTTGGCGGCTCCGGATTGTGGATTCACCGCGACAAGCTGGCAGCGATCACCGTCCGACTGCGCGCTCACGCCGAGCTTGGCGTCGCCAATGGCAGTGATCAAAAGGGATGGTTTTTGAATCCGCAGGCGCCGCAAGCCTTGGGAAGTGATCTGCGTTCCGCGTACTTCCAGAAACGAGAGGTTCGGGAGGGCGGAAAGGTGTTCCAATCCCGCGTCGCTCACTTCGGCATGGTTCAGACTCAGATGCTGAAGCTCCGGCAGGTCCTTCAGAAGAGCGAGCCCGTGGTCGCCGCCGCTCCAGGCTGCCGTGAGAGTTAGTTGGTTCACGTACTCTCCACCGACCGACAATTTTGGGTCAACCGGCACGGCAACATCGACGTCAACCGGCGGATCCTCGCTGACGTAGGCGTCGGCAATCTCCCCTTCGACGACCGGCATTTCCCCGGGAGGGTCCACGGGCAGCACGTCGGGCGGCGGAGCCGGCTCGTCGGCGACATCCACGAGTTCGTCTTTGACAGGCGTTGCCGACTCGGAAACGGCGAGGTTGCTGGAGACTTCCGATGCATCCGCTTCGCCCTCGGGCGCCGGCGGAGGTTCGGCAATGGGTTCTGCGATTCGTGGGGTGGCAGCGAGCGGAGTCAGCTTAAGATCGTCGGGACCGGCGCTGATCGGCGCCAGGTCTTCTTCGGCGATTTCCACCGGGCTGGGTTCCACGGGGTCCGGTACGATCGCGGCTTCAAGTGCGATGGCAACCGGCGCCTCGCTCAGCCCAGCCGAAGCGGCGGGGGCGTCGGCGCCCAGGGCTCGAATTTTCGCGAGCGCCCGGGTGTGGCGAAATTGCACCTGGCGGGCTTGGAGAGTGGAGCGGAGAGCGCCCAACTCCGACCGCTCAGGGACCTGGACTCGATTGAGTGCGGTTACGAGCCGGTTGAGCGTGGCCTCGCCGCACTTCGCCCCCAATTGTTCCAGTGTCGCTAGCGCTCGCCAGGACACTTCCGCGTTCTGGCTCTCCGACGCAGCGACCAGGGAATCGACGGCGTCCGTCCCAAGTTGAGACAGTTTTCTCGTGGCCGCCTCTCGACGGGCAAAATCCTCGTGGCCGAGATCCGCGACGAGTGCGCTCAATTGGGCCTTCGAAACTGGCGCTGGCCGCCCTTCGGCCGCCAAGAGTGGGAGGCAGGTTGCCAACAAGGCAACAAACGCCGCCGCTGCGAATCCGTTCCGAAGTGCCATGACCAGAGTTCCTGCCGCCTCAGGTATCACGTTCCGTGCGATTCGGGCATCCTATGCCGAACGAATCGCCCGTGTCGAGTCAATTTGCGTCTTTCTGCTCGTCTGACAACCGAGATCGGCCGTCAGAAGGAGCCAACCGTCGCCTCCGCGGCAGGCGGAGCAGGTAATTGCAACTGGCGGGCCATACAACCGCTTTGCGAGTCCCAAAGTGCCATCTTTCTTGATCGAGCGCCTCTCATCTCAATTTGCGTTACATTCTGACGGCGGTTAGAGTGTGAACCTCGTAGCTACGACTCGGTTCGCGCCGCTCAGAGCGAACGAGTTCGACCTCGTTCCCCGGGATCTCCGATGCGTTTCGCCACGCCCTGCCTCCTGATCGTCTTTGGCTGGGGAGCGTTTTCAGCTTTTGGTGCAGAGCCGCCGATCCTCGACCCAGCCCAAAATTACTCGGCGGAGCGTGGGGAGGCGGTCACCTACGACGTCGACTTCTCGGTGGTCGTCACTCCGCCGTACAGGACCAAGAAGCTCAGCGTCTGGCTTCCCATTCCTCCTTCCGACGCCGCCCAGGAAGTGTCGAAGAGCGAGCTCAGCACGTTTCCGCTCGCGGTGAGTCCGCAGCTTGGCACTGAGCCACAATACGGCAACCAGTTCGCCTACTTCGAGTTCCACCAACCGCAGGGCGCCCAGATCATCCGCCACCAGTTCACGATCAAGGTCTGGGAACTGCGTTGGAAGCTCGACCCCGCCCGAGTTCAGCCGGTTGCCCAGTGGCCCAAGACGTTTGATCCCTATCGGCGAAGCGAGTCGCAGGCCGTCGTCGTCGATCGACGGTTTGAGGAACTGCTGGAGCGGATCGTTCCAAAACGGTCGAACCCGCTGACGGACCTCGCCAGCGTGATGAGTTGGGTCCACCAGAACTTCGAATACGACCACGACAACGCTTCGCTGCAGGCCGATGCGACGCACGCGTTGTCGCAGCGCCGCGGCCATTGCAGCGACTATCACGGCTTCTGCGCCTCGCTCGGGCGAGCGATGGGTTATCCGACGCGGGTGACGTATGGGATCAACCCGTTTCCCAAGAACTCTCCGTCGCACTGCAAGTTGGAGACGTATCTGCCGCCCTACGGCTGGGTGAGCTTCGACGTCTCCGAAACTCAAAAGCTGCTGGCTGAAATCCAGAAGGACAAGAGTCTGGACGAGCAGGCAAAGCAACGGCTTGTTGCGGCGGCGCAGCGGCGACTGGTGAGCGGTTTCCGGGACAACACCTGGTACCTGCAGACTCGGGGCACCGACTACGAACTGGTCCCGCGGGCAAGCCGGCGCGTGGCTGTCGTACGCACGATCTACGCCGAGGCCGACGGCGTGCCGCTGCCGGAACCGGACCCTGCGAACCAGCAGCAGCGGGAGTTCGCCTGGATGACCGCGCACAAGTACACGCCGGACCGGACGGTAAAGTACCCATTTAGCGATCTGCAATCGCTGGAGGCGTTCGTGGTGGAGTGAGCCGGGACGCCTTTCAAGGTGTCTCGACTAGGCGGGATGGCGAGCGCGCCAGTTGCGCCACACAACGGCGCCAAAAGCGAGCGCGGCGCCGGCCATCGACGCCAGCTTGAACGACGAGACGCTTCCCTCCTCCGACTCATCGGCGTGCTGAGCGAAGCTCGACTCCGTGAATCGACCGTTGGCGGGCGAGAGAGCCGCGGGGACCTTCTTCGCGTCGGCGAGCAGCCGGTCGCCGAGCATCTTTTCCACCAGCAGCACCTCGCGAAACAGCACCTCCCATTCTTCTGCCTCGAGATTCAATCCCTCGAGCTTCTTCCGCACTTCCGTCAGCCGATGGCGGTGCTGCGAGGTGGGAATCAGCGACTTTTTATCGCCGAGTTCGAGGGCGATTCTGCGCACGCTGTCCTCGATCTCCTGCCCCTCCTTCGTCCAGGAAAGGTACGCCTTGCTGAACGCCAGGTGTTCGTTCACCTGGGCAAACACCCGGGCGGCAATCGGCTCATCGGCGTGAATGACGAGATCGGAGGGGTGCAGCAGCACTTCCATTTCTTTGGACCGCAACGTCTGCAACTCGCGGGCGACCAGCGTGTCGGCTCCGCTTCCGGCCAGCCAGGCAAAGACGCGAGTCGGCCAACGGAGCAACCAGGACGCGTGCCCGCGTTTTGTCTTCAATCCGACCCGAGCCAGGATCTGCTGCAGATGATTCACCACCTCGAAGTAATCGTCCGCTTCCACCACGACCGGTATGTGGCGCTGCGTCCAGCCGTTCCACAGGTCGCGGGCCTTGAGAATCGGCGCGACGAAGATCATGGCCACAATCGCCAGCGCCAGGCCCAGCGTGTAGGGATAGCCCTTGAAGATCGTCTTGATATAGCCCCACGCCGAATCGGGCCGATCGTTGGGCTCCATCAGCAGCAGCGTCAGCCCACCGGTGATTGCAGGCAGGATCGCGGCGGCGATCAACATGCCGAGGCGGACCCAATTCGGCTCCACCCACTCCGGCAGCGGCACAAAGGCGAGCAACATCGTGCCGACGCTCGGAAAGATGACTCCCACGAGCAGCACCAGCCACAACACAGCCACCAGCGCGATGATCGAAAGGATCGACTGGCGGTTGCTCGGAACCTTGCCGAACAGCATGGTCGTCGCCCAGCCGAAGGCCGTATTCAGGATCCGGCCCATCTGCCGGGCAAGCAGGGCAAAAGCGCCTTGTAACAGGGCAAACATGGCTCGTTTCTCGCAACTTCCTGGGAGAGGTTGTGCGAGAGAAACGGCAATTCACGTGCCGCCAGCAGGTGAAGCGCCTTGGCGCCCGACACGCCGTTAGGCCAGCAGCGGTTCGATCAACCGCAGATCCACCGGCTTGACGAGATGCTCGTCGAAACCGGCCTCCTGCGAGCGACGGCGATCCTCCGGCTGGCCCCAACCGGTCATGGCCACGATGATCGCCCGGCGGGTCACCTCCATGTCGCGCAGGCGTCGGGCCACATCGTATCCATTCATGCCCGGCATGCCGATGTCGAGCAGCACGACCTCCGGCCGGTGCGAAGCGGCGATCTCCAGCCCCTTGTCGCCAGAATAGGCCGAGCGGACGTCGTGCCCCTTCGCCCTCAGCAGCGAAGCCAGCGTATCGGCCGAATCGCGGTTGTCGTCCACGATAAGAATGCGCTTGCAGGCATGCGCCCGAGCCGGCTGCGACAATTCGTGATTGTCGTCGGCGGCGAGCGACTCCGCAGAAACCAGGGGCAGGATGAGCGAAAACTCACTTCCCTTGCCCGGACCTTCGCTGCGAGCATCGATCGCCCCGCCATGCATCTCGGCTAGGCGACGCGCCACCGTCAATCCGATGCCCAGGCCGCCTTGGGAGCGTTCCAGCGACGTATCGGCCTGCGTGAACAGATCGAAAACAGCGGTCAGCATTTCCGGCGACAGGCCCACGCCGTTGTCGCGCACTCGAATGGCCACCAAACCTTCGGCGTGTTCAACGGTCAATTCAATCCGACCGCCGGGCCGCGTGTACTTGGCGGCGTTGTTGAGCAAGTTGGACAGCACCTGGGACAGCCGGGTGCGATCGCCGTAAACGAAGAGCGGTCGGCCCGGAGTGCTGACTTGCAACAAATGAGCGCCTGCCTCGATCAGCGGCCGGCTGGTCTCGATGGCTTGTTCCAGGACGGTCGAGAGCAGCACACGCTCGCTGCGCAGGGCAATCTTGTTGCGGGTGATCCGCGACACGTCGAGCAAATCGTCAACCAGCCGGGTGAGCTGGGCGAGTTGGCGGTCGATGATCTCGCGCGCCCAACGCAGATCAGCGTCGCCACTGGACTTGAGTTCCAGAAAGTCGACGGCGTTACGAATCGGCGCGAGCGGGTTGCGCAGCTCGTGGGCCAGCATCGCCAGGAACTCGTCCTTGCGGCGATCGGCTTCGCGGAGCGCTTCTTCGGCCCGCTTCTGCTCGGTCACATCCAGAATGATGCCGTCCCAAGCGATCGAACCGTCGGGCAACTGGCGCGGAGCCGACTTGCAATGCACCCAGCGCATCTGCCCGTGGCGCGTGCGCTGACGAAACACACAATCGAAAGGAACCAGGTTTCGCTCGGCTTGCGCTTCGATCTCCATGACCCGAGCCAGGTCTTCCTCGAAGATCAGGCCGTAGAGGTTCATCGGATCGACGACGACCTCTTCCGGCGTCACGCCGAGCAGCGCTTCAATGCCCGCGCTGACGTAAGTAAACCGCTTATCTCCGCCGCGCGGCCCGCGCGAGATCTGATAGAGCGCTCCGGGAAGGTTGTCCCCCAGGGTTTGCAGCACCGCGTCGCGTTCGCGTCCCTGGGCCTCGGCGAGCTTTCGAGCCGTGATGTCTCGCACCACTTTCGATGCGCCGATAATTCGCCCCAGTTCGTCCCGAACCGGTGAGACCATGAGCGAGACGTTCAGCCGCCGGCCATCCTTGGCAATCCGAACCGTCTCGAAGTGGGCGATTTTTTCGTCCCGACGCAGGCGGCTCAGGATTTCTTTTTCCTCCGCTTGCAGCTCAGGAGGAATCACGATCTGAATCGGTCGGCCGATCACTTCTTCGGCGGTCCAACCAAAAAGTCGCTCAGCGGCGGCGTTCCAGCTGCTGATGATGCCCTTGATGGTCTTGCTGATGATCGCGTCGTCGGAGGAAGCGACGATTGCCGCGAGCAACGCCTTGGCCTCGTCGGCCTGCTTGGCTTCCGTGGTATCGGCCACGATGCCATACAGTTCGCCGCGACCCTGGCGAACCGGCCGAAAACGACCTTGAAGACGCAGCCAGCGGACCGGGGCATTTCGCCGCAGCAGGCGGAAATCGAGTCGAAACTCTCCCTTTTGCTCCCACGCCAGCCGCAACGTCTGCCGCACGCGGTTGCGATCGGCTTCGTCGATCAAGGACAGCAATCGGTTGCCCGTCCGGAGCAGATCGCCGTCGAGGCCGATGATCGCGTCGATGTTCGACGAGCAGGCGAGTTCGTCGGTATCGGCGTCCCATTGCCACGTGGCGATACCGGCCGCGTCCAGCGCAGCGAAAAGCCCTGCATGACCGCAATGAAGAACGACCTCCTCAGTCGTCATCAAGTTGTCACTATCGGTAGAGCCTGTCCTGGATTGCGCCGGCATCGATCCCTTGCCTCAAGAACGTCCCTCCCCGCCCGGTGCAGACCGAGCCCGCTGGGGTGGGGCGAGCACTGTCTAAAATAGTTTAAAAGGCGAGAAAGCTCAAACCGCTGGTCTGCTCCACAACCGATCAAGCTCGGTTTGCGCCAAGCCGCTCCGCGGACTACATTTGCGGTGTTTATCAATGCTGTGATGGAGATGCTGGCATGTTTTCGCAGGCCGAGGTCTGGTTAAGTCGATTGCCCGTTTTGGCGGGACAACTCCTTTCGGCCGTGCTGGTCGTGGCGCTGACGCTCCTGGTGCACTACCTGGCCATCCGGGCCTTGCGACGGATGCGCGACCGCGGATCGCTTCCCACGCCAGTGCTGCTGCCTCTGGAACGGGTGCTGCGGATCGTCACCCTCGTGGTCGCACTGATGCTGGTGCTGCAGCAGTTCAACGTGCTGGCCGACGCTTGGACGACCATGACCGCGCTGGCGGCCGTGATCGGCGTCGGTTTCATCGCCGTCTGGAGCATTCTCAGCAACGCCTTCTGTGCCCTCGTGCTGCTCGTCAGCCGGCCGTTTCAGATTGGCGACGACATCGAGATTCTGCCAGAAGCATTGCGGGGCGAGGTGGTCGACTTCAACTTGATCTTCACGATCCTTCGCAGCGAGGACGGAGCGACCATCTCCGTGCCCAACAATCTGTTCTTTCAACGGATGTTCCGCCGCCGGCGAGGAACAGTGACCAGCGGGCTGGCGGAACAGATCGAGAAGCCGACGGGGTGAGCGAAATTTGAATGACGAACTTCAAATGTCGAAGGAAAGTCAAAGCCCGAAAATCAAAGAAGCAGTCGAAACGCCGGCCGAGAAACTGTATCGCTTCGGGCTTTGTTTTTCGTCATTCCTTCGACATTTGAAGTTCGTCATTCGTGCTTCCCACTCACGCCGCCGGCTTATCGAGCAATTTCAGCGTTTTCCCGCCTCGTTTGGCGACCTGGTCCATCGTGCACTGCTTGGGCGCCTTGTCGGGTCGCCAGCGAAGCAGCGAGGTGCCGTGCCGGAATCGATCTCCGGTGAAATGGTCGTATTGCACCTCGACGACCAGCCGCGTTTTGAGCGGTTGCCACTCATCCGACTTGCGCGTGCTCCAGCGGCTGGGACCGCCCGGCGCTTTGCCGGTGAAGCCGGGACCGCCGATCAGCGGCTCGACCATCTTGGTGATCTTCTCGCGATCCGCGGCCTTGAAGCTGGACGAAAAACCAACATGGTTCAGCAGTCCCTGCTTGTCATACAGCCCCAAGAGCAGGGAGCCGACGACCTTTTTGCCTTCCGCGTAGCGGAAACCGCCCACAACGCAGTCCGCCGTGCGAAGGTGCTTGATCTTCTGCATCCCTTCACGCAGGCCAGCCAGGTACGGCAAATCGATTCGCTTGGCGATGATTCCGTCGAGATTGCCGCCGACCGATTTGAACCAGCGTTTCGCTTGCTTCAGATCAAGCGTTGCCGGTGAAAGTCGAACGTCGCTTTCCGCATCCAAAAAGCGATCGGCGAATTTTTCGAGCCGTTCGCGCCGTTGTTCAAGCGGTCGCTTGAGCAGCGATTTGCCCCGCTCGTCGGCCAGCAGATCGAACACAATGAGCATGGCCGGGTGTTCGGCTGCCAGTTTCTTGACTCGACTTGCCGCGGGATGCACGCGCATCAGAAGTTCGTCGAACGACAGACGTCCCGCGATCGGAATCACAATCTCGCCATCGAGTACGAACTTCTTCGCTCGCAGCTGGAGCAGCGTTTCAACGACGTCCGGAAAGTACCGCTCCAACGGCTGGCCCGATTTGGACTGCAGCTTTACCGTGTCGCCGTCGCGGAGAGCAATGCAGCGAAAGCCATCCCATTTGGGCTCATACTGCCACTGCTCGCCGACGGGTATTTCTTCGACCGACAGGGCCTCCATCGGAGCGAGCGGTAGTTTCACTTCGAGCGGCATACATCAATCTCCACAATCCACATCATCTCGTTCCCGCGCTCTGCGTGGGAACGCCGTATCGGACGCTCTGCGTCCTTCGTCTTTTCTCACGCGGAAGGGTGTCGGAATCATTTTTCGATCGACCCCTACTCCACTCGGCTTCTCCGTCGACCAATGATCCCGACACCGTCAGCTTCCCGATCCTTTCGCGTCGTAGCGAGTACGCGGATTACTTTGCTCCCAGCACCTTCTCCAGCCGGAATCGGCCACGAGAGGCGAGAAGCGGCTTGAACAAGTCACCAACCTTCTTCACTCGGCCCAGCATGTTGTCGATACGAAAATCGTCGATCGCGATTCCTCGTTCGACTTCGTCCCAGGTCACCGGAGCCGAGGCCGTGGCGAGCGGCTTGGGACGGATCGAGTACACACTGGCGAGCGTTCGTCCCCAGGCGTTCTGGTTGTAGTCGACCAGCACCCTCCCCTTCGGCCGTTTGGCGATGCGGTACTCGGCCGTGATCAGCTTCGGGTGCAGCTTCGCCAGCGTATTGGCAAACTGCTTGGCGAAGCTCCACACCTGTTTCTGCGTGGGGCCACGGACGATCGGGATGTAGACGTGGATGCCCTTGGAGCCGGTGGTCTTTGGATAGCTGGGCATGCCCAGTTCGGCCAATGCGTCGCGGACGATCAGGGCCGTCTCGCGCACCTTCTCAAAATCGGCGCCGGGAACCGGATCGAGATCGAAGTGCAAGTAATCCGGGCGATCGACGTCGTCGCAGCGGGCGTACCACTGGTTCAAGTCGATGCAGCCGAGGTTTACGACCCAGAGCAGGGCCGCCGTGTTTTGGATGATCGGAAAGTCGATGACGTTGCCTGATCCGTGCTCGATCGAGCAGAGTTCGATCCAATCGGGGCGAGGCGAAGGGGCCCGCTTCATGAAAAAGAACTCTCCGCCGACGCCGTGTGGGTAGCGTTTCATCACCATGGCTCGGTCACGGAGATGCGGCAGGAGGACCGGCGCCATCGAAGCGTAGTAGCGAAGCAGGTCCCCCTTGGTGATGCCGTGGTCGGGCCAGAAGACTTTTTGCAGGTTGGTGAGTGAGACTTCGACGTTGTCGACTCTGAGCTCGATGTCGGTGACGTCGGTTGGGATTTCCACCTTTTTGCTTCTAGCAGCGCGACGCTGCGCCGGCCGAGCCGGCGGCTTGGGGGTGGTGCGCTTGGCCGGGTGGTGAGTGCGACTTGGTTTCTGGCGGGTGGCGGTACTCATGAGCGTCCAAAGTAGTAGGCACTCTCCGTGTGCCGTTGACGCAAGTTGTTTAGCGCCTAGACGGCACACGGAGTGTGCCTACTACTGGGAGCAATCGCCGTTCCGCTAGCAATCACTTCTCTCCGCCCTGCAGCCGTTTGGGAAGCTTGGGCGGCCGCGCGCCGCGGCGCACCGCTCCAGCCACAGGAATGAGCGCGAGTTCCTGGTTTTCGTCGACCGCCCGCAGCAGCAGGCTGCCGCGGCTCATATCCCCTCGGCCGACGAATTCGGACGGAAACACGAGGCGGTTTCCGAAGGAGGCGTCGAGGACCTCGACGTATTTGTTGGTCGCTACGCTGCCCAGCAAGATCGCCTGGCCATCGCCAGCGAGCGTTTCGGCCAAAGCAGTCGCGTCGCGTTCGAGCGGTTGGCGATAACGAGGTTCATCGAGGCCAAGTGGCGTATCGGCGAACTCGCGTAAATCCGACCGACGAACCAGCGTCTCGGGCGACATGAGGCCGCGGCTGGTGGTGATCACCCGGACCACGTCGGTTGTCGGCTGAGCGAAATGATTCGCGTAGGTCAGTTTGCCGCGAAAGTAGAGCCCGCTGAGAAAGCTGAACACCTCGCCGAGCGGAACTCCTTCGGGCGAGCGCACCCGCACCGCGAGATCGAAACTGGCCTGATCGCGAAGCAGGATCTCAGCCCGCCGACCGGAGCAACTGGCCGGCGAGAGTAGGAAGATCCGCTTCAGCATGCGCGCCATCCAGTTTGGCGTTCTGACTTCGGCTTCAGACCGCTCGACTCCAGCCTAAACCGATTGCCAGTCGCTCCCCTTGCCGGCTGGCGGGGTCAGTTCGTAGCGGCGGATCTTGCGGTCGAGGGTCGAGCGTTCGACGCCGAGAATCATCGCAGTGCGACTTTTGTTCCAACCGGTCGCGTTCAACGTGGCCAGGATGTGCCGGCGCTCGATCTCATCGAGCGAAAGCGGTTCGAAGCTCGACTTGGGCTGCGAGGGAATCACGATCTCGCCCGATTCGCTCGCCGTGGCGAGATTCGAGAGGTTCAAATCCTCGGGCTCGATGAAATCGGTCCGCGACAGAACGACGGCGCGTTCAATGACGTTCTTCAGCTCGCGCACGTTGCCCGGCCAGCGGTATTGCTTCATGCGGTGCAGCGCTTCCGGCGTGAAGCCCCGAATCTTGCGGCCAGTTTCCGAGTTGTACTTGTCGAGGAAGTAGCCGGCGAGCTCGACGACGTCTTCGGGGCGCTTGCGCAGCGGCGGGACGTAGACCTCCACCACTCGCAGACGGAAATAGAGGTCGCGGCGGAAGGTGCCTTCGGCGACCGCCTTTTCCAAGTCGCGGTTGGTGGCGGCGATCACACGCACGTCGACCTTGATCGGCTGACTGCCGCCGACGCGTTCGAAGGGGTGCCCTTCCAGAACGCGGAGAAACTTGGCTTGAATCGAAGGGCTCATCTCGCCGATTTCGTCGAGCATGAGCGTGCCCTGGTGGGACGCCTCGAACTTGCCGATCTTGCGATCCGTGGCGCCGGTGAACGCCCCCTTTTCGTGACCGAAGAGCTCGCTTTCGAGCAGCGTTTCGGTCAGCGCAGCGCAGTTCAGGCAGACGAACGGGCCCTTCTTGCGTGGGCTGGCGTAGTGCATGGCCCGAGCGACGAGTTCTTTGCCGGCGCCGCTTTCGCCGCGGATCAGCACGGTGGCGCGACTCGGCGCGGCCCGCGCAATCTGCTCCTGAACTCCGGCGAGCACCATGCTGGAGCCGACCAGCTCGCTCTCGGCGCCAAGCTGCTTACGCAGTTGCTGGATTTCGTTCCGCGTTTGCGAGAGGTTCTCGGCTAGTTCCTGCTGCGCTTGCAGATTGCGGAGGGCGAGCGCGACGTTGTCGGCCACGGCAAGCGTGAATTCCAGATCGTCGGGATCGGGGACTCGGTCGCTGTTGGTCGAATAGGAGTGGATTAGTCCCACAACCCGGCGATCCTGGCGGATCGGGGCGCAGAGAACGCTCGTCGCGTGGATTTCTCCCTTGCTGTCCCGGCTGCCGAGTTGGCTGTCGTCGTCGACATTGCGGGCAAGCACCGCTTCGCCGTCGCGGAGGACGGTCGAGGCCAGGAACTTCGATAACCGATGGTACGACGGTTCCACGTCGGTTCGCGAGGCGACAATATGCAGATCGCTCGGATCGGCGAGACCGGTGTGACCGCGAGGCAGGAGCAGCACGGCGCCGGCGTCGATGTGGGTGCTGTCGAACAGGCCGTTGAGGGCCAGATGGGCGACCGAACTGATGTCGGGCTGGCTGGCGAGTTCAAAGGCCAGGCGGCAGAGTTTCGTGGCGGCCTGCGAGAACCGCGGGACCGGCACTTCAGCCGCGTCCGTGGGGCGCAGGAAGCGGGTTTGCTGCCGGCGGTGGGTGATTTGCGTCGGCTCGGGGACGCCGGCCGAGAGGACATTCGAATCGCTGATATCGCACGAATCGGCGGTCAGGGCGTTGACGACTGTCTCCTCGCCCAGGCGAGGCAGTTCGGGCTGCAGGCCGGGAGCGGATTCGTGCACTTCCCCCTCGTCCGAGGCCGAAGCTTCAGCCGCCGCAGCCGCGAGCGGATCGGGAAAGGCCTTGGACAGGTCCTGGACGTAGGCCAACTGGCAGTGAGCGATCCGAACGACGTCCCCCGGCGAGAGCGGAAAATCGCCTCGGACCTGCTTGCTGCCGATGAACGTGCCATTGCGGCTATCGAGGTCGCGGATGATCCACTGGCCGCGGGTCAAAAAGATTTCGGCGTGGTTGCGGCTGCAGCGTTCGTCCTTGATGACGATTTGGTTGGTGCCAGCCCGGCCGATGGTCACCGTCCGTCCGGGGACCAGGCGGAACACGTCCGTCCATTTTGCCCCTTCGCGGATAACTAAATATGCCAGCATGACTTCCGCGAGAAGATGACGAGCGAGAAGAGTGCCTCTACCTACACCCTAGTCTGAGGCGGGTAGGCATCGCAAGAGGCGAGCAGACCCCGCCGCGGTAGGCCCACAGCAGCCGGCAGATCACATCTGCCGGAAAACAGCGAGCGGACTCACCACTTCGTGCGGCGGCCCATCCTTGGATCCGTAGCCGCGGAGCGATTTGTCGACGTTCAGGCTGGGACGCTTCGCTTGCGACACTCGACGCGGAGCGTCGGCGAAGTGCGTTCCCACGCAGAGCGTGGGAACGAGGAAAGAGCGGGTCATGCGGGTCGAAACGAGCAGGTTTAAGAAAGCGGCTGGGCTGAACTTGCATCCACCCAAGACAACGCCCCCTCACTTCGATACAATTCATCGCGGCCGGCCGGTTTTCGGCCAATTCATTCGCTGCGGTCGTGTTTTGCCGCCCTCTTTTTAAGCAGAACCCCCACTGTATGAGCCAGGTTACCACGTTCGATCCGTTTGGAGCTCGCGACACTTTCGAAAGCGGCGCCGGACCGCTCGGGATCTATCGCCTCGATCGGCTGGAAAAAGCCGGCCTGGGCAACATCTCGCGCCTGCCATTCTCGATTCGGGTGCTGCTGGAGTCGGTGCTGCGAAACTGCGACGGCTTTGCGGTGACCGAGACCGACGTCAAGTCGCTCGCCACCTGGAACGCGGCCGAACCGGCGAAGGTGGAGATTCCGTTCAAGCCGGCCCGCGTGGTGCTGCAGGACTTCACCGGCGTGCCGTGCGTGGTCGATCTCGCGGCCATGCGAGCCGCGATGAAGCGGCTCGGCGGCGATCCCAAGAAGATCAATCCCCTGATTCCCGTCGACCTGGTGATCGACCACTCGGTGCAGGTCGACATGTTCGGCACCCTCTCGGCGCTCGAGCAGAACGTCGAGCTGGAGTTCCAGCGGAACGGCGAGCGTTACGAGTTCCTCCGTTGGGGGCAGAAGGCGTTCAAAAACTTCCGCGTGGTGCCGCCGAACGTCGGCATCGTGCACCAGGTGAACCTCGAGTATCTCGCTCAAGGCGTGTTCACGGGGGACGACGCAAAGGGCAAGGTCGCGTTCCCCGATTCGCTCGTTGGCACCGATAGCCACACGACGATGATCAACGGCCTGGGTGTCGTTGGTTGGGGCGTGGGTGGCATCGAAGCCGAAGCCGTGATGCTCGGCCAGCCGCTGTACATGCTGCTGCCGGAGGTGATCGGCTTCGAACTGACCGGCGAACTGCGGACTGGCGTGACGGCGACCGATCTGGTGCTGGCCGTGACGCAGATCCTGCGCAAGGTCGGCGTGGTCGACAAGTTCGTCGAATTCTACGGCCCGGGCGTATCGAGCATGGCCCTCGCCGATCGCGCGACGATCGCCAATATGGCCCCCGAATACGGCGCCACGATGGGCTTTTTCCCGATCGACAACGAGTCGCTCGGCTACCTCCGCCGCACCGGTCGAAGCCAGCAGCAGGTGGATTTGGTTGAGCGCTATTGCAAGGAACAAGGATTGTTCCGCCGCGACGATTCTCCGACGGCCGAGTACACCAAAACAGTGCAGCTCAATCTGTCGACCGTCGAACCCTCGCTCGCCGGTCCCAAGCGCCCGCAGGACCGCGTGTCGCTGGCCGACATGAAGAAGTCGTGGGAAGCTTCGCTCAAGGCGCCGGTCGCCGAGCGTGGTTTTGGTCTGGACGATGCCTCGCTCGCCAAGACCGCTGTCGTCAAGGACAACGGCAAGTCAGCCGAAATCGGCCACGGCGCGGTGGTGATCGCCGCTATTACGAGCTGCACCAACACGAGCAACCCGTCGGTGATGCTCGCCGCCGGCCTGCTCGCCAAGAAGGCCGTGGAAAAGGGCCTGACGGTGAAGCCGTACGTCAAGACGAGCCTCGCCCCTGGATCGCGCGTCGTAAGCGACTATCTCGACCAGGCTGGCTTGACCAAGCCGCTCGAGGCGCTCGGCTTCCACACGGTCGGCTACGGCTGCACGACCTGCATCGGCAACAGCGGTCCGCTCCCGGAACCGGTGGCGGCTGCGGTGACCGAGGGGTCGCTCGTGGCGGCCGCGGTGATCAGCGGCAATCGCAATTTCGAAGGTCGCGTAAATCCGCTCGTGAAGGCCAACTACCTGGCCAGCCCGCCGCTCGTGGTCGCCTACGCCCTCGCTGGCACCACGGACATCGACCTGAACAACGAGCCGATCGGCCAGGGCAAAGACGGTCCGGTCTATCTCCGCGATATCTGGCCGACGAACGACGAAATCCGCGAAGCGGTGAAGGCCAACGTCCGGCCGGAGATGTTCGCCAGCCGGTACTCTCGCGCCTTCGACGGCAACGAGAAGTGGAACGCGATCGACGTTCCCGAGAGCGACCTGTACCAGTGGAACGAGGCGAGCACCTACATCCAGGAGCCGCCGTTCCTGACCGATCTGAAGTCGGAACTCTCGCCGATCCAGCCGATCGCCGGGGCCCGCGTGCTGGCCATGCTCGGCGACTCGGTCACGACCGACCACATCTCGCCGGCTGGCAACATTGCCAAGAATAGCCCGGCCGGCAAGTTCCTGATGGACCACGGCGTACAGCCGATCGACTTCAACAGCTACGGCAGCCGCCGCGGCAACGACCGGGTGATGGTCCGCGGCACGTTCGCCAACATCCGCATTCGCAACTTCCTCGCCCCGGGCACCGAAGGCGGCGTCACCCGCTATCTGCCGGGCAGCGAGGTCATGCCAATCTACGACGCCGCGATGAAGTATCGCGAACAAGGCGTGCCGACGATCATCCTCGCCGGCGCCGAATACGGCACTGGCAGCAGCCGCGACTGGGCCGCCAAGGGCACCTACCTGCTGGGCGTCCGGGCGGTGATTGCCACGAGCTACGAGCGCATCCACCGCAGCAACCTGGTGAACATGGGCGTGCTCCCGCTGCAGTTCGTCGCCGGCGAAACCTGGAAGACGCTCGGCCTGACCGGCGAAGAGACCTTCACGATCGAAGGACTCAACGACGATCTGAAGCCGCGCAGCCAAGTGCAGGTCAAAGCGAAGTCGGCCGACGGCAGCGAGAAGACCTTCACGGCCAACGTCCGCATCGACACGCCGGTGGAACTGGAGTACTACCGCAACGGCGGCATTCTGCAGACGGTCGTCCGGATGCTGGCGAAGGGTTAATCCTGACTCCGAATCCTAGCCGGCGGCTAACAGCCGCCGGAGAAGAGCGAGCGGACGTGCCATCGCTGAGGCGGCATGCGCAATTCGACGAGGGCTCGATCCAACCGCGTAGCATTCACTTCTCGTAGTTCTCCGGAAGCTGTTAGCTTCCGGCTATGGTTCGTACGCGTTGCTGATGGAAGTACGCATGCCGTCGTACGACGTAGCGATCTGCGGGGGTGGGATTGTCGGGCTGGCGACCGCCTGGCGGCTGCTCGAGCGTTATCCGGGCTCGCGCGTCGTTGTGCTCGAAAAAGAATCGCAAGTCGGCACGCACCAGACGGGTCACAACTCGGGCGTGCTGCACTCGGGCATCTACTACAAGCCCGGCTCGCTCAAGGCGGCCAATTGCCGCGAGGGCAAGCTCGCGATGGAAGCCTTCTGCCGCGAGCAGGGAGTGCCGTTCGAGCTCTGCGGCAAGGTCATCGTCGCCGTCGATGAAGCAGAGAAGCCGCTGCTGGCGAGAATCTACGAACGCGGACAACAGAACGGCATCCGCTGCGAGCTGATCGGCCCCGAGCGGCTGAAGGAACTCGAACCGCATGCGGCCGGCGTGCAGGCGATCCATGTCCCCGAGGCGGGCATCGTCAACTATCGGCAGGTCGCGGAGCGCCTTGCGGAACTGGTGCGCGAGCGCGGCAGCGACGTCCGGTGCGGGGCCAAGGTGATCGGCCTGAAAGAAGCCGGCGGCGAGGTCACGGTCGAGACAACGGCGGGAGAGTTTGCGGCCCGGTACTTCGTCAACTGTGCGGGCCTGCAGAGCGATCGCACGGCGAAGCTCACCGGGCAGAATGTCGAAACCCAAATCGTGCCGTTTCGCGGCGAGTACTATGAGCTGGTCCCATCGGCCGAGTATCTCTGCAAGAATTTGATCTATCCGGTGCCCGATCCGAGCTTTCCCTTTCTGGGGGTTCATTTCACGCGGATGATCCAGGGGGGCGTCGAATGTGGCCCAAACGCCGTGCTGGCCTTCGCTCGCGAAGGGTATCGCAAGACCGACGTGAACCTGACCGAGCTGGCCGAAACACTCACGTTTGGCGGTTTTCGCCGGATTGCCTGGAAGTACTGGCGAACGGGAGCGGGGGAAATCTGGCGTTCGCTCAGCAAAGCGGCATTTGTGAAAGCGCTCTCCCGGCTCGTGCCCGAAATTCGCAGCGAACACCTGAAGCCAGCCCGCGCGGGGGTACGAGCACAAGCGATCGCGCCGGATGGGACGATGGTTGACGACTTTGTTGTGCAGGCCGAAGGGCGTTTTGTGAACGTTCTCAACGCGCCTTCGCCCGCCGCGACTTCGGCGCTCAATATCGGCAAGCTGATCGTCGAGAAGCTGTCGTACCAGCTCTGACGGCTGTGTTACAATCGGTCTCGCAACTTCGATTGCAATGAGCCGGAGGCGAACCGCCTCCGGCTGCTTTCTGTTTGCCTGGCAAACCCAAGCGTAATCAACCATTCATGGCAACTGCAGTCCTTTCCGATACCGTCAAGCGATTGCGCGCCGCCGTGGGGGTCGAGAACGTCCTGTCGGCCAGTTCGGAATTGCTCGTTTACGAGTGCGACGGCTTCGTCATCGAGAAGAACAGCCCGGACGTGGTCGTGTTTCCGCGAACGACGCAGGACGTGGCCCGCATCGTTCAGATTTGCAACGAAACGGGCGTGCCGTTTTTGCCGCGGGGAGCGGGAACGAGCCTGGCGGGGGGATGCTTGCCGGTCGGCGGCGGCGTGATGATCGTGCTGACGCGGATGCGGGAGATCTTGGAGATCAACCTGCGCGACCGCTATGCGGTCGTCCAGCCGGGAGTCGTCAACGTCTGGTTGACCAACGCGCTCAAAGGAACCGGCTATCACTACGCTCCCGACCCGTCGAGCCAAGGAGCTTGCACGATCGGCGGCAACGTGGCGACCAATTCGGGCGGGCCGCACACGTTGAAGTACGGCGTGACGGTGAATCACGTGCTCGGCGTCGAAGCGGTGCTCGCCGACGGACGCGTCGTTC
>JAEZAS010000140.1 GCA_023430365.1 Planctomycetota bacterium
GAATTCTGGCGAATTCAGCTACGGGATGGTGCGAAGGTTGGCTACTACTTCAGGCCGTAGAGCGGTTCGAGCTTGCCGCGGAGGTGCCTCATCAGGGGCTCATGTGATAGCGGCTGGCCGGTGACGAGTTGGACGAGCTCGGTGGCCGTATAGCACTGGCCGCGATGGTAAATGTTCTTCTGCAGCCAACCCTTCAGCGGCTGGAACTCGCCACGTGCGAATTGCTCGTTGAGGTCTCCCAGGTCGCGCGCCGCCGCTTCGAAGAACTGGGCCGAGTAGAGGTTGCCGAGCGAGTAGGTCGGGAAATACCCGATCAGGGCCGCCGACCAATGGATGTCCTGCAGCACGCCGTCGGCGTCGTTGGGAGGCTCGATGCCCAGGTACTGCTTGTACTTCTCCCGCCAGGCTCCCGGCAGATCGGCGACCGACAGCTCGCGCGTGATGAGGGCCTGTTCGAGCTCGAATCGAACGATGATGTGCAGGTTGTACGTCGCCTCGTCCGCTTCGACGCGAATGAGCGACGGCTGGACGTTGTTGATGGCAAAAAACCAGTCGTCGAGCGAGACGCTGCCAACCGCCGCCGGGAACGCCGCCTGCAGCTTCGGGAAAAAGTGTTGCCAGAACGCCCGGCTCCGGCCGACGGAGTTTTCCCACATGCGGCTTTGGGATTCGTGAATGCCCAGCGACACGTAGGTGCCCGGCGGCAGGCCGAACTGCTCCGCTCGCAGCCCCTGGTCGTAGATCGCGTGCCCCGATTCGTGGAGCGTGCCGAAGAAGGCGCTCGGAAAGAACCGCTCGTCGTAGCGGGTCGTGATCCGGCAGTCGTGCGGACCCATCCCGCTGCAGAACGGATGGTGTGTGACGTCGAGCCGGCCGGCCTCGAAGTCGAAACCGATTGCGGCCGCCGCCTCGCGACCGAATTTTTCTTGAACCGACTTGGGATATTCTCGTTTGAGGATTTCGACCGGCGGCTTGCGACCCGAGTCAATGATCGCCTGCACGAGCGGCACCAGTTCCTGCCGCAATTCGGCGAGTACCCGGGCGACATCCTTGGTCCTCGCGTCCGGTTCAAAGTCATCCAGCAGAGCGTCGTACGGATGGTCCTTGTAGCCGAGCGCCTCCGCCTGCTCGCGCTTTAGCGCAAAGAGTTTTTCAACATGCGGAGCGAACGACTGGAAGTCGTTTTTCTCGCGGGCCTTCACCCAGGCCTGCTGGCCGAGGACCGACTCGCGGGTCAATTCCTCGACGAGCCGCTGCGGCAGCTTTACGCGTTTCTCGTAGTCGCGGCGGAGCTGGCGGATCGTGGTTCCCGCGTCGCTGTGCGGGTCCTTGGCGAGGTCGCTGCCGGCGAGCTCGCCAAGTAATTCGCCCAGGCGCGGGTTCGTGCGGCGCTTGTGAACCTCGCCGGTGATGAACGTCATTTGCTCGGCCCGGTAGGGGCCGGCGGCGGTCGGCATATAGGTCCGCTCGTCCCACCCGAGGAGGGCTTCAATTGATTCTAAAAGGGCCGCCTCACGGGCCAGCGTGCAAAGTTCGTCGAACGACATGGTAATCGAGTGCGGAATGTTGAATCGGAAGAGGAAAGGTGCGGACAGGTTGGGTGCCAAAACCACATCGCACGCCGGATGGCAGGGCCTGAGGGGCAGCGACGTCGCGTGGCCACCCGACCTAGATAGGCCCCGGGCGCCGCTCTGCTCTCGGCCGTCACCGTGAACAATCGGTTCTCTAGTTTGGCAGGCCTGCGGTTGGATGACTATTGGGCAGACTTCCTCCGAAGGCCCGGCCGCCGAGGGATCGACGGGACGCCAAGGCTGCCGAAGCGTCGAGCTAAACTAAAATAAAACTCTTTGCATCGTAATTTTTTGACGATACGCTGAGAGCGAGTTACCTCCTGTATCTCGTTTCGCATCCATGGTTTATCCGGAGGGCTTGGTTCAATGAGCCGCACCACATTCTGTCATTTCTTGATAGCTAGCTGTGCTGGCTTGATTCTCGCCGGCTGTTCGGGACCCGACATTCCCAGCCTCGGCCAAGTGCAGGGCGTCGTCACACTGGATGGCGCTCCCTATCCCAACGCTCGAGTCACTTTTACACCGGCCCAGGGGCGTCCCTCCGATGGTGTGACGGACAGCAGCGGGAAGTATGAGCTGACCTATATGGCTGACGTGAAGGGAGCGCAACTGGGCGATCACACCGTCAGCATCACCACCCAGTACCAGGCTCCGGAGAATCCGGGCGACGCTCCGCCCTTTAAGGAGCCGCTTCCCGCCAAATACCACGAGCGCTCGACCCTCAAAG
Organism: Planctomycetota bacterium; assembly: GCA_023430365.1. GTDB lineage: Bacteria > Planctomycetota > Planctomycetia > Pirellulales > Pirellulaceae > JAEZAS01. Next base: position 2,299 of record JAEZAS010000140.1, read on the forward strand.
CAACCGTCAACAAGGGGGAAAACCAGCACGACTTTCAACTGGTCAGTAAGTAGTCCAGAACGGCCGCTGGCAGAGGGTTGGGATTGCGTCCGTGTCGCGCGGGCCGCTCGCCGGCAGTGAACACTCGCCGATCCTAACGACGAATGGGGCACTAGCGCACGGACGAGGAACAGGAACGCATAGCTCGGAGCATTTTGTCACTGTCATTATCCTTTGTTTCTTGGTTACTGAAGGAGAGTGGTGATGTTGTCGTTGCGTTCTAAAAAACTGGGCTTCACGCTCGTGGAGCTGTTGGTCGTGATTGCGATTATCGGGGTGCTGGTGGCGCTCTTGCTTCCGGCCGTGCAGGCGGCACGCGAGGCGGCCCGCCGCTCCAAGTGCTCGAACAACCTGAAGCAATTGGGGTTGGCCGCGCACATGTATCACGACACGTTCAAGATTCTGCCGTTCAACGGAGTGCCTCAGTCCGCCGACGTGGCCACCCGCCAGCGTGGCGTGTCATGGTTCTTCCGCCTGCTCCCCTTCATGGAACAGATGCCCGCCTTCGAACAGGCGCAGTTCACGGGGGATTGGAGCCTGCAAGACGGCCCTTCGCCCAACACGGCACTGATCAACACGCTGCGGGTCGACGGCTTGTGGTGCCCCTCGTCCGCATTGCCCAAGACCAAGGCGCTGACGAAGTCAGGAGTGACTACTACCGTGCAGTTGCCGAATTACGTCGGCATTGAAGGGACTTATTACAAAGGAGGCACGACCACGACCGTGGCTCTCCAGCCGTACCACGATGGCTACGGGCGTTCGAACTTCAACGGGGCGATTTCGATCTACGAATTCCCGCTCACTTTCGCGAATATTTCCGACGGCACTAGCAACGTCATGCTCGTGAGCGAACAAAGTGACTTCCAGATCGATACCAGCGGCAACAAGATCGATCGCCGTTCGTCCGGCCACTGGGGAGGCGCCTGGAGTTGCGGCGCTGGCGCCCGCAACTGGCAGCAGAACGTCACCACGATCCGCTACCCCATCGAAGGTGGCTTCGGAGCGACAGGCAACACCCAGCCTTACGAGGCGAACATCCCGCTGATCTCCGCCCATCCGTCGGCGGTCGTAAGCGGTCTGGTGGACGGGTCGGTGCGGATGGTTTCGCAAACCGTCGATTTCGCCATTCTCACCGGTCTGGCCGACCGGCAAGACGGAAACGTGCTCAGCGATTACTAATTACCGACTTCGTGTTGGCGAAAAAATGTTCCCGGTTGCACGCAATTCAGCCGGGATACTCGAACTTGGATGCGGCGGCCCGTTGCTGTCGGCGGCTGCCGTTGGTTCCAGACTCCGCGTTGTTTTGTAGCTTTAGCAATCGAACCTGGACTCGGCCGAACGACCGCTCTTCGCTGGCGTCGATGGTCATTGCTTGCGTCGCAAAGGTCTGCTGCAGTTCGCGGGCAATGAGATCGGCTCGGGCCGCGTCGCCACGGACGACGAGCCAGACACTTTCAGTCTCGCCAGGATCGGGCTTCATCGCATCCCGGAGAGCTGGCGTCAGTCGGCCTGCCTCGGTCATCGTGAGGGGGTGGATTTCCCGCTCGGGGCGATCGACGCGATAGAGGGCCGTGAGCGGGAAGCGGCAGTACTCGATCAATTGCGGATCGCTTGCGTCTCGCAGGGCGTCGGCTTCAATCAGGCCGGAGCGAAGCAGGATGGGGTGCCGATCGGACTGGGCGTTCAGATAGTCGACCGCGGCATGCCAGTTCTCGCTCCGCTGCGGACGACCGTGAAGGCTCAGCCAATCGAGTGTCTGATGACTCGACCAGGCGGCATACAACGCGAGAGCAATCGCGATCCCGACGCCGAACCGCCTCGGAGCCAAGCGGGGCAACATCGCCGCGAGCAGCAAGGTAGCCGGCGTGACGCCGATCAGGTACCGCACGTGCCACAGTCGCAGCCAGTCGGCTGACGAGGTGATCGCCACGAAAACGACGGGAATCGTCAGCCAGGTGAGCAGCAACCACGTGCTTGGAGCAGCGGCCGACGCAAAGTAGCCCGCACACTCCGTGTGCGCGGCAGCCTCGCGAGTGGATGTTTCCATCGCGGCGCTACGCTCCCTCACCCTAGCCCTCTCCCGGAGGGAGAGGGGATGACTTGTCGCTAAAGCGACGGCGTACACCGCGGGATAAACCAAGCCCCAAACGCTCCAGGGAATCATACGCGGCAATTCCGCCAGTTCAGTCAGGCCAACGCGGGGAACGAACAGGGCCCAGTTTTGCCGTCGCTCGTAGATCTCCAGAAGCGGCGGCAGGGCGGGCAGCGTGAGGAGCACCAGACAGCCGACGTCGAGGGTGAAACTCGAAAACTCTCGCCGATCGAACTGCCCGGTGCGCCGCTTTGCAACGATTAACCAGCCGAGGACAAAGACCACTTCAGCGATTACGACGAGTGCCGCGGTGTAGTGCAGATAAAACAGCAGCCCGCCGCATCCGATCCAGGCGATCCGTTTTCGAATTGACGGCTTGTCCAGTAACTCAACAAGAATCCACACGTGCGCGACGGCGAGCAACTGCACGCAGGCGTACGGCCGGGATTCCTGCGCGTAGAAGATGGCCAAAGGATCAACGGCCGCCAGCCACGCCGCGAGCAGCGGCACATACGGCACGCACCCAGCCTGGCCGTCCCACACGACCGTTCGCCGCGCTAGACCCCACACCGCCACCGGCAACAGCGAGCCTGCGACCAAGCTAAGCAGCCGCAGTGAAAACTCGCTCGGTCCCAGCAGTCGGCCGATAACGGCGACGCCCTGATAGTAGAGGGGGGACTGATTCCCCATCGCCGCGCGATCGATGAGCTCTTCGCCGCTGGCTTGGGCAGTCCAGGCGGTGTGCAACTCGTCGAGCCAAAGCGAATCACCCGCCCCACGAAACCGCAGCCAAGCTCCAAAGAGAACAACCGCCACGAGCAAGGCAAGCGTGAGGGAGGCGAGATGCTGTTTCGGCCAACCCATTCCGGTAATCAAACGTATATGGGCCGAAAGAGAAGGTGCGCGACGTCCAGAAGCTAAAAGCTGGAATCCCAGTGTAGCTGAATTCGCCGGGATTCAGACGCCTCGCACGTGGAGAGCCGGTTTGTCCGAATTCGGGCGAATTCAGCTACGGGAAGTGTCGGCGCTCAGTTAGCTGCACCGGCGCCGAGGAGTTCGTCGGCCACCGCTTCGAGCTGCCGCCGGCTGATCGTTTGCAGCTCGTCGGCGAACCCCACCAGCAGCGCCAAATCGCACAGCCGATTGATCTTCCGCGGCACGCCCTGCGAAAGCTCCTGGAGGGCCTCGATCGCCGAGTCCTCGAAAATGGTCCGCTTCGCGCCCGCAGCAGCGAGCCGATGCTGGACGTAGGCGGCCGTCTCCTCGAGAGCCATGCGCCGCAACAGGCATTTCACCGCCAGCCGCTCTTCGAGTTCCGGCATGCGATCGATCGCCACCATCAGCGCCGTCTGACCAACGAACAGGTAGGTGGCAGCCGGCTGGGAATCGACTTCCAAGTTCAGCAGCAGTCGCAACGTCGCCAGGCCACCGGTTTCGGCCAACAGGTGCGCCTCATCGACGACGATCACCGCGTGCTTTCCCGCCGAAGCGTTGTCTCGCAGTCGGCCTTCGAGACGGCGGAAGTTTTGCTCGACGCTTCGCGCCGGCGACGAACTACCGGCGTCGAGCTGATCGGCGAGGTAGTGGACCAGCTGCTCGGGCGGCATCTGCGGAAACACGAGATGCACATGCGGCCGGAACGTCTCGGGCAATTGCCGCAGCAGCGCCTGGGCGACGAGCGTCTTGCCGAGCCCCGAAGCGCCGCAGAGCAGGGCGGCAGGGCGACGGTTTTCGATGGCATAGCGCAGCTTCAGCAGCGCTGCATGCTGGCCTTCCGTCGGATAGTGAAAGCGCACGTCGGCCGAGTGCTCGAACGGCTTCGCGTCGAGTTGCCAGTGGTTGAGATACATGGGTCGTCCTTGCCGTGGCTGCTCGTTAGGATCCTTCTCCCTAAGGGAGAGGTGGAGTGACTGGCAAACTCACGTGGTGAGGCCGGCTCCCTTGGTGGTTCAGGCTGCCGCGGCCGCGCTTTCCTGCCGGACAAAGTTTTCGGCGATACCGACCGCTTCGAGTCCTGCGGCGTGCAACCGCTGGCCGATTGCTTGCGTTTCGCTGAGCGAGGCGTAGCGCAGGTCGCGCACCACCACCGCCGCGTCGACCGGGCAGGCTTCGCCGACCGGGAACAGCGGTTCGTTGCCGGGAGTCAGCGGACCGAGATCGAGGATCACCAGGTCGAACGTCGCATTCAGGGCTCGCAGGGTGGCTGTCACTCGGGGATCGGCGAGCGAGAGCCCACTGACGGCGGCCGACGCCTCAAGCGGCAGCACGGTGATCTTGTCCTCGAGCGATTTGATCGCGGCTTCGCTGAGCGGGATCTTGCCGAGGGCTGCTTCGGACCAGCTGTGGGCGACCTCCAGGCCAATCATCTCGGCCATCTGCGGCCGGGCAAAATCGCTATCGACGACGGCGACCGATAGCCCAGCCTTCGCGGCGCTGCGGGCGAGCGACAAGGCCATCGTCGAACGTCCTTCGCCGCGGCGGCTGCCGGTGATGGCGAGCGACTTCAGACCGTCACGCGTCGCGGCGAGCAGCTTTTCGCCCGCTTCCGCAAAGTACGATTCGTCCTGCAGCAGTTTTTCGCAGGTGACCGGCCACAAAAAGCGATCGACTTCCCAGACCGGCACGCACGGCTTTTTGAGCGTGCTCGGAGTCGCGGCAGTGGTCTGTGGAGCGGCCGCTGGCTCGGGAGCTTGGACCTTCGGCTCCTCAGCGACGACGACGGGCTCGACTGGCTTTGCGGCGACTTCGGCAGCGGGCGATTGCACTTCGCTCGTGCGTTCGACGATCGGCTCGGCGACTGTCTCGGCGATTTTTGTCGGTTCGGGCCGAGTTTCGACCTCGGTCGGAGGTGGCGGCGCGAGCACCTGCTCGACGACCTTCTTCTCGATCTTTTTCGCCGGCGGTTTGTGCGGTTTGGGGCGCGTGTGAGCCGCGTCGATGCGGAACGATTGCCGCGATTTGGCGACTGGTTCGTCCGGCAGGGCATTCAGATCGACTTCAACGTTCGAAGCGACGTTGTTGGCCAGCCAATCGGGCGATGCGGGGAATAACGTCAGCGGCGTGGTTGGCCACTGAGCCGTTTCCGGGTCCCAAGCGGGTTGAACAACGACATTCAACGGCGCTTCGGGCGGCCAGGCGACGGGGCGCGAATCGGTGTGTGTCGGTTCGGCCGGTTTTGGCGGCGGTTGAACAACGATCTCGGGCGAGAGCTCGCTTTCCTCGTCGAGTGCCAGGCCGCTAGCCAACCGGCGAGCGATCTCGAGCACGTTGCGCGTCCACAGCCGGCGCTGCGAGCGGGCCGGCGACTGGGGCGCTTCGGGTGCGACGCTTTCGGGCTCCGGCTGGGCGATCGTCCGCGGTTCGGTGATCGAAGCGGCCTCCAGCGCGGCGCGACGGGCCATCCGGCGGGCGGTGCGACGCGCTCCGGGCGTGTTCGTCTCGAAGTGCGGCGCTGGCACGGGGGAAGCCGTCGGCGGAGCGACCGAATCGAGCCGGTAGTACGTGCCGTCGGCGTAAAGCTGATCGATCATCGGGTCGTGGGCCCTGGCGGTTGGGGGCTGCGAGGATGATGGGAGCGACGCAACGGGTTCAGCCGCAGGCTCCGCCACGGTCCGCGTTTCGACGGCCGGTGCAGGGCGAGCGGGCGAAGGAGTCGCGTTTGCGTACGCCTTAATAAAGGCCTGATCCAGTGCGCTCATAACGGTATCCGCTCGGGGGTTGAGTGTTCGTTGGTCCAGCCGGTGCGCCATAGCTGGGCGGCATTTGGCCAGTGGGGGGAGTCGTCGCCGCCGGTCCGCCCGCAGGCAGGTAGGGGGACGGAGTGGTCGGCGGAGCCGAGGTGTAGTTGCCCGCCGGGGCGTAGCCGCCGGGCGGCGGTCCCGGAGGCGCCGGCGAGTAGGTCGGCGCTGGAGCCGGAGGCGCCGAATAGCTCGGCGGCATCGTCGCGGGCGCCGACGACAGACCTGGTGCAGGTGCATATCCCGGATTCGGCGAGTAGGCCGGCGCCGGAGCATAACCGCTCGCCGGAGCTGTGTAACCAGCAGTTGGCCCGGCCGGTGCGTAGACGCTGGTTGCGGGCGCTGCGGATGGCGCGTCCTGCGGCGTGGTCGGCAGCGTGTAAGGTGAACGGCTGGCCGTTGTCGCGATCGGACCTTCGTTTGCCGCCGGGGCTGCCGATGGCGGCGCCGAACGAGTGTACGGGTTGATCACTTCGCCCGGGTTCATCTGCTGCTGGGCCGTGGAAGTCGGCGCTGGCGGCGTCGCGGGTTTCGCGGCGACTTCCGTTTCTCGCTGCGGCCAGGTGAACAGTGGATCGGTGTTCGTTGGGGCGGCCGGCGGCGCGGCCGGTTTGTCGGCAGCGGCGAACGGCGGCGGTGGAGCGGGCGTGGTCTCGGCGAGTTCGCTCTGCGGCAAGGTTGGAGGCAGCAAGTCGACTCGCGGCCGGCTGTCGGCTTCTGGCTTCGCGGCTTCAGCTTCCGAACCAGCTTTCGAACCGACGAGCTTTTCGACCGGAGCCGGGCTCGCTTCGTCCTCCTTTGAGGATGGCTGAGCATCGCTGGGGGGCAGGTCAATCGCGACGCTGGGCATCTCGATGGCCGGACCGCTTTCGCCGAGACCGTCGGCGGCTCCACCCGGATGCTTCAGCGCCCATTGCTCATCCGTGCTGGGAGCGGGGGCTTTTTTCTGATTGCGAGCGATCACGACCGTCGCGATCAAGGCGACGACGAAGCCGATTGCAATCAGTTTGCCGTGCGTCGAGAACCAATCGTTCTTCTTGGCGGGCTGGCGGCGCTTGCTCGAGTCCTCGCGCGGCTCGGGCCAGTTGACCTTGGCGGCGTCATCAGCCTTCTTCTTGGAAGCAGCGGCTTCGGCCGACTTGCCAGCGGGTTCCGCGGTTGATTTTGCTTTCGCCGCATCGGCGGAGTGGCTTACGGTTTCTTTTTCTTTCACAGCCGGCTTCTCGCCGGTCAGCAAAGACGGATCGTCGAGCAGGCTGGCGACCGACGGAGTCCACAGCGTGGCCGGTTCGAGGGCGGCCGGTGTGTACGGTTTGCTGAGCTCGCTTAGGGAGAGCGGAGCGAGGGATTCCGTCGGTGGCGCCGCTGCGATCGCGGGCTCGGGTTGGTGCGCCGGCGGAGCCGGCGGCTTGGGAGCGGGGGCCGAGACTGCCGAAACCGTGGCCGGTGGCGATGACGGGCTGCGCTGCGAGCGGGGCCGGCTGACATCACCGAGCTGGAAGAGGACCGGCAGTTCACGAGCCGAAGTTTCGCCCGACGCCGTAGCCGGTGTACCGGCGGAGCGCGACGGGGATCCGCCGCTCGGGCGACGAGAATCGTTCAACAAATCGGTCGTCATCGGGAATCCCTTCCCAGCCTTGGAAGTCCGGCTGCCGAAACGATTGGTCGTCGGGCAGTCGGTCGATCAGCTCAAACTTTGCGGCGGAAGTTGAGGCGGTTCTCCGCACCTACCACCGCCGCATCTCTGTTATCGGAGCCGGAAGCGTTGGGCTTGAGTGTTAGTTAAACTTTGCTGCCCCTGCGGAGGGGTTGGTGAAGACGGTGAAACTGGATAAAGGCCATGCGGGCGTCTTGGACCCACACACCCAAGGGCGGTCTGCCGCACGACTTAGCAGATAAGGTGTGTCCATTTGTCGGCCCTGTCTGGCACGCGGATTGTATTAAGCGGTCATTAGTGCTTCGCAATTGAGTGCCTAGCACGACCAATCATCATGGCCGGCCGCCATGCTCTTGTATGACGGCCGGCCTTATTTTGCGATTCTGGGCGGCCCTGTCCTACCTTTCCTTCAGGAGCCGCCATACCCGAGCTGACCGCCGGGCCGGCAGAAACCGGCGGTCAGCTTCTTTTTTTGCGCCCGCCGACCTGAGCCGATCGTCCTCATCCAGGCGTCGCGATACAACACTTGCGCGCGTCCACAGCCGATCCAGATTCCTCCGCTTACTAGAGCGCTTGGGAGGCAGTCGGCCACCCGTTTTACAACCCCTTGCGCAAGGCGCTTATCTCAGCTAGTGCCTTGCGGCGCAAGCACTTATCGCAAAACGACCGCAACGTTTCACAACAGCTAGCCGCGACACTCCCACAAGACCGCCACTAGAGGGAGGGCCGCATCGACGGGCTGCTGCTCCACAACACTTCGGCAGGTGACGCCGCCGCCGCTGACAGGTACAACAGCTAAGCCGCCGGGTGCAAGTCGTCGGATGCCGCCGATACAACTCGTGCTGTGACCAATCACCAAATTGCCAAAGAGCAACCGCGCAGCAGCGATCGCCCCACGCTCCAAAACCGGGCGAAGGTTGCGACGCTTTGATTGTCGAATATTGTCGATTTTAATTTAATACTTGTCAATAGTTGTTGATCGCTATATTGCCTCGGGCAGGCGCCCCCCCGGAGAACCCCGTCATGATCACCGTCGGAATGAACTACCACGTCCTCCCTGGCAAGCAGGCCGACTTCGAGCAGAAGTTCGCCGCCGTCATGGCCGCCTTGAACTCCGCCGAAGGACACACCCACTCGACGCTCTGGAAGGACGTGAGCGACGACGCGTCGTACCTGATCACCAGCGAGTGGTCCGACGAGAAGGCGTTCGTCGACTTCATCCACTCGGCCGCCTTCCGCGAAGTCACCACCTGGGGCAAGGAACAAATCCTCTCCGGCCGACCGCAGCACAAGATCTACAAGCACTAGTTGAGCGTCGTCCCATCGGCTCGGTCGTCCTCGCACTAAGGTGGTCCGCATGACCAAGCGTTCGGCCCTCACGCTAGTCGAACTTTTGGTCGTGCTGGCCGTGATTGGCCTGCTGCTGGCTCTGCTGTTTCCGGCGGTGCAATCGGTTCGCGAGCGGGTGCGCGACGCGACCTGCAAGAACAACTTGCACCAGCTCAATCTGGCACTTAGCCATTTCTGCGAGGCGAACAAGGATCTTCCGCGGCCGGTCCATCCCGATGTGGTTGGCGGCTGGACGATCGACATTCTGCCATTCATCGAGCAAGGAAACTTGCACGACCGCGTCACCGTGGGGGGACCCGTGTCAGGCGCCGGCGAACTGCTCCTCGTGCCGCCGGCCATTCTGAGGTGTCCCGCGCGGACGACGCGTGATTCAATTGCCGCCGGAACGATGTGGCCCGGGCACTACGTCATGGAGGCAGGCAAGAGCCGCGACTCTTTCATGCTCTTCGATGCGCCGATCGACGTGGCCCGCCCTTGGGCGAGTGGTCCGGAAGTGAGTATCGAGCAAATACGCCGGTCACTGGGGCCTCACCGGGGAGCTTTCCACTATGCCAGCGGCCACCAGCAGGGCGTCAACCGGATGTTGCCTGGATATCGCGCGAATTAGCCCGATCGGGTGGTTCCTCGCGACTCTTTGGCCGTCTCCTCCGTGAGCCGGCTAATGTGCTTGGGCATGCCGGATGCATCGTTTTGTGGGTGCTTACTAGCTAGACTCGACGGGGAACCGGGCGTTCCCGACGCGATCGAATCGCAACACTGACGAGCTTCCCTGAGTGGCCGATGTATGAAAAAGGTGCTTCTCATCGTGATCGATGCGCTTGCCTCGCGCGTCGTGCGACCGGCCATGGAGCAGGGGCGGTTGCCCAATCTGCAGGCGCTCTCCGCGGCTGGGAAGGTCGATTGGAATTCGACAGCCATCTTTCCCTCGATCACTCCGGCCGCGACGGCCGCGCTGGTGACCGGCGGCTATACGGTGAACACGGGCATTGCCGGAGCACACTTCTACGACCACGAAAACCATCGCTTGCACTACTACGGCGATAGCATCTGGCCGGTCCTGCGCAAGGGATTTGGCAACTTCTTCGAGGACTTTCTGGTGCGGATGAACCGCGACCAGCTACGGGCCGACACCATTTTTCAGCGGGCCGAGCGTGCGGGGCTGAAATCGGCCTGCCTCAATTTTCTCTGGTTCCGTGGCGACGCGGAGCATCAGGTCCGCGTGCCGTGGCTGTTGCGGCTTTGGCCGAGCGTACCGTTTTCGGAGACGATCTTCGGACCGACGCTGCTTTCGCTCGGAGATTTCATCTCCGACCAGATTCCTGGTTCCGTCGAGCGGCTGCGCGGCCCTGGGGGCATGTTTCAGCGGTTCGGCTTCACCGATGCGGCGACCGCCAAGCAGCTTTTGCTCTTGGCCGAGCACCGGGCGTTTCCCGAGCTGACGGTGGCCTACTTTCCCGACAACGATTTTTCGTCGCACGCCGAGGGGCCGCAGGCGGCGCTCAAGGAGGTCGAGCATGTCGATCAGACGCTCGGCCAGCTTGCCGAACTCTACGGCGGGCTCGAGTCGCTGCTGGACGCGATGGCCATCCTGGTCACCGGCGACCATTCGCAGTGCGATCTTCAAGGGGACGAAAAGAAGAACGGTGTTCCACTCGACGAGATCCTTGCAGAATTCCAGATCGCCCCGGCCGGCGCCGAGTGGCAGGAGCGAACCGATCTGCTTGTCTGTCCGAACATGCGCGCGGCACAGATCTACATTCCCGCCGACCGGTGGCACGAGCGCGCGAAGCTGATCGACATGCTGCTCCGCGAAGAGCGAGTCGATCAGGTGATCTGGCGCGACGACGTTGATGATGCTGGGGCAAACGGTAGGCGGCGATTCTGCGTGCAGACGCTGCGCGGTGGGCTTCTGAAGTTTGCGGCAGGGGACGGAGGCAGTTCCGCCGCTCAGGACGAGTACGGCAATCGCTGGAGCTGGGAGGGGGATTTGGCGACGGTCGACGGACGCGTGGATGAAGCGGGCGTGCTGCAGTTCGGCGACTATCCCAACGCCTTCGAGCGGATCGCAACCTCGTTCGACGATCGAGTGACGGGCGACATTTGGGTCACGGCCCGATTGGGCTACGAGTTTTGCGTGAAGGGAACCAAGGTGAACGCAGGAGGCTCGCACGGCTCGCTCCACGCGCACGATTCCCTCTCGCCGCTGATCCTTGCCGGTGTGCCGAACGAACATTATCCCGAGCGAACCGCCCGCAGCGTCGATGTGGCGGGCATCTGCCTGGCGACGCTCGGCCTGGAGCCGCTGTTTCCGATCGGCGCCGGACGCGGCGGTGAGTCCCAGTAGCACTTAACGCGTCGTCGTCGGCTTGGGATTCTTTGACAGTCGTCTGTCACTCTGACAGGGATTGCCGCGAGCTTGCTGGGCGAACGGCTGGCGGTCTGATTCGTCGGGTTTGCGTTGGCGTGGCGGCGGAGCGGCTAGGGAACTGCTGTCGACGAAGCCGAAGTGACAGCGGCCTTGCCGCTGGCCCGCGTTGCTGAAAATGGGCGTTTCTGCGATAGTTGATCGTTTACCTGAACATCGGCCCCGCCGGCCGTGTCTAGACCTTCGCGATCCGTTTCATTGGCGGATAACGCTCCTTCGCGAGGTCGGAACGCCATGACGGCGTTCTCCGTCTTGCTTTTCAGCCCGCCTCGGATCGACCTTCAACGCCGCAAGTCATCATGCCTGCTCCTGTTCGGACGAAGACCTACGACCTGCTGGAATCGCTGCTCGCCGAGCGCATTCTGATCCTCGACGGCGCCATGGGGACCATGCTCCAGCGGCTGGACCTCGACGAGGCCGCCGTCCGCGGGGAGCGGTTTGCCGGTCACACGAAGGACCTGGCCCGGTTTTCGGACATTCTCAATATCACCCGCCCCGACGACATCACCGAGATCCATCGCCAGTATCTCGCGGCTGGGGCCGACATCGTCGAGACCAACACGTTCGGCGGCAGCCTGATCGGGATGGAGGAGTTCCAGCTTCCGCCCGAACTGGTCGTGGAGATCAATAAGGCGGGCGTCGCCTGTGCCCGCAAGGCGGTCGACGAGTTCAATGAGCGGACACCGCACAAGCCACGATTCGTCGCCGGTTCGATCGGGCCGACCGCCAAGCAGATGTCGATCTCGACGAAGGTCGACGATCCCGCCTACCGCGGCACGACGTTCGACGAGATGGTCGAGTCGTACTACGGCCAGATCAAGGCGATGTGCGAAGCGGGGGTCGATATCCTGCTCCCCGAAACGTTCATCGACACGCTCAACCTGAAGG
>JAEZAS010000298.1 GCA_023430365.1 Planctomycetota bacterium
ACGGGCATCGATTGTCCGGGGTGTGGCCTCACGCGATCGTTCATTTCGCTGGCCCATGGCCGGGTGCTCGACGCCTGGCGTTACAATCCGGGTGCGTTCGTGCTCTTCCCGCTGATTCTTGTGCAGATTCCGTATCGCTCGCTTCAGATCTGGCGACTCCGCCGCGGCCTGCCCGCCTGGGAAGCCGGCTGGTATGGACGTGGAGCCATGGGAGCAGTCGTCATTGTGCGTGTGGGACAGTGGATTTTGCGACAGCTAGGAGTTGGACTCTGATGCCACAGGTTTCCGTAGGGGATGTGTCGCTGAATGTGGTCGAGCGCGGCGAGGGAGAACCGCTGCTGCTGGTGCACGGTTTTCCGCTCGATCACTCGATGTGGCGCGAGCAGCTCGAGGGCCTTTCGGATCGCTTTCGCGTGATTGCTCCCGACCTGCGCGGCTTCGGCGCCAGCGACGTGACCGAAGGCACGGTGACGATGGAGCAGTTTGCCGACGACCTGGCTCGGTTGCTCGACGCGCTGAAGATTGACGGGCCGGTGAACCTGTGTGGGCTCTCGATGGGGGGCTACATCGCGTGGCAATTCGTCGCGCGGCACTCGAATCGCCTGAAGCGCTTGGTCCTCTGCGACACCCGGGCGGTGGCTGATTCGAAAGAAACCGCGGAGGGACGAGAGAAGCAGGCCCAGCGCGTCCTCGCCGAAGGGGCGGCGATCGTGGCCGACACCATGGAGCCGAAGCTGTTCTATCGCGACGAGAACGAATCGAGCGAGCCGGCGTACATCCGAGAGATGCGCAACGTGATCGAGGCGACGAAGCCTCAAGGTATCGCCGCGGCGCTGCGCGGCATGGCGGTGCGGCCAGACTTCACCTCTCGGCTGGGCGAAATTCAGGTTCCGACGCTCGTCATCTGTGGCCAGCACGATGCGATTTCTCCGTCAGCGGAGATGCGCAAAATTGCCGAGGGCATTCGCGGGGCGCGCTACGTCGAGATCGCGGAGGCTGGACACATGGCTCCGCTGGAGAAACCCGAAGCGGTGAACGCGGCGATTGGGGAGTTCCTCGCGTAGGGTAGGCTTCCAGCCTGCCCGTCCAAAAAATCCCAGTGTCCAAGCACCAATGACCAAAGGGCCGTTTCCGGCGCTGACCAATTTGGTCATTGGGATTTGGGCATTGGTCATTTAGCAGCACGGGCAGGCTGGAAGCCTACCCTACGGCCAGCTACGGCAGTTCGAACGTCGACTGCGTTTTGACGATCGCGTAGTCGTCCGGGAAAGTGTGGAATGCTTGCACGAGCAAGCTGCGGTTGCGGGTCTCGGCATGGATGTAGCTGAGGGCGCCCAAGGCCATCCGGCCGCTCGAATCGAACGTGCACAGCAGGCCGTTTTTCTCGCCGTCGCGGGTGAGCTCTTCCTGGAATGCCCAGAAGATGTCGGGGGAAACGGGCTCGAGCTGAAAGCTCATCTGATAGACGATGCCGCCGCGGCACTCGACCCGGTCGCTCCGCTCGCCCTTCAGGCGATATGACAGCAGCCGACGCTTTTCGGGCAGCGGGTGCTGGGCCGAGCAGGCGACTTCCGTCAACGTCATGCCGCGATAACGCCAGGTAATGACGTGGCCCGCGTTCGTGATGTCGATTTGTGCTTTATAGTCGCCGCGTTCGAGCCGGCGGGATTTGTGCACCGCGAACAACTCCGGGTGCAGCGCTCGGCCGAACATTTGAAAACTGAGTTCAGCGACTTTGGGTCTAACGGACAACACGGCGAAAGGTTCCTGCGACGTGCGAAAATGTCGAATCGATGAGCGTTACATCGAGCATTATACGTCGCACGGTGAAGGGCAACAAAGGCAGTTTGCCCCACGAATATAAAGCGCGCGAGTTGCCTCTTGACATGCATTGCGTGGCTGTTCCCGTAGACTGGGAAGAGCACGCTCAGAGGATCGCGACGAGCAGGTCGTAGAGCGCGTGGGCTCCGCAGGCGATCCCAAAACCACGCACGGCAAACAGCGCTCCGAAGAGCAAACCGGCGGTGAAACGAAACGTGAAGCTGAACCAGGCGAAGGCGTCGCCATAAGGCAACGCAATGTGCACGCCGAGCAATTCGAAGTCGAGCTTGTAGTGGGCGAGCGCAAAGATGAGGCTCGTCCCTGTGACTGCCAGGATCAGACTGCCGCGGCGGTTCAGGCCCGTCCAGCCCAGAGCGAGCGCCAGCAGCGGAATAGGGAGCAGGCGGAAGAGCACTTCTTCGTAGACGCCCGCGCCGAGATAGCCGATGAGCCGCGCGGCGCCTCGACGGAAGTCGTCCGAGGCGCTGGTAAATGCTGTCGCGGCTGAATCGCCACCCAGGAGCTGCGATTGCAGGTAGGCCGCCGCCAGGAGTATGACGGCGAACACCGTCGACTCGCCCCACATCAGGCGAATCGTGCGATTGCTGACCTTCCAGGGTTCATGCCGGGCATGATGCCAGCCGAGCAGAATGCCGCAGGTGAGCAGCGGCAGCAGGAAGTACTGGCCGAAACCAAAGGTGTCGAGCAGCGTCCGCAACCAAACATCGGCGCCATTGCGTATGGCCGCTGGACCAAGCCAGAGGACCGCTCCCTCATAGACCAGCAGCATGGGGGCGACAAAGGCCAGCGACACCAGCGGTCGGGCCGAGTCCGCCCAATAGGGCCCACGCAGCGAAATCAAACGTGGCGTCGCGGAGGTGGTCATGCGCGTCCAGCGGAAGGCCAGGAGAGGACAGCCTTAGGGCCGTATCGGCCAGCATGGTCGCGCGAGTTTGAAACTGTTCGGCTTTTGCCGAATGTGACGACGGGCTGCAGTGCGAGCCCATAAACCGTGGATGGCTCTTGGCTGTCGTGTGTTTAACCGACGCAATCAAAAAGCCTCGGCAGGCGAGGGCCAACCGAGGCTTTGCGTTGCTTGTTGCCGTTGCGGCCCCTTCGTATCGACGGGGCCAAACGTATTGACGGGCTATTCCACTCGCAGGCCGGGGACGATGGCCCGCGTCGGCTGGCGGACGGTGTTGTCGTGCGACAACACGCGGTCCTTGCCCACGAAG
>JAEZAS010000325.1 GCA_023430365.1 Planctomycetota bacterium
CAGATCGCGGCAGGATTGTATCGCACCTTCGTACAAGAGCAACATAATTCACCAAAAAGAATTGCAACTGTCACACTGGCGAAGATCGATAAGTTGTTAGCACTGAAAATAGGTTTGCAGATAGAGATGCAGACGCTACAATCCCTCGAACATTGAAGGCCAACAGGAGCGCCTCATTGGAATCCGATGATGGGATATGACTCGCATCCAGCGCAACTTCCTGGCGGACCTGAAAGAGATGAAGCTGACCACGCTCAACTGAGGCATGGCAGGCACCGCGATGCTGGCTTCTCTGTCGGCAGATACCTACAGCCAGCGCCCATGCTCTTTACCCGCGACGGCCACAACGTCTTTTTGGGAGATGCGTATCGAGGCCAGGCCGTGTTCCTTGTGTGCGCAGGGCCTTCTCTCAACCAGCACAATCTCAAACTCCTGGATCAACGCGGCATCGTGACGTGCGCTGTCAATAATGCCGGCACCATTATCCGTCCGAATCTCTGGGTCAGCGTTGACGACCCAGCCAATTTTGCCGATGCCATTTGGCGAGACCCGGCGATCATCAAATTCGTGCCTCTGTGCCACATGGAAAAGCCGATCAGCACCAGAGACGAAACGGGGGAGTTAATTCTCAGCGATCTTTTAGTCGGCGACATGCCAGCCGTATTCGGCTATCGGCGCAATGAAGCATTCAATGCCGAACAGTGGCTGTTTGAGGACACTTTCAACTGGGGCAATCACAGTCAGCGTGTCGACGCCCACGGCGTAAAGGGCTCACGGTCGGTGATGCTGGTCGCACTGCGACTGCTGTTTTTTCTTGGCTTTCGCCGCGTGTACTTGCTCGGTTGTGACTTTCGGATGAACTACGGAGCGCAGAACTATGCTTTTGAGCAGCACCGATCACGATCCTCGGTAAACGGAAACAACGGGACCTACCATGCACTCAACATTCGCCTCGGGGCTCTCAAGCCTCATTTCGAGAAGGAAGGCTTCGAGGTTCTGAACTGTACGCCGGACAGTGGACTGACAGTATTCCAATACGTTCCCTTCGAACAATCGATTGAAGCGGCGATCACCACGTTCCCAAAAACCATTAACACGGCTGGGATGTATGATCGCAGCACAAAGAAGAATCTTGCGGATGAATTACCCTCGTACTCAGATCAACAGGATTTTGCCGAAGACCCAGTGTCCTCTTTTGACCTGCCGCCCTTGACTGCAATCACGGCCGTAGATCGCAGTTCGCTAGACACTTTTTACTGGACGTGGCAGACGTGGATGCGTCACCGCGAATCGCTGCTATCGATGCCTTGCCGCATCCTGCACGATCCACGAGAGCGGATCCACGAAGATCTGAGAATGATCACACAACGACATGCCAAGTGCGAGCTAGTGCCAGTGATCCCGGATGGCGATTCAACTGGGCGAGACCGGTGGTCGCATGCTTACTTAAGAGCTGCGGACGCAATCAATACCCCGTGGTACTTGCGACTCGACCCAGAAGCTGTCGCCTGCCGCAAATCGCGGTGGCTATCACCTCAATGGTTCCAGGTAGCCGGCGGCGATTTCGCGTTTGCGTCTCATGCCTGGAACTACACGAAGCCCGCCCACGTACTCAAGCTACTCGACGATTGGGCCCAAGCAATTCCGGAGTTTGCAGACGGGCCATCTCTCGATGTGAGATATGAGGAGCAAGGCAATACCGCCGTTCACGACACGATCAGCTCCTGGTTTTTCCTAGGTAATACTGCCTGGACTCGCAAACTACTTCTACTGGCCCCCCACCGGCTGCCCTGTCCATCTCATGAGGCATTCATGGTGTACTGCGCCACTCGGCTCCGTACTCCCATCCTCAGAATGTCTATGAAGGCCCTTGGATGGGATCATTCCTTCTCCAAGAAATGGTCCGCGATTGATTTGAGCCGAAACGTCTTGGGGCAGCCGACTTGAGTTCGATAGACCCGGTCTATGACAAGAGGAAATTGTGGCAGTCGAATTCACTACAGTCGTTGGCGTAGACGAGGAACATCTCGCGGAACTGAAGCTCGTTTGGCCAACCTGGGCTAAGCATCGTCCAGAAATTCTCCACAACCCGCTTCTCTTTATCTGTGACAGTGTCAACGGTCTCGACTTTTGGAAGGAGAAACTGAGCTTTGTAACTGCGGATGCAGTCGAGCTTGTTCTTTGGGGCCTGTCGGACGTCGATCAGCGGGAGAAGATGCTTACCGGGCTTGTCTTCGCGGCTGCCGAGCATGTTCGTACCCCCTGGTACTTAAAGCTCGATACCGACACCGTTGCAGTTACGCCCTCGCAGTGGATTGACTCTCAGTGGTTCGAGCCCGATGAGCAAGGGCGGCAGCCCTCGTTCATTGCAAGCCCCTGGGGATACACGAAACCTCCCGATGCCATTGATAGGCTCGATGCTTGGGCCGCGACGGTTCCTGAACTGGCAGCTTTTCCACCTCTCGCAATTACCGCTCTTCCAGCAGCGAACTCCGTCCCCCACGCCAGGATCATCAGCTGGTGCTTTTTCGGCAACACGGCAAGTACGCGGTCTGCTGCCGCTCTCTGCCAGGGCAGACTGCCTGTCCCGAGCCAGGACACGTATCTATGGTATGTAGCGCAGCGCCGCGGCGAATTCTTCCGCCGTGTCCCAATGAAACGGTACGGCTGGGAGCACGTGAGCAATCGGCGCCACCTCGAGAAAATATGTGCCTTTGCGATGTGGCTAGCACAGCCTGCGTCCGGTGGCCCAGGCAGATCCAGGCGGCGGTCGCCTTCCCCGGAGGTTGCAGCATCCCTTGCCCGAGCTGTTAGTACACTGATCCCACGAAACGGCCGAGGAAGGCTTATTGCCTCAATCGGTAACGTGGTTGCCAAAGAGATTGTCCGTCAAAGACCGGATGTCGGCTTTGACGCATCGGCCTGGAAAAATTCTTGGCATTCCGAGGATGCGCTCAGGCCGTCGCCTTCCATCGGTGAACGGCACGACACATATCTTGATTTCGTGATCGTCGAGGCTGAAACGGAGCGCCAACAACTTACTGAACTACTAGAGTCGGCGTGGCGGAACCTAAAGCCAGGTGGCGTACTTGCCGGGATAAACTACGGTCATCCAAAGGATCGTCGCGGGCAGTGGGCAGTTCGCCGAACGGTCGACGGAATTGCAAAGGAAAAACAATCCGAAGTGATCCTGACCGGAAATACCATCTGGATCATCCCCAAGCCAGCAATGGCCCCCGAGCGTCCACATCCTCCGCGTTGCTTACGGGAGAGCGATATTTCGACGCTCGCAGTCACAACTTGCTTTTTTAGCGCCGCAGGTGACCCACGTATCGAAGAAAACTATCGTCACTTTAGCCAGTCACTCAGGGCACAAGGACTCGAACCCTGGACAGTTGAAGTCGCATTTGGCAGTGAGCCCTATCGCTTGCCGGCATCGGATCGCACTATACAACTGCGTGGCAAAAGTCGGCTGTGGCAAAAGGAACGTGCGCTCAACGTTCTGATACAGCGGCTGCCCAGCAACTACAAGTCTGTCGCATGGGTTGATTGTGACGTGCTTTTTCACAATGCGGATTGGATACACCAGGCGTGTCAGGCACTAGAGCGGTCGCCCCTGGTTCAGTGTTTTTCAAATGCCGAATTTTTGGGGCCGTCCGGCGAACTTGACGACTTTCGTGTTTCGACGGCATCCGTCGTATCGCAAGGGCACCCGAATTGTCGCAGTTTCTTGACGGGGCATCCTGGCCTAGCTTGGGCTGCTAGACGCGAACTCCTAGCGGCCCACGGTCTTTATGATCGACACATCACAGGCGGTGGCGATTCACTAATGGCGGTGGCATCTCATGGCTGGTTTGATCACCGCATACTGAAAAGGCTGCCGCCTGGATTAATGGCAGACTTTCACAAATGGGCCGACGGATGGCATCAAGCAATCGGCGGCCACGTCGAACTTCTTCCCGGCACCGTTACCCATTTATGGCACGGCTCGATCGAGAATCGACTATATCTGGCCCGATGGTCGTGGTTGTGTGAAGCGGACTTTAGTCCGAATGCGGACTTGCGTCTGGATTCACACTCACTGTGGTCCTGGTCCGGCAACAAGCCAGCCCTCGAACAGCGAGTCGCCAACTACTTCGAGTGGCTTCGAGAGGAACACCGCGGCATTAGCCCGCAACTGAAAGCTCTAGCCGCCAACTTGCTGCATTCACATTCCTCGTAAGGCAGTCAGGCACTTTCCACATGCCTACACATGCAAAATCCCTCGTTCGGTTGCTCGCCCCATATCGCCGTCCAGGAATGGTGGGCGTGGAGATCGGCGTGCTGCGAGGGAGCCTCTCTGAATGGTTGCTCCGAGAGATACCGGAACTTTTTCTCTGGATGGTAGATATCTGGACTCCTGCAATGGCAGATTCCAGCTACTTCCATTCGAGAGATCGGGCCGCACGCATAGCCCAGGAACAACATCTGGACAACCAACAGGAGGCATACTCTCGAACCCTCTTTGCGAACGATCGGAGGGTGTTGGTCCGTGGCGAATCATCTGTCACCGCTTCCGCCATACCCGATGGTACGCTGGACTTTGCGTTTATCGACGGAGACCACACCTTCGATGGAGTTACGCTTGACATCAAGTCTTGGTGGCCCAAAGTCCGACCGGGTGGACTGCTCGCCGGACACGATTATGGCAGTCGGAAAAGCCGCCGGCAGATTTGGGGAGTGGATCGAGCTGTGCACGAGCTAGTCGAGCGCGAGAACTTGGTCCTTCAAGTCAGCAGGGGCCGGGTGTGGTCAGTTCACAAGCCGGCGCGCTCGCCATTTCCGAACGTGTCTTCCGGGCAACCCATCCGAATATTATTTGGCGATGTATCGAGCGACGAACGGGTGCGAGCCAGTGTAGAAAATGGGCTTAGACACCGATGGGCTCGGAACGAAGTCGTCCACTTTGTGGCGGGATGTGACAATGCGAAGCTGCTATCGGAACTAGGGGTTGCACATGTCGAACTCGTATGCGAGCCCAACTTCACACCCGAAGCGGGTACGTTAGGGCGATGGTACATGAAGCCGTATCTGATCGCAAAAGCGATGGAGCGATTTTCGGAAATCCTTTACCTGGACTTCGACACCCACTTACTCCGACTCCCCGACGCTTTGCTCTGGCATCGATTGCAGGAGCCTGGAACAAGCTCCTTAGGTCGCACACTACAGGCTCTTAACGTCTGCTATCGCAGACCCGTGTGCTTGCCAGTTTTCAGGAACCGGCGACTTCACCCGGTCCGCCAATGCCTCAATACAAGCGTTCTTTACTGCCGTGACAAATCCTGGATATCGCGATGGCTCGAAGCATTCTCTGAGGCTGCCGCCAGGGGAATTGACCCAACTCGCTATCATGACGAAACATTTCTCAGCTTTTCGCTCGACAAGACGTTTGGCGTGCTCGATCCCACAACTATGGCTAAGGAATTCGAAATTCCCATTGCCTGGCTCCGGCGAGGCACCCCCGAAGGCAAGCAAATGAAGAATCAAGCTGATGCTTACTTCTACCATCGTTAGGTGGCTTTGACAGAGGAGCTGAAAGCACCAACCATGGAACGTGGCGTTATCTACCTGGTAACCGGGCCGGCACATGCCGTCCGTGCAGTTGTTTCATTGCGCAGCCTTCGACGGCATTTCGACGGGCCGATTACTTTCTATACGACCCAACCTGAATCCGCAGAAGTGGCCGCGCGTTGCGCAGCCGACGCTCGCCTTCAGGTTCAACACCTTGAGACGAATCAGGTAATTTCGCCCAAGAACTCGTCGTTTCTTACGAAACTCGAGCTCCTGACGCAAACGCCCTATGACGTGACTCTGTATCTGGACGCGGATACGCTTGTTGTCGGTCCAATTGATGATTTGTTTGCGGCGGCAGAAAACCAAGAATTCGCCGCTACCCAGTTCGCCCACTGGGTTTCATCGGGAAAAACGATTCGACGCCGGATCGAAGCCTGGCGGGACCTGCCTCAGGAACGCATTCCAGCGCAAGAACTTAATAAACTTGTCGAAGAAGCTTTGGTCACTAGGCCTGCGGTAAACGGAGGGGTTTTTGCTTTTCGGCGCGACTCGCCACTTCTTGCACCGTGGCGAGAACTCGCTTACGCCGGCTGGCAAACCTTTATCTGCGACGAAATTGCCTTGCAGCTGCTCTTGCCACGTTATGAGCATTCCGTACTCGATTGCCGCTTTAACTGTTCACCCGTATTTGCGCACCGGCAGGCGGACGTCCGCATTTGGCATTTCCATGGCGAGCGGCATGTAAAGAACGAGCGCTGCCGAGAACTGTGGTGGCCAAACTACCGAAGCTGTGTGCTGGATAACATTGGTGGCCTCGCCGACTGGTCGCCGGGTGCTGATCCGCAGTTAGCAAGATTCCTCAAAGGAAAGCGAGTGTAAGCGATGCGACTGGAGGTCGTGACACATTGCTGGCATTATTCCAGGTCGCTCCTTTTCCAACTGAGCTCCTTGGTTCTTTACCCACCGCAGGTGGTTGATGTCCAGCTAACCGTATTCTTCACTGAAGCTGACGCCAACACTGTCCGCGTGCTTGAGTTTATCCAGGCGCAACAACTCGCAACAAATGTCTCGATCCGGCCATGGCGATTAGAACCCGACCGCATTACTCGGCGCATGATCGGCCGCAACCTGGCGGCCCTGGAGACCAAGGCGGATTGGGTCTGGTTTACGGACTGCGACTACGTCTTTCGCAGCGGATGTCTGGATGGCGTCGCAAAGCTGCGACCAGACCTTGCGCCGCTATACTTTCCTCGGACGGCGATGGCCAACATTGCGCACGAGATGGGAGATTCGGAGCTCCTGCGTGTGGCACACTGTAACGTGGTCGTGGACGTCGACCCGAGCAAGTATGCTCCGCAGACCTTTCGGCGGGCAATTGGCGGCATTCAACTGGTCAGTGGGACGACAGCTCGACAGCATGGCTATGTTTCGCACTCGCGCTACCATCAAGCGAAATCGAGTACGTGGGTACCAAACCACGACGACATCTGGTTCAGGCGGACCTTAAACTGTAGCGGAACTCCGATCGAGCTAAGCAACCTCTATCGCATTCGGCATAGCTCCCGCGGCGGTGCGCTCCTTGATGGTGCACTGGAGCCGCGAGCACATGCTCAATAGATCGCACCCACGCTTCCTCAGTTAAAGTGAGAGGCGGTCGCCATCTTTAGTATGGCTCTTGATCCAAGAATCCGGCGTTCAGGACCGGGATGTAAATTGGGTGGTAAAAAGCTAGGTCCTGTTCCACAGCCGTTCATCTCTCAGCTGCAATTACCGTCGGGCTCCGAGGTCCAATCGCAGAAAAAGGCTTTGTGCCCGATTCACGCAAGCGTCACTCTTCATTCGTTTTTAGTGCTACAGATTGGACAGCGAGCATGCGATGGGATGGAAAATTTCTTCCAGAACCTTTCTATGCTCCGAACGGCACCGCTCGAGAAACTCACCAGCTGAGGCCGGTCGTACACAGGGCTGCTGCCCCAGCCCCGCCTCAGCCACAAAATCGAGCACCTTGTTTCTCTCCTGGTAAATGCGGCAGGGAGTATCGTGCAAATACGCCATTAACGTGGAATGGAAGCGGTGGGAAATGACAAGGCTTGCTAGGCCATGTAATCCAGCCCAGACGTGCGGCTCTTGCGGACCGAGATTCCGATACGGGGAGGGTAATGTCGTCACCACCTCTCCAACGGCGAATTCCCGCACGAACTGTTCCGAAATCCAAGGATCGGTCAAGAAGGTAAACGGCCTCTTGGGAGCGATCTGCTCCGCCGCTTCTTGGTAGCCCGGAAAGACGCTTTCTAGCGTCACCCCGAGCGTCGGATCAGAAAGCTTAACTGCCCCCCGAAATCGCTGCACCAAACGCAAAGTCGCATTGTCACGTGCGGCCACCAGCGAGAATTCCCGAAGCAAGCCTGGAAATTGCTCTGGGTAGCTTTCTGCGGGGCTACTGCCGATACTGACCGAGTAAGCCACTTTGGGAATGGTTATGCCAAGACCCAGGTAAATGTTAGGCGAGGGGCAGTGAAATCGGCGGTCGCAACCTGGGAAGGGCCACTTCCATATTTCATCGCTGCCGCAGATAGCGATCGAGGCATTGTCGTTGATCCACTCCGCCGCGGCTCCTTCGTCGTCGAATGCAGGCGACAACCTCATGGCTTGCTTGGCAAATCCAAGAAGTACATTTTTACTCGGATGTCCGTCGTAGGCTGCTTTGCGGTGCGGATTGCGGTAGTCGAGGACAAACGGCCGCTGATTCGTGGCAGACTCCACCAAGCGTGCCAAGCACACGCATTGGAGCATGGCGCCTTCATTGATCGCATCTTGAAACGTCACGATGCACGGCGGCTTGGGAAACAAGTCTACCATACGACAATTTCCCGCTCAGGTGGCGCGCTATGGTGCCGCTCCACTAGTTTGATGACTTCCAGAACGTCCGTCGCTGGACCGAAGTCGTTGAGCAGCCAATTGCTGGTCTTACCTGACATCCGAGCTCGTCCAAACTGCAGTGAGCGAAGCGATGGCCCATCGCTGTAACCGCTTCGGAAAACACTTCCAGCGTTGGGCGCGGTGTGATCTTGATGCTCCTTAACGTAATTAATTCGTTCACGTATTCCGCGATCTACCTCCTCTCGCCGCTTTTGGGGCAATGACAGCTCTGCTGCTAGGATCTTCCATTCCGGTCGCTGGTGAAAGATGCTTGTCCGGTAGCCGAATTTGCACTCAGCGCGCCTAAGCCAGAAGTCACGCCTCCTGTCGTAGACAAGAACTCTCGCAACAACAGTATGGATCTGAGATTCTGGATGGTCGATTCCGCGGCCGGCATTCATGTACACGGCTCCACCGACAGTGGCGGGTACCGACCACAGGTATTCTATGCCGCCTAGCCCATGATTGGCAGCTACCTTGATTAGCGTCTGAAGCCGGACCCCGGCCTCAGCGATAATCGTGGTATCCAAAACGCTAAAGCGCGTGAGTTTTCTGGTGATGGCTACCAGAGAAGGCGGAGTCACAATGAGCGTGTTTGAGCCGTTGCCGAGTACATGCGGGCAATGAGCCAACAGCTCCCGAAACTCGGCGAGTGTTGCCGGCTCCGCCACCGGTACTGTTGGGGCGGTCGCCTTCATAGTTGTCAATGCCGCAGGGTTTGCTAACAGAAATCTCATGTTTCCGGCTTGGCGGCGGTTATGAAAGAAGCCACCAGAAGGGATTAACGACTCCATAGGTTCACGGTTCGGGCCTGATCGAGGCTGGTCGTGCCGCCAGCCTTCTGCACGTAGCCGTCCCAATTCCCCAAGGCATCGAGCGACCAGTCCTCTTCGCGGCTGGGCGTGCCGCTGATGCCGGTGTGGCCGCTATTGAGCTCGCCCCGGTCGAAGGCGGTCAGCTGGTACATCCCGTCGTACGTGTAGTACTCATGGAGATAGACCGGCGTGATCTGGCTCTTGGCCACGACGTCCTCGCGCCAAAGCCGGTTGCTGGGCCTGAGCGCTCTTACAATCGCAGATCTTTTTAAGATGGACTGGTCAAAATACGAACAGCATCATGGTTCCTGGTCGCCATCGCATGCTCGATAGCAGTTTCTCCTATGTTATTTGTTACGAAAGGGCTGGCACCAAACGACATGAGTGCCTCTAGAAAAACACCGCCGCCCCGAGCGCCATTTAGAGCTACAAAAACGGCGGGATAGTCCATTATGACGCCATAAGCATTGATGTCCGCGCCATTAGACAGCAATAATGGCAGCACGTTAATGTGGCGGTCAAGCACTTTCTTGGTGGTTTCTCTTCTGGTGAAGTTCATCCCCTCGATTTCATCAGCCTCTCGCTCCCACGACCAAACTAACTCCGGTATGCTTCGTGTTACATGCACTTCCCTGTGTGACAGCGATTCCGGCATTGTGACAAGTCGGCTCAGTAGGCGATCGTCACAAGAATAAATAGCACTTAGCACTGACTCCTTGGCTCCGGCCTCCCTCAGTATTTTCGCACACTCTACGGCTCCGTCGGCATCTGAAAACACTGAGTAATCTAGCGCCGAGATTGTCTTCGCATTTACAGCATCTATATTGACGCCATTTCTGACCAGTACCTTGCAAACGTTAATTGATCCATTTAATGCAGCCTTGTGCAGCGCTGTTTCCCCCCCAAACGAGGTGCAATCAGGATCAGCACCGTATTCAATCAGGAGCTCCGCTAGATCGCCCGCATCATTCTGCGCTGCCATGTCAAGTGGTGGCAGCATCAGAGAGTGATGCATGGCCTTGGCTAACGACGGATGGCGCTTCAACAAACAGGTCGCCCCATCCAAATCCTTATCGAAGATCATGTCGAACAACCTATCCTGCTCCTCCATTAGGGAGTTCCTCATAGCGGGCTCCACTCTTTGAAAAGACAAAATAATGAAACGATGAAGGCCTATACCATGTTAATCCACCAGTGATGGGATGAGTGGCTGGAGGCATATAGTAAGCTATCGTGATTACGCATACTGGGCAACCTGGGCCAACCTGCCTGCGAGCGTAATTCTCCATTCGTTTGTATCCACTGTTGTTAAGAGTGGCGTCCATGGGAACAATGTTGCCAGATGCATAGTCTCCCCAACCGCCAAGTGCTTGGCCAATCAAGTGTCCCGCTTGGTCAGTGGGCAGTCTAATGCTATCTATATCTCGCAGATTTGCCGGCGTTCCGGGTTTGTAGCCATCGCACAACTTCAAAACACCTAGAAATGGCATTAGTTTTTGTGACACGCCAAATATTGTAGACAGATAAACGCTGTCGCCGTAAGGAACCTTTGTCCTTGCATTAATTGGCAAATTGCAAGGAATGGGGACCATATCACAGGGATTTACATTTGATTTCCGGAGTGCGATAGAAGCAGCCTCAAGCGCCCAAAGAGTTTGCCGATCAATGGCTTCTTCCATTGAAGGAGAGGTGTTCCGAGTTGGTGTCCTGCCAGGGGCGATCGGACCGCCTTGTGGTATATGCGGGTAGTTACGGTCTCGGCGTGGACTACGAGGATGAGGTCTGGGCGGTTGCCGATCTCGATTTGGAGGATAAGAAGGACGAGACGGACCAGTTCGACCTGGCTGGTGCCGATTTGGTACTGGCACATGTCGAGGATACGAGAGCCCAGGTTTCAGTCCGTCAGAATCGATTAAGACACAGGGATTGTCATAGCAAAAACTGTAGGCGTTTTCCTCTTCAACCAAGAGATCCCTACTGACCCACCTGCCCAGTTCTGGATGGTAGTAGCGATTCCTAACGTAGTAGAGCCCGGTGTCGCTTTCGTACCTGTACCCGGCGTAGAGG